>NZ_CP150290.1:4021363-4331590 GCF_038051995.1 Paenibacillus sp. FSL H8-0537 | reverse complement strand
GCAGCATGCGCAGCAATATGAAGCATTATTCTCTGTATTTTTTTGCGCTTATTGCCAGTACGGCCCTTTATTTTGTATTTGCTACCTTGCAGCACGATACTTCCATCATGGCAGCGACATTCGGAGATGTTCAATTCGCTTCGTTGTTTAAGGTGTCAGGGATGCTGCTGCTGGCCATTGTCATCCTATTCATGCTGCAAGCAAACCGTATTTTTCTGGGACGCCGCAGCCGGGAAATCGGGCTATATCAGCTGGTAGGTCTGACCCGCAGAGGGGTGCTGCTGCTGCTCGTTGCCGAGCATATGCTGCTTGGAATAGGTGCGCTCCTTCTTGGGGTCGGGGCTGGAGCGCTCGCTTCGCGACTTTTTATCCTTATTCTGATGAAGCTGATCGGTATTGAAAAGGTCATAACCCTCTCGTTCTCCAGCTCAGCGGCTGTTCAAACTGTTATTGTATTTGCCATGCTAATCGGTCTTACATGGATACAAATCGTGTTTAAAGTTTATTTTACTACACTCCTCGAGCTGTTCAAAAACGATCGGCAGGGGGAGCATCCGAGACAGCCGAAAGCGGCTCTCTCCGCCATGATGGGACTGCTCAGCTTGGCGCTGATCGGGGCGGGCTATATGCTAGCTGGCAAACCGTTTAGTCAGGAGCCGTTTCTGCAAATGCTGGTTATTCTGGCTTCGACTATACTCGGAACCTACCTGCTGTTTCGTGTCACAATCGGCTGGCTGCTTTACTTTGTACGAAGGAGTAAGAACGGACAGCTTGGATTGAAAAACAGCTTGTCATTGGCTCCGGTTATGCATCGAATGAAAGACAATGCGAGCTCACTTACGCTCATAACGGTTTTGTCAGCGATGACTCTGACCATGGTGGCAATCGCGTATTCGCTGTATTACTCAGCCGAGAGCGAGGCCCGCGGGCTGCTGCCTTACGATTTTATTTTTGAAAATAAGGGGCAGGCTGCAAGTTCATTTGGTGCGGAGCTGGAGCAGGCAGAGCTAACGTTTAAGCATCAGGCGGTTGAGGCTGTTCGGCTGACAGGTCAATTGGGCAATGGCAGGGAAGGAGAGCGCAGTCTCCTGCTGCTCGCAGCGGAACAACTGCAGGCGAGCGGTGCCGATATTGTCATGCCCGGGGAAGGAGAGGCCGTCTGGTATAAAGGACAGAGGGCTGCATTAAGCAAGGAGCCGGATACCGTACTTTTTCCGCAAACCGTGGATTTTGAAGCAAGCGGAATTCCCCTAGCCATTAAGGTGATCAAAGGCTTAGATCGTTATGCGATGAACTACTACGTAAAAGGTAGTCAACTCATCGTCTCCGAGTCGACCCTGCATGCTATTCGTGAGCAGCTGCCCGCTGCTTCTGAACCGGCAGCCATTCGGATAGATACGTACCAAGTTGCAGCTAAGAGCGAGCGCGCAGCGGCAGCGGGCTACTATGCAAAATATGCCAAGGCAGATGAGAATCGGCCGGACTTTGACACCTATTATAAACAGTCGCTTCAAAAGTTCGGACTCATCATTTTTATAGCAGGTTTTCTAGGACTTATTTTCCTGGTGGCGACTGGCAGCATTTTATACTTTAAGCAGATGACAGAGGCGGAGCAGGAGAGGAAGAGCTATACTATTTTGCGCCAGCTTGGTTTCGGAGAACAAGAGATTATGGGCGGTATTATCCGTAAACAGCTGTTCGTGTTTGCGATTCCGCTGGTGATTGGACTTGTCCATTCCATTGTCGCCGTAAAAGCAGCTTCAGCGCTGACGTTGTCAGATATTACATTTCCGGCAGCTGCGGCCATGGCGATGTATACGGTCATTTATTTCGTGTTCGCTGTGCTTACCGTTGGTTATTATCGCCGAATCGTTAGGCTGGCGTTGTAGCAGCTAGGCTGGTAAGCTGCTTAGGAATCCTTCATCCAACAAACAAGCTGGAGCCCGTAAAGAGGCTTTAGCTTATCGCCTGCTGCAAGGCAAAAGCTGTCATGCGATTACTTTGAAGGATATTATGGAGCAATCGCAATTATCCAAGGGCGCTATTTTTCATTACGTGAACAGCAGGGATGAGATTTTTGCCTGGGTGCTGCAGGATCGACTCGAAAGCATCAATGAACATTTTAACGCCGAAGTTGCCAAAACCACGGGTAAATCGTTCGAAGGACCGATGCATATTATTTCCAAAAACCTTTCAGGGTTGGAAGATAGTGATGAAGTGACGAACAAAGTACTTCTATATTTGCTGGGCAGGGAGGATGAACCCGCTATCGCGGAAGTGCTCCAGCATTTTTATGAGCGATCGGTGTTTTTATCTAAGCAATGGATTGTAGCGGGTCAGGAGCATGGGGTGATTGAAGAGACGGTGAATCCAGATATAACGGCTGAATTGTTCGTTCTGCTGTCGTTAGGGCTGCGTGTCCGGGCTTCCTTCCCCTTATCGTCAGCCTCGCTTGCTGTGAGAGAGGTATCTGACTTCATGGCCGGCATCCTCAAGAAACAGTAATTCCTCGATAAAAACAAGGTATCACTATCGATTATTTTTTATATCGTGCTTGCAAAAAACTTCTAAATGATACGGAGGAATCATTATGGCACCATTTATAGCCCTTGTCGCATCTTTTTTGTTATTCAGGATCATAGGTTTGCTGGGCTTATCCTATTTCGATGATTGGCATACATCCTTGCAGGCAGCGGTAGCCATTATGTTTCTGCTGACCGCTTCCGCTCATTGGGGTAAACGCAGAAAGGATCTCATACGTATGGTTCCGCCTGCTTTTCCAAAAAAAGAATGGATCGTGACTGTAACCGGATGCCTGGAAATTGCCGGAGCAATCGGTATATGCCTGCCTGCATTTTCACTTGCTGCTGCTATAGGCTTGACGCTGATACTCGTCGCCATGTTCCCGGCCAATATCTATGCGGCACGCGAAAAAATGACGATTGGCGGCAGGCCTGTACCAAAGCTGCCTTTCCGTGCCTTGCTGCAGCTTATCTTTATTGCAGCGATTGTGCTAGCCTCCCCGTTGTTCAGGCAGTGAGCTTGACCAGCTTGGTGATATGGAAACGATGTAAAGACAGAATAGCTAGCAGGCGCTGTGATATCTAGTGCAGGGCTGACTAAGCCTATAAGCCATTTATAGGATAACTTATAGGCATAGGCTGCCTTTCATTTACTGTCCGCTAACCCCTATTGAATTAATTCCCAAGCACTACATTGTCTACATAAACGGCAGTGGTTCCGGAAGCGTTGCTGGCACCGACGAATTGAATGCCATATTCCTTAATATCGGCCAAATTTACACCTGCCAAATCCAGTGTCAAATTTGCCTGGCCGCCCGCACTAATAGAGACCCAGCCGCTATCCTTCCAAGCGTAGCTGCTGCCATGCTTGACGAATAGCTTTACACCTAACCCAGAGCCGTAATTGCCCCAGCTCGCACCTTTTACAGTAGCTCTAAGCTTCGTATTTCCTGTGAAATTGGTAGTGCCGCTTTTAAATAAATAATGCGTGCTGCCAGCGGACATGGTAATATCGCCTTGCAGCGAACGAGAGCCCTGCGAGCTCCACGCGGTAGTTGACCAAGGGCCTCCAACTAATGAAGTACTGCTCCATCCCTCTGTTCCAGCTTCAAAGGTAGCGAGTGCGCTGCCTCCGCCATTACCGCCATTGCCGCTCAAATATTGGCGCAGCCATTGCAAGGCGGGACGCTCAACGCCAGAGCTTGTAATGAGATGACTTCCAGTTACCCAAGTCTGGTTCTGGATATATCCCCACAGCGTAACGCCTTTGACCGATGGATGCTCCCACAATACCGGGAACTTCTGCTGATATCTGGCCAGCTGCGTGGCGTCATCACCTGTCATGTCAAGCTCTGACACATAAATGGGAAGTCCAGTTGCTCCCAATGTATTCAGAACCGAGTTCATTGTGTTTACGGACACCGTGTCCATATTAAAGTAGTGGGATTGAATGCCGATTCCGTCGATTAAACCTCTGGTTTTGAGAAGATTAATAATTTGAACGTATGTTGCGGCTTTGCTAGGATCACCGATGATGCCATATTCATTTAACAGCAGCTTCGCATTTGGAAAAGCAATACGTGCTTGCTCGAACGACCAGATTACCCAATCCCATCCAGTTGCGCCATCTCCGCCAATCGCGTTGCGGTAGGATGGTTTGGCATGTAAGGGCTCATTGACCACATCGACATACTCCGCATTTGGATAACGCTGGGCAGCTGCCTGAATCCATTGAAGAACCTCAGCACGCTGATTAGCTGCGGAAAGTCCGCTTACCCATGCAGGCTCCTGGCTGCCCCACACTAGCGTATGGAATTTGAAGGGGAAGTTGTTATTTTTTGCATAATTATAGGCCATATCTGCCGAGCCCCAGTTCATGCTGTTTCTTGTTGATTCCACAGCTCCCCACTTGGTGGAGTTTTCTGGCGTCACTTGGTTCCAGTAGGTACCGAAATTTGATGGCGTACTGCCCGCAATAATATTTCCCAAAAACTTGTTACCCGAGGCTAGTCCAGCTGAAGCTTGAGTGCTCCAGGCAGATGGTATTAATGATACGACAAATGCAAACACGGTACACCAAATAATGAGTTTTGACCTTAGCATAACTGATAGCTCCTTCACAATGAATGATTTCAGTATCGTCTCATCTCTCTATCATCCTCTCGGGATTCTACAGCCTCCTCCTATTTCTTAAAGTATAAAGCGCTTACATTTTCATTATATCAACAAATGTATTAAAAATCAAAAAATAGTAAATTTTATATTGAATGGATTTTCGAAGCTCTAGCTTGCGCTGAAAAAATAGTTTTGATAATGAGAATGATTCTTACTATAATAAAAGAGTTGGAAGCGGTAAAAAGATGCGGTAAACAGACATGGAAGGTGAACATAATGAAGTTGCAGGAACAATTGCCCTTATGGAATCATGCGGCTATACGGGTGCTTGATGTTCGTCGGTCTATGCTGCGATTGGGTGACGGGGTGCACGGCTTCCGTTTGCCGGCGAGCGCCTTCTTGGTAGCTGTTGCTGGAGAGGCGAGAGTCCTCATTGACGGTACCGAGCATAACGTCGACCGTTGTTATGTATGCCACGCTGGAAAAGGAGCAACGATTGAAATTAAACAAGTTGCTGAGCCATTCGATTATTATATGATTTTTTATAAAGCCGTTCTAGCTGTGCCTAGCCGCAAGGAGCTGCTAAATGTGTATAGGGACAACAATCCCTTCCAAATGCAATATGGCTTCGCTCCTAACTATCCCCTCGGTGTTCTTGCGAAAATAGAGCAAATGCACACCTATTGGCTGCTGGATGCCCCATTGGAGAAGTTCCATGTGAGAGCTATTTTTCACCAATTGGTGTACGACCTCCTGCTGCAGCTCCATGCGCATGAGGGAACGCCAATGGCTCAGCCGAACTATGTAAGCCAGACGATTCGGTTTATGGAGGAGCGTTATGCCGAGCCGATCAGCCTCCAGGATATAGCAGGTACCCTTCATTGCAGCGAAAGGCAGCTGCAGCGATTATTTAAAGCGAAGCTGAGTATTGGACCGCTGGAATATTTAATCCGAATTCGTATGGATCATGCGCAAGCGATGTTATTAAATACGAATTTACCGCTAAAGGTAATCGCGGAATCGGTAGGCTATGGGGATAGTTATTATTTTAGCCGAGCTTTTAAGAAGCATTTTGGCGTCTCCCCGCTTTATTTTAGGCAAAACCGTCGCATAAGTTCATCCTATGTGTCGGGATATTCCATTGGCTCTCGTTCTAATCTCTCCTATAATAATGAAGGTGATAATCATTATCAATATATTAGCGGGGGAGTTTTAGGAATGAATAGGAGCAAGGGGTCTATTTTAGCGGTCAGTTTGATGTTGAGTTTAATCTTGTTGCTCGGTGCATGTGCAACTGCGCCCGGCAATAGTTCAGGGAACAATACAGGGGGAGCAAGCCCAACGAGCACCGTTTCATCCAATACAAACGCTGCGCAAACGGCACAACAAGCATATCCGGTCGTTATTAAACATGCAAAGGGAGAAATAACGCTGGAGCAGCATCCTACGAAAATTGCGGTGCTTGATACTAAGTTTGTGGACCAGCTGGTAACGTTAAGCGAGCAGCCAGCGGGCAGTGTGAAAGCTGCGGCAGATAAAACCGATTTCCCGGAATATTTATCCGAGAAGCTGACGGATGTTAAATTGCTCGGTACGAGGGATGAGCCGAATTTGGAAGCTATTGCTGCCATGGAACCGGATTTAATCATTTGTACAGAGTTTCAGGAAAAAGTATATGATAGCTTGTCTAAAATTGCGCCTACCATCATGCTCGATTTTGATGAAAATTGGCGCGATACCTTAACGACCTTCGGCAAAATTACAGGGAAATCGGAAGAAGCGAGTGCTGTTCTGGAAGCATATAACGAGAAAACAGCTAAGCTGAAGGAAGAGCTTAAGGCGAGGCTTGGAGACCAAACCGTTGCGCTGATTCGCCCGCGTGATGAAGGCATTCGCATTCATACGCCAAGCCACCGCACAGGAGACATTTTATATAACGATCTAGGCTTGTCCGCTCCACAGCAGGTGCTGGATGAGAAGGATACGGCTTATCAAATTTCGTTTGAGGCTTTTCCAGAGGTAGGGGCAGACCATTATTTCCTCGTGCATGACGACATGTTCAAGGAGGTCGTTGAGGAGTTCCAGCAGACTGAAACTTGGAAAAGTGTTGAAGCCGTGAAAAACAATCAAGTATATGAAGTAGATTCGAACATCTGGATTGCTTATTATGGACCGATCGCGATTAATATGATTGTGGATAGAACGGCAGAAATTTTCCTTGGAACGCGATAACATGCCGATTAATCTTGCACCTGCACAGTGGAAAGAGCTTGAAGCGAGGTTCAAGTTTACGCCTGAAAAAAAGGATCTGCCTGCTGCTCTTTCCATTGTAGCCCAAGATTTGCTAGACCTAGAGAAATGCGAGTCTTATCTGGATCAATTAGCAAATGAAATAGGGGCGCCATCAAGAAGGATAGCAGCGTCCATGCTCGCGAAGCGATATGCTTTTTTATTCGTTGCACCTGTCTTGTATGCGATGACCGTGTACAACAAGGGCTTGCCGTTAACGTTAAATAACTGCAGGCTGGCTTCGCCTGATGAAAGCGAAAGTAAAGCGAGCGGCTCCAAGTTTCCTAATTTAAGCGTTGATGGACTGGAGGTTACCGAGCCGGAGGCGGGAAAACGGCTGGAATGGCGGGAGCAAATGCTGCGTCAGCTATTTGCGGAGCATCTTTCGCCCTTATTTCGTTCATTATCCGCAGCTGGCAAAGTTCCGCTGGCGATTTTGTGGGAAAATGCCTTTGTCCGCATAGCTCCGCTGTATGAGGATGGTTTGGAGGAGGCAGAGGGCGATCCATCTGTTATACAGCGTCTTCATGACGATTTCAAGTTTATGACAGAGACTGCATCAGCGGACCTGTTTGGAGAACGCCGCAACCCGCTTGCGAGGTTTATAAAACCCAGTCACGCGGGCATTGCCGGGGAAATGCTCGCTTCCATTCGGCAAACTTGCTGCTTTTATTACGAAATGTCCTCCGAATATTGCAGAGCTTGTCCGAAGCCTCTCTAGCTGTCATTGACAAACGGGAGGGAGACATGCCCTAGACGATTATAAATTCAATCGTTTAAGAGATCAGCAAGTAACCTATGGATACGATAATACGTTTCAGCAGAAAAGCAGCTATCGGTATGATGCCGATAGCTGCTTTTCCTTTTTCTAATTCCATTTAATTTCTCACTTCAACTTAATCGCAGTAAGACTGCCATTTGTTTTAAAATCCGTTGTATAGGAAACGGTAGCTGTGGCGGAGTAGGTGCCAGTGGGTCCTGTGATGGATATCGTGGGAGCGGAGGAATAACCTGCACCTGCATTTATGATTTTAATTCCGGTCACTTTGCCGTTCGCTAATACGGTTGTAGCGGTAGCCGCTGTATGCGTCCATAACTCACCCTTGCTGCCGTTGTAACGATAGTAGTTTGAAACCTCATCGAGACGGTCGTTGGTAATGTCATAGGGAGCAAGCACCTTTAGCAGAGCTGCTTTATTGGATTGTGCCTGCTCAGAGGTAGGTCCATCGCTTCCGGCGCCTGCTGGTGTTACACCGCTGAAGGCTTCCCTGAATACTTCGGCAGATACGTCAAGCGCGGCCGCAATGAGTACGACGGGTCTGCCATGATCCACGGAATCGGTGTCAAAACCGCCTGTGATCGAGATTGTGTAACCGTTCTGATCGGTTACGCTGGTGCTAGCTTCTGATCGAGGCCCCGCATGTGCAGCTGACTTAGGATTTGCAGAAACCGGAGAGGAGGAAGGATTTTTGTCCGGTTTTTTTTGCTTATGGACTTGGGGTGGGACTGTTTCGTTGGCTGTGGTCAATTGAATGGCACCTGCACTCACCGCAAGCAGAATCAGCAGGGTGACAATCGTTTTTTTGGCTTTCATAGGGGGAAGCTCCTCTCAAATGGGGGGGGGATGTTGTTCTAAAGCTAGATTAATATAACTATGTGTCAGGAAGATGTTGAGGGAGCATGGCGGTGGCGGGGAACTAGGATATGTATGCAAACGTGAGCGAGCCTGATCCAAATTTCCATTCGCTTCCAAATAAAAATACACCCTCGCAAACATAAAGCGCGAACGTGTATTTTATGATTAAGCAGAACAGTATTCGATTATATTTCGGACGATGGCTTTACATATTAAAGATAGGTATTTCGCCGAGCAGCTTCTTCAAGTTAATTGCATCCCATGGCATATGTTCCGTTATGCCTAATCCAACAACCTCTGTTTCTTCTGACAGTTCTTTAATCAGATGAAGTAATTGAGGCATTTGCATGGTTCCCGCAGGAGAATAAGTATAAGGCGCTTCAGGGTTCGCGAACAATAGGGAACGAAATGCTTTTGGATCGAGCACATCTAAATCAAGATGAATAGCTAGGTGCTTAATTTTGCTTTCTTTAATCCACTTTTTTATAGATTCCGTGCTGCTTGCTAGCTCTTCAGTTCCTGCCGTTCTGATTCCTAATCTTTGAATGACTTCGGAATCTGGTTCTGCAGGAGCAATGCCTAGTCTTTGAAATGCTTCTGAAATCACTTCTATTTCTTGTGCTGTAGGAGCTGCAAGTCCCGCAATAAAGACATTTTCAGGCTTTATAGGGATTTTCACATGTTTTGCAAAATCCGCATCTCCTTCTCCCAGCAGATTTCCAAGCGGTAAGGTATGTCCGTTATCATAGCCCGCATATCTAACTAAATCACTGTGAGCATCAATCCAAATTAAGCCTAATTCCCCACCGTAGCGTTCGTTTAAATAGGCAAATGGGGCTTGCTCGACTAAGCAGTCGCCACCAAACATGATGATGCGGTCTGGCTTATGCGCCTTAATAATATGCTGAGCAGCCTCTAATTGTTCAAGCAGCTGTTGTCTTCCATTCATACCGTCCTCGTGTTTAAGTGGAGTGCCGTCATAAGCTTGCACTGGCACATGGATAAGGGGTTGATCATTGCCTGGAGCTAACCAAGCGAGCAATTCAGCTCCAAAAGAGTAGTTAGGGTTATCGCCCCCTTGCCATTGGGGCATTAACAGGCGTATTGTTTTATTAGTCATGTTTTGCTCTCCCTTACATCAAAGTAAGGCTAGTATAAACTGAACGCAAATTAAAACGTAGTACGCACTTTATTGATAGGTACTACCCGAGAGGATAGTGTAAATATGAGTATGGCTGAATATAAAGGTAAAGTTAAAAATATTCAAGATACGCCATTTGGTTACACAGTGTCTGTTATTGGTGGTAAATGGAAAATGGTTATTATTTATCTCCTGGCAGAAAATCAGCCGATTCGCTTTAATGATCTGAAAAGACAGATAGGAACGATTACTTATAAAACATTGAGTTCACATCTTAAAGAATTGGAAGCGGATGGTTTGGTGAATCGGAAAGAGTATCCTCAGGTTCCGCCTAAGGTCGAATGCAGTCTCACAGATAAAGCGGAAACGCTATTGCCTGTCTTAGAACAGTTATGTGAGTGGGGAGAAAAAAACCAAAATATATAATCTATAGACGTTAAAACGAGGTGTGTCTGTATGCGGGAGTCTGCCTGCTGCGCCATGTTTAACGCTTACTCTAGGCCAAGCTCATCGGACGATTCAAGGCTTACGAAAACGCAGCATGCCATGGCGGCTGAAAACATGGTTACAGCGAACACTTTTGCTTAGAAACCGCAGCCGGGACGCTCAGCTCCTTTTTTGAAGGACTGAGGGTCCGCTAATCTAGCTTTTAACCCCATTTCTGGTCTTATGCGGACAGGGAAATCGCTATTGCCCACATAATCACCTCAAAATGGCCTTCGCCAGCCCATTAGCGTCTCCTGAGTCCGCAGCCTGTACCAAAACCCATGCTTCTGTTGAAATAGCTGCCGCTGTGTCCGCCAAGTCGATCCTTGTGATGGTTAGACACCTAGACAGCTAGACAGCTAGATAGCTAGACCCGAAACGGCCTCACGAGCAATTACTGCTGCTTAGGAAGCAGTAGCTGGAACGTCGTTCCCTGCGGTGTGCTGTGCTTCAAATTCAGCTGGCCTCCCATGGCGATGGCAAGCATCCGGCTGTAGGTTAGACCAAGGCCGAGGCCGCCGACAGAAAGCTTGTTACGCTCACCGCGAAAGTATCGCTCAAAAATATTTTTCTGCTCCTCATCCGGTATGCCGGGACCGTTATCCTGAACAATCATTTCATAGCTGCCAGCTGATGATTGCGATAGGGATACATGGATGCGGCCGCGACCCTGCAGCGCTTGTCTGCTATTGTTCAGCAAATTCACAATAATTTGCTGAATGCGGCTGGCGTCCCCGACAGCTAGGAAAGCTCCGCTTGGAATATCGGCTGTTAGCTCGAGCCCCTCTACAGGATCAAGCAATCCCCATTGGTACACAATTTCTCCAACCAGCTTGCCGAGATCAAGCGAGTCCTGCCGAACGCTGATTTTGCCGGAAGCAAAGGCATTGAAATCCAGCAGGTCGGTGACCATATGCTGAAGCCGGCGTGTCTGCTGCAAGGAGATGTCGAGAAATTCCTCAGCCTCCTCCTCAGCAACCACTTGATCGCGAACGGCATGAATAAGGCCATGAATGGAGGAAATCGGTGTTTTCAGCTCATGGGTCACGCCGGCAAGCAGCTCCGTCCGCAGCTCTTCCAATGTGCCGAGGCGTGCAGCCATCGTCTGGAATGACACTAGCAGATCGTGTATTTCTTTTTCCTTCACATGGTTGGGAACGACGACCTGATAATTGCCAGCCTCCATCTGATTGAGTGCTTCGGCGAGCTGCTTGATCGGCCTTCTTAAATTTCGAGATAGAAAGAAAATGATGAGCCAGCCAAGCAAGCCTGAGCCAAGGAGCAGAGAAGCAATGAGGCGATAGTTCTGATTAACATGGACTAACTCCTTATAGGCGTAGGAAATGACAATCGATCCGATCGCCTCTTCTTTATTTTCGCCCCATATGGGAGTTGTCAGCGTGTATTGCTCATTCGATATGGTGACGTTCAACTCGCCCGAAAGTGGAGGCACAGCCGGAGCAACTTCACCGTCTCCGGGACCCTGTTTAAGAAAAATAACGTTCCCGCTATGATCAAATATGCGCAGCGAAAATTGCCCTGGCAGCGAGTAACGGCGCTGGGTGCGGTCGATCCATTCATAGAAATTGCCCGGAATGACTATTTTTCCGTTCTCATTGCTCACATACTGCGAGGCGACCATTGCAAAGGCTTTGAGATTTTGCTTCCGCTCATGCAGCGTTTCCTGGCGAATCCAGAAAATCGATACCAATCCGATGGCAAGCAGTCCAATGAATAAGGTGAGCACGTAACGAAAGGTCCAGCGGCTGAGCAGCGTTTGGCGGCGATTATTGGGTGTTGGCATAAAGCATATACCCCGTCCCCCGCAAGGTGCGGATTTCTCCTTCTTCTGGCGGCCAATGCAGCAGCAGCTTGCGCAAACGCTTAATGGCCAAATCTACCGCGCGGTCGCTGCCCTCATAATCCATGCCCCATACTTTATCTATTAACTGCTCGCGGTAAAAAATCTGGTTCGGATGCTCGGCAAGGAACATGAGCAGCGACAGATCACGGGGCGTGATCGAAAGGCTGGCGCCATTCAAATAAACCGTATGTGATTTAAAATCAATGCGAATGCTGCCAAAAGTGACTTGTTCCGAGCTGACGAGTGAGCGGGGCGGCCGTCTGAGCACCGCATGGATGCGGGCAACAACCTCTTCTGGTTCAAAAGGCTTTGTCATATAATCATCGGCTCCTTCGTTAAGCCCAAGAATCCGGTCACTTACATCGCCTCTGGCCGTCAGCATTATGACGGGACAAGCGCTTTTGTAGCGGATATGGTTCAAAATCTCCCAGCCATTCATTCCTGGCAGCATGACATCGAGAATAATGAGCGTGGGCGTTTCCGCATCAAAAGCTTTAATGGCCTCCAAGCCATTTCGATATATATTGCAATTGAATCCCGCCTTGCGTATATAAGCAGCGAGCACCCTTGAGATGGCATCTTCGTCTTCGACAATCATAATCGTATTCATAAGCAATCCTCCGATGTGGCGGTCTAACATACAGTCACCTCTGAAAAAAGTATACCGCCTGAGCTAGGGAATGACTATACGCTGCACTTAATGCTGACACATATTTTAAATGGTTATTGAGTCAGGGGGATGTCGGGAGAGGGGAAGGGCGAGGGGACGCAGCCTAATGGCTCACATAAATGCATAATTGAGAAAAACGGCATTTCAGATAAAAGCTTCTGAAATACCGTTGTGAATGCCGCCAAAGATACGGCACCTTCTCTTAAGAAAAACAAAACCCGGCAAAGATTTAAGGATATGTACATCGGTGTTTCAATAATATCCGTTGCTGCATTTTGAACATCATAGAGGATGGACTTGATATAAAAAAGCTCGTCAATGGGCTGGAAAACTTCACGAATGGCTTTGCCGTATACAGCAATCCCGCGATGATAGGTTACTGCAATATGGGCCGCTAAATCTGCATCGTCATATCCGCCACAAATATAATCGTCGTCGGATTGATAGTTTCCGCGATCATTAGGCATGATTTATGCAGTTCGTAGAATTAATTGGGAATTGTGAGAATCTATGCTTGAATAAACGGGTCATAACGTCATAAGCAGTCTTTTCGGCCAAAAGGATAATATCATCCTTGCAAAACGGCGTATTTCTAGGTCAAACTCAATATAGATATTTGTTCAGTGCCCTTGTTGTTCCGTGTTCGAACCTGGCAACGAGTTTTGAAGAGTCCGTGAACCATTTCACCGTGGGTGCAGCTCTCATCACTCGTTTTTTCTTTGTTTACTTGCCATAGCGAGATATGGTTTGGCCATACGAAAGGAAACCTCAATATGCCAGCGCTTGCTGTAAACTTCTAGCGCTTTCTCAGGCAGGCACATTATGTCGATTACTAATGCTCAAATAAGCCCCTTTGCACGTAACTGGGCTTTCTTCAGTTTTATCAGGAGAAGTAGTGGTTTGAAAAGGAAGCTTCATATTCAGCTACTAATATGGTCATTGTCATGCTTCTATCTCCTTTAAATCGCTTTCTGATATTTCCTGCAGCATGAACGTGACCCAAGGCAAAGCATCCTTCATGGTAAGTACTACTTCTAGCATACCTGATAAGTCTTCGGATTTTAATAAGGTATTTCTGAAGTAATTCTGAAGATTAAATTCAGAAAGATCCGCCATTTTCTGAGACATTCAGTCGGTAAGTTCAATCAAACGTGACAAATTCGTTACTTATGGCAGGAAAGTGGCGGCACGCCTATCGTTAACACTGGCTTTATGCAGGGCAAATCCCTTATAATGCTAGATAGAAATGTTATGGGGGAGTGTATCGCGTGAGTTTAGTTGATGTCAGCAATGTCTCGGCAACATTATTTATATTGGGCGTTGTTTTTTTGCTGCTCATTTTCGGATTGCTGAGCTTTGGCATTATGCGTATGTTCGGGCAGCGGTTCCGTTCCGGTTGGATGTGCATCGGTGGGGCAGTTGTCAGCTTCGTTGTATTTATGTGGATATTAAATCGATGGTTCCTGTAGCCCAGGGATTTTGCGGTTAGAGGAGGCGTCGATATGTTTTGGACAGCAGTATGGTTTATTGTTAATATGTTTTTTGTAGCTTCATTAATTTTATTTCTATTTATGCAGCGCTCTTATACACTCGCCAAGCTGGAAGCGGGTAGCGGCGGCAAGCTTCGCAAGGCGCACAAATTGCGACTGACATTTGGAATTATCAGCCTGATTTTGTTTGTCGCGATGGTCGCCAGCTTCCTTATTAATATGCGGTTGAACGGTTAAAATAGCAGCGGCAGGAAGGCTCTCATTGACGAGAGTCTTTTTTTTCGGCATTATTGGGAGAGAGAGAATTTCAGAAGCAGGAGGTTTGTCGCATGAGTACACATGCACATTCACATACGAATACGATTGAAGATATTGTGAGAATCATGTCGAGCCAAGGTCTGCGTATTACCGACCAGCGCAAGACGCTTGCTAAGCTATTTGCAGAATCGCCAGGCTATTTGGCTCCTAAGGACGTATATGAATACATGGGCAAGTCCTACTCCGGACTTAGCTTTGATACGGTATACCGCAACCTGCGCGTCATGGAGGAGCTGGGCGTACTGGAGCAGGTGGTGTTCGAGGAGGGTGTGAAGTTCAAGCTCCATTGCCGCGAGCATGATCATCACCATCATATGATTTGTCTGAACTGCGGCAAAACGTACCCGATTATGTGCTGCCCAATGGAACAGACAACCGCGCCTGCTGACTTCCGAATCGTCAAGCACAAGTTTGAAGTGTTCGGTTATTGTAAAGACTGTGACCAGGAAGAAGCAGCAGCGGCTCAAAGCTAATGGAAAAAAGACCTGTTGCCAGACGCGTATTTCAGGCGCCGATTCATTTTTACCGCAAAGCGATTTCACCGCATTTGCCGCCTTCCTGCCGCTTTGCTCCAACCTGCTCCGCCTACGCATTGGAGGCCATCGAGATGCATGGCGTGCTAAGAGGCTCATGGCTTGCAGCTCGGCGAATTAGCCGCTGTCACCCGTTTCACGCCGGCGGCTACGATCCGGTTCCCCCTGTAAAAGGCGGAAAGCAAGGCGACGGGGATCGGCCTACTTGACAGAAGGGCTGGCGGTTCGGTATATTTTGTCATATATGAGTCTGATGAATGGATAAGTACAATGGAAGCTGCGTCGCAGAGAGCCGGGCAATAAGGTGCGAGCCGGTACGGGCAAAGTTGGAATATGGTCCTGGAGGATCTGTCTTTGAGCAGCGCGGGTGGCTGGGCTTGACCAGTCAGCAGCGGGTAAGAGGGCAGCGTTTGACCGGCGTTAACGGTATTGTCCGTCTTCAATCGGCGGCACACGAAGCCATTGCATTTTCCTGCAAATTAGGAGAGGATGCAAGGGGAATTTGGGTGGTACCACGTGAGTTTGATACTCTCGTCCCATGTTGGACGGGAGTTTTTTGCGTTTTTTATGTGTTTTTGAATCGAAAATTTGGAGGCTGCTGAAATGGCAAATGACAACAAAACGTTTTATTTGACAACGCCGATTTATTATCCGAGCGACAAGCTGCACATAGGGCATGCGTATACGACGGTGGCGGGCGACGCGATGGCAAGATACAAGCGGCTGCGCGGCTACGACGTCTGGTTTTTGACTGGAACCGATGAGCATGGACAGAAAATCGAGCGCAAGGCACAGGAGCAAGGCAAGACGCCTCAGCAATTCGTCGATGATATCGTTGTCGGCATTAAAAGCTTGTGGTCAAAGCTGGAAATTTCCAATGATGATTTTATTCGCACGACGGAGGAGCGCCATAAGAAGGTCGTTGAGAAAATTTTCGATCAGCTGCTGAAGCAGGATGATATTTATAAGGGCACGTATGAAGGCTGGTACTGTACACCGTGCGAATCCTTTTTCCTAGAGCGCCAGCTTGAAAATGGCAATTGTCCGGATTGCGGTCGTCCGGTCGAACTGGTTAAGGAAGAGAGCTATTTTTTCCGGATGAGCAAATATGCGGATCGCCTGCTTAAGCTTTATGAGGACAACCCGCATTTTATTCAGCCGGAATCACGCAAAAATGAAATGATTAACAATTTCATCAAGCCGGGCTTGGAGGATCTTGCCGTATCGCGTACGACCTTCGATTGGGGAATTAAAGTGCCTGGAGATCCGAAGCATGTCATTTATGTGTGGATCGATGCTTTGTCCAACTATATTACGGCGCTTGGCTATGGCAGCGATGACCCTGAGGCTGCGGCTAAATATGAGCGCTTCTGGCCGGCGAATGTCCATCTCGTGGGCAAGGAAATCGTTCGTTTCCATACGATTTATTGGCCGATTATGCTCATGGCTCTCAACCTGCCGATTCCGAAAAAGGTATTTGCCCATGGCTGGCTGCTCATGAAGGACGGCAAAATGTCGAAATCCAAAGGCAATGTCGTAGACCCTGTAATGCTCATCGACCGTTATGGCCTTGATGCAGTCCGTTATTATTTGCTGCGCGAGGTGCCTTTCGGCGCGGATGGCACCTTTACGCCGGAAAACTTCGTCGAGCGCATTAACTTTGATCTCGCGAATGACCTTGGCAATTTGCTTAATCGTACCGTTGCGATGATTGATAAATATTTCGACGGCGAGATTCCAGTTTACGCTGGACAAATCACGCCATTCGACGCTTCGCTTGAAGCGCTAGTGCAGGATACGATTGCTTCTGTGGAAGCTGCCATGGAAAACATGGAGTTTTCCGTTGCGCTCGCAGCGATCTGGCAGTTCGTCAGCCGGACGAACAAATATATTGATGAGACGCAGCCGTGGACGCTGGCGAAGGATGAAGGCAAGCGCGCAGAGTTGGCTGCGGTTATGCAGCATTTGGCAGAGGCGCTGCGCATCACGTCGATCATGCTCCAGCCGTTCCTGACGCATGCGCCGCGTGAGCTCTGGAAGCAGCTCGGCATTCAGCCGGGCGAGCTGACGTCATGGGAGAGCATGCGTACGTTTGGACAGCTGCCGGCAGGTACGCGGGTGCAGAAGGACAGTCCGCTGTTCCCGCGCCTGGAGACGGCGGATGAGGTTGCTTTTATCGCAGCCGAGATGGGCGGCGGCGCAGCCAAGGCGGAAGCGCAGCCGGAAGCCGCGCAGCAAGCGGCTGGCGCCGGAGCGGAAGGAGCCGCAGCAGACGCGGCTCCGGTGGAGAGCAAGGAAGAAATCGGCATCGACGATTTCGCCAAGGTAGAGCTGCGAGTGGCACAGGTCATCGCTGCCGAGCCCGTGAAGAAAGCCGACAAGCTGCTGAAGCTGCAGCTCGATCTCGGTTATGAGCAGCGCCAAGTCGTATCGGGCATTGCGAAATTTTATACGCCGGAGTCGATTGTCGGCCGCAAAGTGATTTGCGTTACGAATCTGAAGCCGGTGAAGCTGCGCGGAGAGCTGTCGCAGGGGATGATTCTTGCTGCGTCGCACGGCGACCAGCTCACGCTGGCTACAGTGCCGGACGATATGCCGAACGGCGCCGTTGTGAAATAAAAGGAAATGTAGTAAAGCAGGAAGTATTGGAGAGGACCGTACGGAGCTAATCCGCTGCGGTTCTCTTTTTATCCTATGAGGGGAGCGGGGGCGGAATAGACACATAACGGCCATACTCGCTTGGTGATCTGCTTAGAAGAGACCAGGAACCTACGAATAGCAGTTGACAGTGATGCCAAGCACTCGTATAATCTGAACGTAATCATAACGATTAGCAAGGTGAAGCGGCTGTCGCCGTCCTTTGGCGGCGCAGCGCGTTTCACTACGAGAAATATAAGCCTAATGATAAGTGTAAAACTTATAAATTCTTATATTTTAAAAGAAAACGGTTTTCACAGAAATGGAGCATTTACGATATGAAAAATGTATTTTCAAGCAAGAAAATAACGGCTATGGCCGCTTTATTGTTATCTGTTGTACTTGTGCTGTCCGCCTGCGGCAGCAATTCGAAGTCTTCTATCGTAGAAGGCAAGACGAATGTCGTGACTAGTTTTTATCCACTCTATTATTTTGCCTCAGAGATTGGCGGAGAATATGTCAATGTCGTCAATCTAATTCCGGCAGGTGTGGAGCCGCATGACTGGACGCCGAAAAGCCAGGATCTGAGTACCGCCTCCAAAGCGCAGCTGTTTCTATACAATGGCGCAGGGCTGGAAGGCTGGACGGACAGCTTTCTGAAGGGATTGCCTAACGATCAAACGATCATTACGGCCGAAATGAGCAAGGGCGTAGAGCTGATTCAAGGAAATCCAGAAGAAGAGCATGACCACAGCGGAGAAACGGCAGAGGAGCATGCCGAGCATGAAGAACATGCGGAGCATGACGAGCACAGCGATGAGGCAGAAGGAGCGGCTGCGGATGAGCATGATCATGAGCACGCCTTGGATGTCGATCCTCATACTTGGGTCAGCCCGAAATCGGCAATCATTATGGCTGAAAATGTGAAAAACAGCCTCATTCAAGTGGACAGTGCCCACAAAACTGAATATGAGGCTAACTATGAAGCGCTGCATAGCAAGCTTGCAGCACTCGATGCGAAGTTCGAGCAGGAGCTGTCCAAAACATCGATGAAGGATATTGTGGTATCCCATCAGGCATTCGGATATTTGGCCCGCGACTACGGCTTGACGCAAACGGCTATAATGGGATTATCGGCTGATGCAGAGCCTAGAGCGCAGGATTTGCTTAACATCGCCAAATTTGTGAAGGAAAATGGCATTCGCTATATTTTCTTCGAGGAGCTTGTATCTCCAGCGCTTGCTGATACGCTCGCGAGTGAAGCGAAGGTAGACACCTTGATGCTGAATCCGGTAGAAGGGCTAACGCCAGAGCAGGAGAAAAACGGCGATACCTACATTACGCTCATGGAAGCGAATTTGCAAAATCTTCTGAAAGCACTGCAATAAGGAGCTTCGAGGAAATTAACGGTACTTTATTTCGTCGCAGTCTCTAGGTATACGGTGCTGTATAAATGATATAATCAGGGAAGTATAGCAATAGAGTAAAAGGCAAGGGAGGTTGACAGGATGCAACAAATGTCAGAGATGCGACCGGAAACGGACTTGCTGCCTGGCCCAGCAGGAGACTGCCATCAGGATATTATTTCGCTGGAGGGCGTTACCTTCTCGTACCAGCAGCAGCGCGTCATTACGGAGCTTAATCTGAGCGTTCGCGAGCGTGATTTTATCGGGCTGATTGGCTCGAACGGTGCGGGAAAAACGACACTGCTCAAAATGATTGTCGGCTTGCTGAGGCCTGAGAGCGGCGTCATCCGTTTATTCGGCGAGCCTGTAGGCCAGTTTAAGGCATGGGAAAAAATCGGTTATGTGCCGCAAAAAAATGCATTTAATCCGCTTTTTCCAGCTACGGTTCGTGAAGTGGTGATATCCGGCCTATACGGTCGCAATAAGCTGTTTCGCCGCATAACGAAGAGCGATCACTTAAAGGCAGATGATGCGCTGCATGCGATGAAAATTGAGGATTTGGCGGACAAGCGAATCGGCCAGCTATCCGGCGGCCAGCAGCAGCGTGCTTTTTTGGCACGGGCGCTCATTAACAATCCGTCGCTGCTCATTTTGGATGAGCCTACAGTGGGGATCGACGCCGAGACGCAGGAAAGCTTCTTCCACATGATCAAGCATATGCATCAGCATCACAACATCACCTTTCTCATGGTGTCCCATGATATGGAGATGATCCGCACTTATTTGGGGCTGCATCAGGCGGCGCAAAGCGGCAAGCTGAAATTTTATAAAAAGCATTCGCATGATTTGCAAAATTGTGCGCAAGATGATCTGACTCACAGCCTGCGCGGGCTTCGTCAGGAAATGGATAGCAGAGAAGAGGTTGTTCAGGTTGGAGATCGTTACTAGCGAATTTTTTCAAAGGGCGCTGATTGGCGGCTTGCTTATCGGAGTGACAGCACCGCTGATGGGCATTTTTCTCGTGCTGCGCCGTTTGTCCATGATTGGCGATACGCTGTCGCATGTATCCATTGCAGGTGTTGCGCTTGGTTTCTTAATTGGGGTATATCCGGTTGCAGTAGGCTTGCTGTTCGCTGTTGCGGCTTCATTCGCAATCGAAAAGCTGAGGAAAGCTTATAAATCCTATGCCGAGCTGTCAATTGCGATTATTATGTCGGGAGGCGTTGCGCTGGCTTCGATATTGTTTACAATGGGCAAGGGCTTTAATGTCAATGTCACCGGCTATTTATTTGGCAGCATTTATACGCTGAGCAACATCGATTTAATTACGATTGCCATTGTAACGGTTGTCGTTCTTGTAGCCATCAGGCTGCAGGTGAAGGAGCTGTTTTTGCTCACTTTTGACGAGGATGCAGCAGCGGTGAGCGGGTTGCCCGTCCGTTTTTATAATGTTATGATTAGCGTGCTAACCGCGCTTGTTATTAGTGCTTCCATCAAAATTGTTGGAGCGCTGCTTGTGTCTGCGCTGCTGACGATTCCAGCGGCTTGCAGTCTTATTATTGCGCGCAGCTTTCGGCAGAGCATTATTACCGTCGTCATTATTGGTGAAATTGCCGTTATTTGCGGCTTGATGATTGCAGGGATTTGGAATTTGGCTCCTGGCGGCACGATCGTGCTTCTGCTAATTGTTATTTTGCTGGGCCTGCTGCTGTTCAAGCGGGGAATACGAACAGGGAGTTAATCAAAATCGAGGTGCTGTACGGTGAACGATATTAATATTTGGCTCGCACTTGGGGCTGGCTTTGCCTCCTTTATCTCTCCATGCTGCTTGCCCTTGTATCCATCTTATTTGTCTTACATAACCGGTATTTCTGTCAGCGATCTCAAAAATAATGAGCATACGAGCAAGCATATGCGCTCCCGCACGATGCTGCATACGCTGTTTTTCATTATTGGCTTTTGTACGGTGTATTACACGCTTGGTTATGGCACGAATGTGTTCGCGGAAACCTTCAGTGAGTATGAGCCGCTCATTCGCAAATTATCGGCGATTTTGATTGTGCTGATGGGGCTGTTCCTGCTAGGTGTTTTTCAGCCGCAATTGCTAATGAAGACGCGCAAGCTGCCTTTCGATCCTTCGAAAAAAACGGGTTATTTGGGCTCGTTTATTTTTGGTATCGGATTTTCGGCCGGGTGGTCGCCATGCACAGGTCCTGCCTTAACGGCTATTCTGGCATTGGCGGCATCCGAGCCGAATACCTGGTTTAAGCTGACAACGGCATATGCTCTAGGTTTCGCCATTCCTTTTTTCGTATTAGCCTTTTTCCTTGGCTCAGCGAGATGGCTGCTGAAATATACGAATACGGTGATGAAGGTGGGCGGAGCGATTATGATTTTGCTCGGCATTATGCTCTTCACGGATCAAATGACGCAAATTACTTCATGGCTTAACCTCATAACGCCGGATTGGCTGAAGTTTTAAGTCTAAAGCTTAAGTCTTAAGTGAAATATTCAATTTTGGCTTGTGGAAAATGCTCAAAGATGCGCTCTGATATAAACAATCGGAGCGCATCTGCTTGTTCTGTAGGGTAGACGTATTTTCCTTGTCCCCAGCGGCCCCATTTGTATTTGCGTTTCTCAATATCCATTTCCAGCTTCGTGCGCGGATAACGGCGCTCGATTACATTTTTTGCTGTTTTCGTAAAGCGGTGCTGGATGAGCTCAAAGGTCAGATCAGCTTGCTTTGCCTCCTCAGGCAGGGCCTCTGCAAGCGATGCGAGCAGCTCGGCGTAGCCTTCCTCCCAGCCGTCATGCCAGATAATCGGCGCAATGATAAAGCCGAGCGGATAACCGGCTTTAGCTACCTTGGCTGCGGCTTCAATCCGCTGCTCGAAGCGCGAGGTGGCCGGCTCGAAATTTTTAATCACGTATTTGCTGTTGACGCTGAAGCGAATGCGTGTATGGCCATTATGCTTAACATCCAGCAGGGAATCCACATGATGAAATTTGGTGACGAAGCGCAATCTGCCAAGAGGCTGCTCCGCCATAAATTCAATGAGCTCGCGCAGACTGCCTGTAATCGGCTCCAGCCCGACGGGATCGGACGTACAGGCTGCCTCGAAGCGAGTGATTTCCGGTACTCGCTCGTCGATGTATTGCTTGGCTGCGCCCAAAATATCATCGATGTTGACGTAAACGCGAATATAGGGCTTGGCGCCAAGCGTCGTCTGCAAATAGCAATAATGGCAATGCGCCATGCAGCCGGTGGCAATGGGAATAGCGTATTCCGCTGAAGGCTTGGACGTATCGAAGGTTAACGTTTTGCGAATGCCGACAACTAGTGTGCGTTTGGCAATCCGGTATTTTTCCAGCTCGGTTTCACCGGGCAAATTAGTAATCCGGTTATGCGAGCTGGTCATGCGGAAAGGAATGCCTTCCTTTTGAACCCAGTCATAAATGCGCTTGCCTTTCGGATAATTGAGCGCATCTGGCTCGAAATAGACGAGCTCAGGAACGAAGGATAAGCTCTTCAGCGCTGCTTTCGGACGCTCCTCTACGGTGGAAGCCATGAGCCGCACCCTCCTTTGCTTTGATGCTTCAAAATAAGAAGCTTACGCTATAATATGCGACAAAGGATAGGGCTTCAAACTGGGAGTTGCAAGGTGAAATGGCCGAAAGCCGTCCTCTGGCGGCGCAGCGCGTTTCAGTCCGAGAAATATAAGCCTAATGATCAATGTGAAACTTATAAATTCTTATATTGCAAGAAATGCCGCAATCGCTAATGTCATTAATTATTGTGTACCCCGGATTGTCCTTAAGGTTGCAGTCAGGTTTCAAAACAGTGTATGATACTAAAGTAACGCCGAGGAAACAAGGTGAAAGAAGTTGGGTTAGGGGGTTCTTCAATGCCGACACCGAGCATGGAAGACTACTTGGAACGAATTTATAAGCTCATAGACGAAAAAGGTTACGCGAGAGTGTCGGATATTGCGGAAGGGCTGGAGGTTCACCCTTCGTCAGTGACGAAGATGATTCAAAAGCTCGATAAAGATAACTATTTAATTTATGAGAAATATCGTGGTCTTGTATTAACGACAAAAGGCAAGAAGATGGGCAAGCGGCTTGTGGAGCGCCACCATCTGCTGGAATCATTTTTGGCCATTATCGGCGTCCAAGATGAGAATATTTATCAAGATGTCGAAGGCATTGAGCATCATTTAAGCTGGGATTCGATTACCTGCATTGAGACGCTCGTCGCTTTCTTTGAACGCGATCCCTCCCGATTAGACGCTCTTAAAGCGGTTCGCGCTGAGCTCGATAATGAGTGATTATGCAAATATGTTGTGAAACGCAAGCTGATGCATGTACCTGCAAAAAGAGCGTGACCCCCGTATAAAGGAGGTCACGCTCTTTTTAATTGTCTGCTAGCTGCTAGTGCCCGCTAGAATGGCCTAATGATACTTCGGCAGATCATCATCTTCCTTGCCGCCTTCGATAACGCGGAACGGCGTACGCTGCGATTTCGGGCGTTTGGCAGGCTGTGAGCGGTTGCCTGGGCGCGCCTGAGGTGAAGCAGAGCCGGAACGGCCTCTCCAGCGGTCAGGCGGGAACTTGTAAAGCACATAAATGAGGCCGAATACGATAATGGGGATAAGGAATGAACGCATATCTGTCAAAACGCCATAAATAACTCCGATGCCAAGCAAAGACATAATAATAATTGCCAGCACGCTCCATTTTTTAGGCCTGTTTGCCATAATCATTCCGCCCTTACGCTTTAATATTGGACATTTGTTGATCGAGCTCGCGCATCCGATTGAAGGAAGCGATCGATACGGCAACCTGATCGTCCTTTGGCTCTTTCGTTGTCAGCAATTGCAGCCATAGGCCCGGGTAACCGAGGTAGCGCAGCACGGGTATGTTGCGCAGCGCATTTGTAATGCGCAGCACCTCATAAGAAATACCAAGAACAAGAGGAAGCAGCAAAATACGAATATAAATTCGTTCCCAAATGGAATCCCAAGTGAAGAAAGGCAGTGAATAAATAATAACGCCGACAATGACGGTGAAAATAATAAAGCTGCTGCCGCAGCGATAGTGCAGGCGGCTGTATTTTTGCACATTGCTGATCGTCAGCTTCTCGCCAGCTTCATAGGCGCTAATTACTTTATGCTCGGCGCCATGATATTGAAACAGTCTTTTGATAATCGGCGTCAGCGACATCAGGTACAGATAAGCAAGCAATAAAATGATTTTGATAAGTCCTTCTAATAGGTTATGACCAATTTTGCTCTCAAATACGTTGCTGAACAATAGTTCTTCCAGCGCAGCGGGAGCTGCGGTGAAAATCAGCTTGCCGAAAATAAACGACAGGACACCAGCCACGGCAACGCCGACTATCATGCTAAGGCTGAAACCGGACTTTTGTTCCTTCTCAGGCTTCGGCTGTGCTTCGGGATTTTTGGCAGCTTCTTCCTGTGCCTCATCCTCCGCATAATTTTCCATGGAAAAATTCAAATGCTGCGAGCCTTTGGCGCTTGAATCTATTATGCCGACAACCCCGCGCACAATCGGAATTTTCTTCAGCTGCTGTATCCAGCGCTGCGTCGTCCGCGGAACCTCATAAAAGATGATTTCGTCATTTTTGCGGCGAACAGCTGTAACATTGACATGGCTTCCTGCGAACATGACGCCTTCAATGACAGCTTGTCCTCCATAGATGCTTTTGGATTTTTGCGACAAGTGTTGGTCACCTTCCTTAAAAGTGTATCGTCCCGATCAGGTGACGAATCAATTTGTTACTATTTCTTGCGAATAGTTCTATTGTACTTGATCAGTGCGGCAATTGCCAACGTTTGAGCTGCACGGGGCATCCATAAACAGCTGCCAAGCGAGGCGGTTACTTCTATGCTTTTTTTCACATACTAAATCATGGCTTCTTTTAGCTAGGAAGCGAAGGATGATCTCAAGTTTGGAGGCGAAGGAAACGATGGCAGAAAATAAAAAAAATAAACATACCGCTGGAGATGAAGGCAATCCATATGAAGGCAAGCATCATACGAATATTTGGACGTATTGCTTATCGACGGGCTTTTTTGCAGGATTGATTTGGGGCGTTTTACGCTGGTTTTTCTATGAAATGAAATTTACGCTGGAGCTGCCAGGCATTTTGGCGGACCCGTTTTTCCGCTCCTCCTTTTTGAAGTCGGGCTGGGGCCTTGTGGTTGGTATTGGCAGTTACATTATTTTTTCAATGATTGCTGCTCTGCTATACGGACTGTTATTCCGCAAGCTAAAAGGCCCGTGGCCTGGCGTGCTCTATGGGCTTGTCTGGTGGGCAATCATTTTTCTTGCTTTAGGGCCGCTTCTCCATGTGACCCGATCGGTGTGGAAATCGGGCTGGAATACACTCAGTGCCGAGCTTTGTGTCTTTTTGCTATGGGGTGTTTTTATCGGCTACACCATTGCTTTTGAATTTACGGACGAGGCGTCCCGAGAGCCTTTGCAAGCAAGCTGAATAGTTGTCCCTTCTCAAGCGGCGGGCATATGTGGTAAAATGGCAATTGATCTTTGTCTTTAGCATGAATTTGTCCGTTAGGGAGGTGTGCAAATGCTCAAAATTCTGGTGCTTAATGGCCCGAATCTGAATATGCTTGGCGTTCGGGAGCCAGGAATTTATGGATCGGCTACGCTTGCTGATATTGAGGCTAATTTGCTGGAGCAGGCTAAGGGTCTGAATGTACAGCTGGATTTTCTCCAATCCAACCATGAGGGCGCCCTTATTGATCGGATACATAGCGCTTATGGCGCAGAGGATGGCATACTTATTAATCCCGGGGCGCTTACGCATTACAGCTATGCGCTGCGCGATGCGCTTAGTACGGTAGCTCTTCCTGTAGTTGAGGTGCATTTGTCCAACATACATACGCGCGAGGCATTCCGTCACGTTTCGGTTATTGCACCTGTAGCGGTCGGGCAAATTGCCGGCTTCGGTCCACAGAGCTACGAGCTTGGCCTTGCGGCGCTTGTCCGCAAACTGAAAATTTCTTAAATAAACGGAAAGGGGATGAACATAAATGTCAAAGGAAAGAGTGAATCGCTTGCGCAGCGCCCTTGCGGAGCTGGGTCTGGATGCTATTCTTATTAACAGCGAATACAATCGCCGTTATATAAGTGGATTTACAGGCTCCTCTGGTATGGTCCTCATTACGTTAAGCGACAGCATTTTGCTGACCGATTTCCGCTATATGACGCAGGCTCCTGAGCAGGCGATCGGCTATGAAATCGTTGAACATGCGCCTAAAGCGATGCAAACGGTGAAAGAGCTGTTGAAAGCGAGAAAAATCAGCAAGCTTGGCTTTGAGCAGGAGCATGTCGTTTATGGCGAATTCGCCGATTGGACGGCTGTGCTTGGCGACATCGCCCTTCATCCGGTATCGGGTCTAGTTGAAGGCTTGCGCATGATTAAGGATGAAGCGGAGCTGCAAGTGATGCAAGAGGCTGCTGATCTGGCGGACGCGACGTTTACGCATATTCAGAAGCTGCTTCAGCCTGGCGTGAAGGAAAGCGATATTGCGCTGGAGATGGAAATTTTCATGCGCAGCCACGGTGCTCATTCATCTTCGTTTGAGACGATCGTAGCGTCCGGAGAGCGCTCGGCATTGCCGCATGGCAAGGCAAGCGAGCGAATCATTGGCAACAATGAATTCGTGAAGCTGGATTTCGGCGCCTATCTGAAAGGATATTGCTCTGATATTACGCGTACGGTTGTCGTCGGCACGCCAACGGACAAGCATCGCGAAATTTATGACATTGTGCTGGAAGCGCAGTTGAATGCCCTTGCTCATATCCGTCCGGGTATGACAGGACGTGTTGCGGATGCGTTGACGCGTGATGTCATCACAAAATACGGCTATGGCGACAAGTTCGGTCACGGCACTGGACACGGACTCGGCATGGAAGTTCATGAAGCTCCGCGTTTGTCCAAGCTTAGCGAAACGATTTTAACCCCCGGTATGACGGTAACGGTTGAGCCTGGCATCTATCTCCCCGGTTTCGGCGGAGTAAGGATTGAGGATGATATCGTAATTACGGACACCGGTATTAAAATATTAACCGCATCGACTAAGGAGTTTCTCACTTTAGGCTGATTTGCGGTAACAGTGGTAAAAGGGCACGATCAAGCATGCTATTTTTCTAATCCCAGGAGGTAATCAGTAGTGATTTCAGTAAATGATTTTAAAACAGGTTTGACAATTGAAGTGGATGGAGATATTTTCTCCGTAACCGATTTCCAGCACGTTAAGCCGGGCAAAGGCGCGGCATTCGTACGCTCCAAGCTGAAAAACCTCCGCAACGGCAACGTTGTTGAAAAAACGTTCCGTGCTGGCGAGTCGCTAGCTCGTGCAGTCATCGAAAACCGTGCCGTTCAATACTTGTACAACTCCGGTACCGAGTACACGTTCATGGACAATGAAACCTACGATCAGTTCGAACTGAATGAATCGCAGCTGGAATGGGAAATCAACTTCCTAATCGAGAACATGACGGTTAACATTTCAAGCTACCAAGGCGAAATCATCGGTATTCAAATGCCGAACAGCGTTGAGCTGAAGGTTGTTGAGACAGAGCCAGGCATCAAAGGCAACACGGCTACTGGCGCAACTAAAAATGCAAAGCTTCAAACGGGACACTCTGTACAAGTGCCAATGTTCATTAATGAGGACGATGTGCTGTTGATCGATACTCGTGAAGGAAAATACATCTCCCGCGCATAGGAGATGGCAATCAGCTGTTTCAAGGGGCAACACCCCTTGGAGCAGCTTTTTTTCAAAATATAGGAAAGGATATGATGTTTCGAACCCTTCGCTATACTTCTCGGAATGAAACGCTCCGCGCCGCTAAAGATTGGCGATAGCCGTTTACGCTTGAAATATAGGAAAGTATAGCATTGCGCGATACCTTCTCTATATTTCTACGCGAAACGGTGCTTTGCCGCCAGAGGACGGCGATAGCCGTTTACGCTTGAAATATAGGAAAGTATAGCATTGCGCGATACCTTCTCTATATTTCTACGCGAAACGGTGCTTTGCCGCCAGAGGACGGCGATAGCCGTTTACGCTTGTAAATGGGTATAACTTCACACGAACTTCTCAAATTTCTCGTAAAAAGCATTGATGGATAAAGGCTTGCTATTGTAACATTCAATATAATAGTTAAGCTCATGAATCTAGCGACGACGTAGAGGAGTAGAGTGAATGGCAAGAAAAAGCTTTGTTTTTCTGCTGCTGGCCTGTTGGTTTTTGCTGGTGGCATGTGGCACGGGGCCTGAGCGGCAAGAAACGATTAAGCCGGCTGCAAGTGCGGAGGCCGCCGCGCCTAGTGGACAAAACTCCTTGGAGGCTGTTCAAGCAAAGGGAAAGCTGCGTATTGGAACGGAAGGAAAGTATGCTCCATTTACTTATCATGACGAAAACGGCAAGCTTGTCGGATTCGATGTAGAGATAGCTGAGGAAATCAGCAAACGTATTGGCGTGGAGCCTGAATTTATCGAAACGCCATGGCATGAAATATTTACGGGACTGGATGCGAAGAAATTTGATGTTGTTTTTAATCAAGTCAGCATTCGGGAGGATCGACTGGAGCAATATCAGTTTTCCGATCCTTACATTTACTCCCATATTGTGCTAATTGTGAAGCAGGATAACACGGACATCAAGAAGCTTTCGGACTTAAACGGGAAAAAGGCGGCGCAAGCGCTGCGAAGCAATTTGCTTGATATCGCACAGCGGTACGGCGCGGAAATTGTGTCTACCACAGGCTTTGATGAGGCGATATCTTTGCTGCTGACAGGAGAAGTGGATGCAACGGTAAATGATGGTTTAACGTATTTGGATTTAAAGCATCGCCAGCCAGAGATGCCGCTCAAAATTGTGGATGAAATGTCGGAGGCAACGGCAAGCGGCGCTCTGTTTACGAAAGGGCATGATGAGCTTGTTCTAGCCGTCAACGGGGCGCTTGCAGATATGAAAAAGGACGGTACTTATTTGGAAATTTCAACAAGGTATTTCGACACCGATGTTTCCAAATAGCATGCTTAAGCTGTGAAGTTTGCTTGTATTTTTGTGATGGGATATACCCAGATGCGTTGCGGTTGTGCTATAATATTGACTTGTATGTATATGTCAAGGTTGGGAGTGAGTCAGCTTTGTCGTCTATAGTGATGAAGTTTGGCGGAAGCTCGGTGGGAACGCCGGAGCGGATGCAACGGGTAGCAAAACGAATTATTGAAAATAGGCAAGCGGGAAACCGCGTTGTCGTTGTTGTATCAGCAATGGGGGATACAACGGATGATTTGATCGACCAATCGAAGCTGCTTAATCCTAATCCGCCAGCGCGCGAGATGGATATGCTGCTTACGACTGGCGAGCAAATATCGGTAGCGCTTTTGTCGATGACGATTCACCAGTTGGGACACCACGCCGTTTCGTTGACAGGCTGGCAGGCGGGAATTCGTACAGATGCTGTTCACAGCAAGGCGAAAATTACAGATATTCGTACGGATCGTATGAACAAGGAATTGGATGCTGGTCATATTGTTATCGTAGCCGGTTTTCAAGGCATGTCCGAGGATGGCGACATTACGACGCTGGGACGCGGCGGCTCCGATACGACGGCGGTTGCACTAGCAGCTGCGGTTAAAGCGGATGTGTGCGAGATTTACACCGATGTGGACGGTATTTATTCGACCGATCCGCGCGTTGTGAAATGCGCTCGCAAGCTGGATGAAATCTCGTATGATGAAATGCTGGAGCTTGCCCATCTGGGAGCTGCTGTGCTTCATCCACGCGCGGTTGAATACGCAAAGCATAACAACGTAAAGTTAGTTGTTCGTTCAAGCTTTACCTACAACGAAGGTACAAGTGTAAAGGAGGAAGTAACGATGGAACAAGGCGCTGTCGTTCGCGGTATTGCATTCGATAAAAATGTAGCTAGAATCAGCATTCTGGGCGTTCCAGATTTGCCAGGCGTGCTCGCGACAGTATTTGGCGCGCTTGCAAACAATGGCGTGGATGTAGATATTATTGTGCAAAGCGGCGTACAGGACGGCACAGCCGACTTCTCCTTCACGCTTTCGCTCGATGATAAAGACAAAGCGGTTGCAGTGATTGAAAATCTGCACGGAGAGCTCCCTTACAGCAAAGTAACTTCCGAAGACAATTTGGTTAAAGTTTCAATCGTCGGTGCTGGCATGGTCAGCAATCCAGGCGTTGCTGCTACGATGTTCGCAGCGATTTCGGGTCTGGGCATTAGCATTAAGATGGTCAGCACATCTGAAATCAGACTTTCCTGCGTTATCGATGCTGAACCACTGCAAGAAGTGGTTCGTGCGCTGCATACGGCATATGGTTTGGATACAGCTGAGCAAGCTTTCGTTGGCGGGCCGCAGGATCGCCGTTAGACAACTTGAATAAACGCAAGAGACATAGGGGAAAAGGCAAGGAGCAAACGCTCTTTGCCTTTTTTTGCGTCTCGGGGGACATATAGAGTAGTACGATCAGCTAGGATCAGATATGATTAATCTAAAGGAAGGGGTGATTGGTTTGGAGTGCTTAAGTGAGATGATTTGGGCTGACAGCACGAGCTTCATGAATGAGCTGCTGAAACAAGAACTAACCTGCAGCAGCATGCCGGGTGGACTGGAGGCTAATGTGTGGAAATTTTCGTCTGTTGCGGACAGCTTCGTTCTAAAAATATGGGACAAGGATTCCGATCCAGATGTTCATTTTCAATATATTCTGCTGCAAACGCTTCGAAATATTGGCATTTCTGTTTCCACTGCTTACGGATGGGGTTATACCGCTTCTGGGCATAAAGCCCTGTTAACCAGCTACGATGGCAGCCCGCTTTCCCAAATAAAAAATCAGCATGTAGAGAATTTAGCTCATTTATTGTTGGACATCCATAAAGTATCCGATCAGGAATTAGATCCTCTGCTTCATAGAAAATACGATTTTATCAGTTATTTTTACCCGCAAATTGAAGAGCATCCAGATATCCAAGCGGATTTAATAGAGCTAATTAATGGCTCGGATTTGCAGCAAAATACATTTATTCACGGTGACTTCAACTTAGGCAACGTAGTAGAAAATCAAGGGAAGTACACGATAATTGACTGGACCAATGGACAACTAGGGGATACCAGATATGATTTTGCCTGGACGAGCTTTTTAATTTATTTATACAATGGGGAGCAATTAGCCACGGTATTCCAAAATGCGTATTTGGCACAAAGTAAATTTGATAAGGAAGAATTGCTAATCTTTGAAGCTATTGCGTGCCTCAGATGGCTGCTGCTCTATAGATTCGCGCCAATCCCTAAAGACGAGTCAACGATCGAACGTATGAATTGCAAAATAATAGAAAATAAATATATCAATAAGTCGCTTGTGCTGGAGTAGCAGTCTACAGCGAGAATAGGGCAGACTAGCGGGTGATTTTCTCACCGTAGTCTGCCTTTTTTTTATGGTGCAATCAGCGCGTCAGCAGCACAAGCTTCTCTCCTTGCAGTATGGGAACGTCTTTATAAATATCGATTTCTGCGCATGCCTCAATGTCCCGCTGGAGACCAAGCTTAAGCAGCCGCTTGCCAGTTGCGCCAGAGGCGAGTGTTTCGAGTGCGTAAGCACTGCGGCTGCGATAGAAGCCCAGCATAGCGAGTGCGAAGTCGTCCAGTTCCAAAGCGTTCATGCCTGCCTGCGTCATCCGTTCAAGCAGCAGCCCAGCGCCAAAGCCATCCTCGGCAGCAAACGCATCATTATAGCCCGCGCATAAAATGACGACATCGCGCCGCAGCGATAGCGCCGCACGGGCACAGGCAGCAGCGTTCATTAGTGCAGCTGTCAATACGTAATCGGCACGGGCGGACTTTTGCAGCGCGCGCGTTCCGTTCGTTGTAGTTAATATAATACGGCGGGCGCGTACCGCAGAGGCTTCATATTCGTCAGGCGAATTGCCAAGGTCAAAGCCGGATATTTTTCGGCAAAATCGTTCTCCCCCTAATAAATCCCCCGCCATCTGCGCTGCTTTGGCCTCCATGACCGTTTCCACCGGAACGATGGCTTCGGCCCCAGCCGCAAGCGCCGTCACAATCGTGCTGCCTGCCCGCAATACATCCACAACGATGGCTGTTTTATGATGAAAGCGCGCCTGGCTGGCTTCATTCACGCTTGATATGACCTCAACCTGCATGTCATTATCCGCCTTTCTTTACCTTAACTTCTCCTAGCCTTATGCCTGCAATATATGCACATCCTTCTGGGCATGTGTCCCGGGATACAGTGGTTATGAACGCGGAGGTCTGCTGCATAAGCTAGAAACAGGTCGGCTGGACAAGGGTGGAGGTGGATTTTTATGCTGAATAAAATCGTGCTGGCAATGGCCTCCTTGCGCCTTGCCTCGGGAACCATCGAAATTTGCGCGGCAATTATTATGCTTAAACTCAATCAGATCGACAAGGCGCTGGTCGTCAATTCCTCTTTGGCGCTTGTAGGGCCGCTTATTTTGATTGCGACTACGACGATTGGTTTGGTAGGGCTCGCAGACAAGCTGTCCTATAGCAAATTTCTCTGGGTAGCGGCTGGCATTCTATGTCTAATGATTGGTATTTTGAAAAAATAACGAGAATTGGCGCCGTTCCGAGTACTAGGGCCATTTCTATATTTTGCTGCTGGCCTCGTAATAGGAGTCGCTGTACTCCTAGTTAAATAAATCTAATCTAGCAATTTCGATCCAGTTGGACATATTTTAGCTGGCCAAGCATACATATTAAAGGACTAAGGACAAACATCCGGGAGTGATGAACGCATGCTTAGCCGCATTACGCATTTGCTGCCGCTAGAGCTGAAAGCGATATTGGAACGGCTGCCTGCGGAGGTTCAGGAGCAGCTGGAAGAGATACGGATTCGCGAAGGGCGCCCGCTGGAAATTGGCATGGCAGGCCAATCGCGTTTCGCTGCAAACGATGGCACGCTCTTAACCCAAGCAGGCGGAGCGTACAAGCCTACTGCTGACCTTTGCCGCAAGCTGCTGGAGCGGATGACCAATTATTCCTTGTATGCAATGGAGGAGGAGCTCAGGCGGGGCTTCATTACAGTCGCAGGCGGACATCGGGTAGGACTTGCAGGGCGTACCGTTCTCGATAACGGCAGCGTTCGCGGCATTCGTGAAATAGGCGCCTTTAATATTCGGATTGCCAGGGAGGTTCCCGGCTCAGCAACTCCGCTCATGCCGAAGCTGCTCGATCGCTCGCGCAAAACGATTCGCTCCACGTTGGTGCTCGCCCCGCCCCAGCAGGGCAAGACGACGCTCGTTCGCGATATTGCAAGATCCGTCAGCTACGGTTTATGGGGAGGCGGGGATGCGGCAAGCTGGCCGGGCAAGAAAGTTGCAATCGTGGACGAGCGCTCCGAAATAGCTGCTTGTGTGCGAGGGATTCCCACCTTTGATATTGGACCGCGCTCCGACGTCATGGATGCTTGTCCCAAGGCGGAAGGAATGATGATGCTGCTGCGCTCGATGTCGCCGGATGTCATTATTGCGGATGAAATTGGAAGGCCTGAGGATGGCGAGGCGATTCGGGAAGCCAGCCATGCCGGAGTCAGCGTCATAGCGACAGCTCATGCGTATGATGCTGAGGATGCTAGAGGACGGCCTGTATTGCGCTCGCTGCTAGAGGAAGGGGCATTCTCCCTTATTGTTGAGCTGCGCCGAACGCCTTCGGGCATTATGCACCGGGTGCTTACGGCGGAAGCTTGCATAAGAGGCTGGGCGGCGCGCGAGCCAACAACAGCAGTGCCGCGATTAGCCAAAGATGCTGCGCCGCTGTTTTCCGGGCTGATGCGAGGCGATGCCATGTGCTGAAGCTGCTTGGCGCGCTGCTGATTTTGTTCGCCGGAACGATGCTAGGCTTCCAGCAGGCGGCGCGTTTTGCTGCAAGGCCCCGGCAGCTTCGCCAGACCGCTCATGCGCTGCAGAGGCTCGAAACCGAAATTGGCTACGGGCATACACCGCTGCCAGAGGCGCTATCCCGAACCGCAGCTTTTGTTCCGAATCCACTTAACCGGATGCTGATGCTTGCCTCCGAAGGGCTTGCGAGCGACGAAGGGCTTTCCTTTCGCGAAAGCTGGGAACGGGCTGTTCGAGAGATTTGGGGAGCAACGGCCATGCGGGCAAGCGAGCAGGCGGTGTTGATCCGTCTGGGCTCGACGCTCGGTATAAGCGATCGTGAGGATCAGCTTAAGCATTTGAAGCTGGCGCTCATTCAACTGAAGGCGGAGGAAGATTCGGCACGGGAAGATCAGGCGAGGTATGAGACGATGTGGAAAAGCCTCGGCGTTTTAATCGCCGTGCTGCTCGTTATTTTGATGGTTTAATGGGGTGCCGCGGAAATGAATATGGATGTGAGCGCCATTTTCCAAATAGCCGGTATCGGAATTATCATTGCGATGATTCATACGGTGCTTAAGCAGATGGGGAAGGAAGATATGGCGCATTGGGTGACATTAATCGGCTTTGTTGTCGTGTTGTTTATGGTCGTACGCATGCTGAACGAGCTGTTTCAGGAAATTAAAACGATTTTTCTGTTCCAGTAGCTAGCTTGAAGAGAAGCCGCAAGTAGGTGAAGCGAAGTGGAAATCATTCAAATCGTCGGTCTTGGGCTGATCGCAACAGTCCTCATCCTTGTCGTTCGAGAGCAAAAGCCGCTGTTCGCTTTCCTGCTTGCGGCATTTACTGGCCTCTTTATTTTTCTGTTCCTGCTTGGCAAAATCGATTCCGTTATTGCGGTGCTTTCTGATTTGGCGAATCGCTCCGGCATCCCCTCTATTTATTTGAAGACGGTGCTGAAAATAATAGGTATCGCCTACATTGCTGAATTTGGCGCTCAAATTGTCAGAGATGCCGGACAGGAAAGCATTGCGTCGAAAATCGAATTCGCTGGAAAAATATTAATTCTCGTCATGGCGGTGCCGATTATCAGCGTCATTATCGAAACAGTCATCAACCTGCTGCCGACAGGGGGAGGAGCCAGTTGAGAATAAAGCTTGCTGGCAGCTCCTATCCGCCGAACGCCAATTGGCTCACGGTGCTTACAGCAGTTTTGTACTTTTTGCTGCTTGTGCCAAGCTCCGCGGCAGCAGCGCAAGGTGCGTCAACGTCAGACTGGCAGTCGGAGCAGACTTCAGAGCAGCTAGCTTCACAGGTGGCGTCTTCTCCTCAGTCACAGCAGTCGCAGCAGACTCCGCAAAGCCAGCAATCGCAGTCTATGCAGCAGCAAACCCAGCAGGCCCAGGCGCAAGCCGCACTCGGGCAGCTTACCGGCAGCGGGCTGAACGATATGGATACGGATGCGGTGGAGAAATACTGGAATCAGCTCAAAAACGAATATGGCGGGTTTTTCCCTGAGCAGAAGCTGCCTAGCTTTGCCCAAATGCTGCTGCCGGGCGGAGAAGGGCTCAAGCTGGAAACGGTGCTGAAAGGACTGCTGTCTTATTTTCTGCATGAGGTGCTGTACAATGGCAAGCTGCTAGTCACAATCGTCACGCTGACCGTGTTCAGCATGATGCTGGAAACGCTGCAAAACGCCTTCGAGCGCAATGCAGTCAGCAAGGTAGCTTACTCCATTACCTTTATGGTCATCCTTATCATCACGGTCAACAGCTTTAATGTGGCGATCGGCTATGCCAAGGAAGCGATTGAAAGCATGATCCAATTCATGCTGGCCATGCTTCCGCTGCTGCTCGCGCTGCTGGCGTCGATGGGCAATGTCGTGACGGTGTCGGTGCTGCACCCACTCATTATTTTTATGATTCATGTCGTAGGCACGCTTGTTTATACGCTCGTATTCCCACTCTTGTTCTTCTCGGCCATTTTGCACATCGTCAGCGCCATGACCGAGCGCTTCAAGGTGACCCAGCTGGCCAATCTGCTGCGGAGCATCAGCATTACCATTTTGGGTGCGCTAGTTACGATTTTCCTTGGCGTTGTTTCTGTGCAGGGGGCGACGGGAGCGGTAACGGATGGTGTAACGATGCGAACGGCCAAGTTCGTCACAGGCAACTTCGTTCCCGTCGTCGGGCGCATGTTCTCGGATGCGGCAGATACCGTCATATCGGCTTCCATGCTGGCGAAAAATGCAATCGGGCTTGCAGGCGTCATTATGCTGCTGTTTATAAGTGCTTTTCCCGCGATCAAAATTTTGACGCTGGCGCTTATTTACAACGTATGCGCTGCTGTCATGCAGCCCCTTGGAGATTCGCCGATTGTAGCCTGCCTGCAAACGATTGGCAAGACGCTGATTTATGTGTTTGCCGCACTGGCCGCTGTTAGCCTGATGTTTTTCCTCGCCGTCACAATCGTGCTGACAGCAGGAAACGCAGCAATGATGGTTCGTTAGATCGGCTGTTTGAAAAAAGGGGGCGAATCGCATGGTAGCTTGGCTGGGCGATTGGCTGCGTGACATTATCGCCGTCATTATGCTCGCTGTATGCACCGAGCTGCTGCTGCCCAACAAGGCGATGCTGCGCTATGCCAGACTAGTTATCGGTCTTCTCGTGCTGCTGACGCTGCTGTCTCCGCTGCTTCGCCTGGTGCAAGGCGACGTAACGGCAGGACTGAGCGCAGGCATCCAGCAATGGGAGATGAGCACGGCGCAGAAGCAAGTGAAGATGCCAACGCTTGCCGACATTCAGCGTCAGTCGGAGGAGCTTAAACGCAAGCAGCAGCAGCAGGCGGCTAACCTTACCGGCAGTACGCTCTCCAAAGCGATGGAATCCGCAATCATCCGCTATACCGGTCAGACGGCAAGCTCGGTTGAAGTCAAACTGAAATGGATCAAGGAAGGAGATGTAGAGATGGTCGAAATGGATACGGTGACAGTTACGTTTCCGCAGATGCTTCCTGAAGAAGAGGCTGCTCTGCCGAGAGGGTCCCCTACAAATTTGGGTACGAATTCGACTCAGGATATACAACAAGAGAATAGACAGATCGAAGCAGTGGAGCCAGTAAGCGTGGAGGTCATGGTGCCTGAGATAGTCGAGACGGGGCCGCATCAATCATCAAGTGAACAGAGTACGACTGGTGAACAGTTATGGCAGCCCGTGAACGCAGAGCTTGATAAGCAGACGAGAGCTGTGCTCGCCGAGGGCTGGGGCTTATCGCCCGAGGCTATCATTATTCGCCAGCCGGCAAGCATTCGCGGACAAAAGTAAAGCGAAAGGAGAGGGTAATGACAGGTGGCGAAGTGGCTGGAGAAGCTGGAAGCGATGGCGGGCGGAGGCCCTGGGGGACCGAAGCGAGTGAAAATGCTGCGCCTCCTGCTCATTATCGGCTGTGTTGGAGCGCTGCTGATGCTGATTAATTCTTTCCTCACCTTTAACAAAGTTGAGCCTTCCTTACAGGGGCAGGGGCAAAATCTGCAGTCAGTAGATGACACGGTCTGGACCAGCTCAGGCTCGCAGGAAGGAGCCTCATTCGAAACGGTGGAGCAGCCGCTGGAGGCGAGGCTTAAGGAAATTTTGGAGAAAATCGTTGGTGTTGGCGAGGTGGATGTTCTGGTCACTATTGATTCAACGGAGGAAATCGTCGTTGAACGCAATGAGAAGGAGACGCAGTCGGTGACAGATGAGAATGATAAAAACGGGGGCAAACGGCATATTACGGCGATTAACAAGGATGGCGAGGTTGTACTCGTCGAGGTGTCCGGCGATCAGAAGCCGATTATCAAAAAGACGATCAACCCACGCATTCGCGGCGTCCTCATCGTCGCCAAGGGTGCGGAAAACGTAACCGTCAGACGTTTAATTATAGATGCGGTCGAAAAAGGCGTAAATGTCGCGGCAACTCGCATTTCTGTTGCACCGAGGAAGCAATAATCCAGCTTTTATACCATTTTGAGGAGGGTGTTCACATGAACACGAAAAGACAAACGATTTGGCTCGTATCGATGCTCAGCTTGATGGTGGTACTGTCCGCCTATTACTTGTTTACGCAGGACGCAAGCTCGCCAGAATTGCTGACAGACAACACGCAGCTGGAGCAGACGGTGAGACAGGGAGCGACGGAGGCTGCGGGCAGCGGCATCGTCGTGGATGAGGTTCAGCAAGGTACAGACAATGGGGTGAGCGAAGCTGATAAAGAGGTGCTGGAGCAGTATGAGCAAGGGGGAGTGGCAACGAGCGTATTCGCAGATATTCAGCAGAAGCGGACACAGGATAATAACGAGGAGCTGGATAAGCTGATGGCGGATATCGCAAATACACAAGTAGATAAAGAAAAATCTACTGAAGCGGCTAAACAGCTTTCCTTGCTCGAAGAAAAAAATGTAAAGCTGACAGAGCTGGAAGAACAGCTGATGCAAAACTATGAATCCGCAATCGTGGATGAAGAAAACAACGTTTATAAAGTCGTCGTAGCCAGCGAGAAGCTTGAGAAAAATCAAGCAGCCGATATTGTTGATCTCGTCATGAAGAAAATGGAAATCAATGCCGATCAGGTATCCGTGCAGTTTGTTCCTTAATGAGGCCTTGCAAGAGCATAAAATCCCGGACGTCAGCTATGCTGGCGTTTTCGGGATTTTTCCCATGTCCAATGATGCACAGGAATAGGGTTTCGCCTATATAATGCAAAAAAGGATAAAGGAGCAAACCATACGCTATGTATCGCTATTATCCCGCTCATCCCCATCAAATGGTCAAACCGCCTCATCCTGCATGCTGGACAGCGTCCAGTATAGAATTGAACCGCAAGCTTAGGGCATTATGGGTGCAGCATGTGTACTGGACGAGATTGACGGTGAACAGCATTGTTGACCGTCTTGGCGACGAGCAAGCAACGACCGCTAGACTGCTGAGGAACCCAACCGACTTTGCCGCGGTGCTTGAACCTTTTTATGGTAGGGCTATTGCGGCAAGGTTTGCCGAATTGCTGCGGGAGCATCTTGTTATCGCAGCCGAGCTCGTCAAGGCGCTCCAGGCTGGAAATAGCTCAGCGGCAGCGGATGCCCAAAAACGCTGGTATATGAACGCAGAAGACATTGCCGATTTCCTAAGCCGGATAAATCCTTTTTGGTCCAAAGTGGAATGGAAAACGATGCTTGATGAGCATCTAAGGCTGCTTACTGGCGAAGTGGCAGCCCGGCTTGCTAAAAACTATGAGCAAAACGTTGCCTTGAATGATTTAATTGAACCGCAGGCGGCTGAAATGGCAGACGTAATGACGAACGGAATTATCCAGCAGTTTCCTTCTTTATTTTCCATTTGATCAAAAAATAGCGGAGTTCAGGTTTTTTTATCGCCTGGGCTGCCGTTATTATTTAAATTTTAGCAAGTAAAAGTTAACCCCTAATAATCGGCTTATATTTCACCCGCGAAATGGTAGCTTTGCCGCCAGAGGATGGCGACTGCCTTTACGCTTGATACGCTGCTTAATTGTGACTGAGGAGAGAGTGAACAGGACGTTTTTTGTAGAGGGGGCAGGCAGCTGTTTAAGGGGGATTTTATGCATTTGTAAAAAATAATTCGTGTTCCTGAGCGTTTATGATATAATGTTAAACGTTATTGTGCCAATTAATAAAAGTGAACAATGCAAGCTAAGCTTACTATGCGGTTTTACTGCCGCAACATAAAGCGGATGCCTACGAAGCGGTTTTGCTACCGCAAACTAGGCAAATGCTTACGTAGCGGTTTTGCTACCGCAAAACTAGGTAGATGCTTACGAAGCGGTTTTGCTACCGCAAAACTTTAAGGAGTGAAAAATTCATGTTCAAATTGAGCGAGATTAAAGAATTGATCAAGCTGGTCGATCAAACCTCCGTTCATGAGCTGGAAATCGAAAACGAAGGGACTCGCCTGCTAATTCGCAAGCCCGGGAAAACGGAAGTCGTCAATGTGCAAGCAGCCCCGCTAACGCATACATATTCACAGCAGCCTGTTCCCGTTTACACACAGGCACCTGCTACTCAGCCAGCTTCGCAGTCTACAGCGTCTGAAACACCTGCAGCGCATGCTGCAAGTGAGAATTTGCACCAAATTACGTCCCCAATGGTTGGTACTTTTTACAGCTCGCCAAGCCCTGATGCTGCGGTATTCGTAAAACCAGGCGATCGCATATCCGAGAAAAGCGTCGTTTGCATTTTGGAAGCAATGAAGCTGATGAACGAGCTGGAAGCGGAAGTACGCGGTGAAATCGTCGAAGTACTTGTAACGAATGGCCAATTGGTGGAATACGGGCAGCCGCTATTTCTGGTTAAGCCGGAATAACAGCATTGCTCCTTCTGGGAGAACTAGCCATTTGAAAGGAGTAACAATGTGAATTTCCAAAAAATTCTTATTGCCAACCGCGGCGAAATCGCCGTGCGTATTATTCGCGCTTGCCGCGAACTAGGCATTACAAGCGTAGCCGTTTATTCGGAGGCGGATCGCGATTCGCTGCATGTGCGCCTAGCAGATGAAGCTTATTGCATCGGACCTACTTTGTCGAGGGACAGCTATTTGAATTTAACGAACCTGATGAGCGTAGCTACCATTACGGAATGTGATGCGATTCACCCAGGCTATGGTTTCCTTGCTGAAAATGCGAATTTCGCGGAAATCTGCGAATCCTGCAACATTACGTTTATCGGTCCTTCACCTGAAGCGATTAGCAGAATGGGCGACAAGGCGGTAGCCAAGCAAACGATGCAGCAGGCGAACGTTCCGGTTATTCCAGGCTCTGAGGGCTTGATTGAGACAATGGAAGAAGCGGTTGTAGTCGCACGTCAAATTGGCTATCCCGTTATCATTAAGGCAACTGCAGGCGGAGGCGGCAAAGGTATCCGTATTGCTGACAGCGAGGAAATGCTCGTTTCGCAAATTACGACGGCGCAGCAGGAAGCACAGAAAAATTTCGGCAATGCAGGCGTCTATTTAGAAAAATATTTGACAGGCATGAAGCATGTCGAAGTTCAAATTATGGCGGACAAGCATGGCAACGCTGTACATCTTTTTGAACGCGATTGCTCGGTTCAGCGACGTCGCCAGAAATTGGTAGAAGAGGCGCCGTGTCCAGTTCTGTCTCCCGAGCTTCGTGAAGCGATGGGACAAGCGGCTGTTCGCGCAGCGCTTTCCGTTCAATATTCAGGCGCAGGAACGCTTGAATTTTTGCTCGGGCCGGACGGCCAGTTTTATTTTATGGAAATGAATACTCGTATTCAGGTTGAGCATCCCGTTACAGAAATGATAACGAATGTCGATCTGATTAAAGAGATGATTTCCGTAGCGGAAGGCAATCCTCTTTCCTTTAAGCAAGAAGATCTTGCGATTAATGGCTGGTCGATCGAATGCCGGATTAACGCAGAGGATCCGGAGCGTAATTTTATGCCGTCTCCTGGACATATTCCGTTCTATCTAGCTCCAGGCGGCACAGGCGTGCGGGTCGACAGCGCGGTTTATCCGGGTTATACGATTTCGCCGCATTACGATTCCATGATCGCCAAGCTGATCGTTTGGGGAAGAACGCGTGAGGAAGCGATTGCCCGCATGAAGCGAGCTTTGTCAGAATTCGCGATTGAAGGCATAAAAACGACGATTCCTTTCCATCAAAAACTGCTGGAGCATCCAAAGTTTATTGAAGGGAATTTTGATATCAAGTTCCTCGAGGAATATGATGTTTACCATCCAGAGCAGGCTGAAGCAAAAGCTGCGGACAATCTGTAATGGTTTGTCATATTTCATGGCGAATGATATAGTATAGAAATAAGATGCGGAAGCTTTACCCGTTCGATGCAGGGCGGGACGCGCAACTTTAGGGAGGTGTAAAGCTATCATGAGTACAACAGCAACGGAGTATGAGAAAACGGACATTGGCGTTATTCAGATCGCACCCGAGGTTATTGAAGTCATTGCTGGACTGGCTACAGTTGAGGTGCCTGGTGTAGCTGGCATGAGCGGCGGTTTCGCAGGCGGAATCGCAGAGATGCTTGGACGTAAAAATTTGTCTAAAGGCGTTAAAGTTGATGTTGGACAGCGTGAGGCGGCGATTGATGTATCCATTATTGTGGAATACGGCAACCGCATTCCAGAAATCGCTTCGGAAATTCAGCGCAATGTGAAACGTTCGATTGAAACGATGACAGGTCTGCATGTTATTGAAGTGAACGTACATATCCACGATGTTCATTTCAAAGCTGCTGAGAAGCCGGTAGAGGAAGACCAACTGCTGCGCGTCAAGTAATAACTGCATGGAAGAGAATTGACTATAACCCCCTCGTGATCGGCATGCCGCTCGGCGCAAGGGGGTTTTCATTCGGTCTGCCCGGAGGAGGCATTTGCATTGTTTAGAATTGTGGACAAGTTGCTATTGTTTATTTATAGCATCGTAATCGGTGCCGCTTCCATTATGATCGCATGTGTTGGCTTTAATTGGATTTCGAAGCGAGCGCTTTTAACGGCTTTAGACCGTCTTTTTGAGCAACAATCGCTTCAAATTTCCGTTATTATTGTTGGGATTGTCTTGTTTTTGCTCAGCTTGAGATTTTTTATTGTTTCCTTGCATCGCGGCTCTGCCGCTCCGCCTTCAATTGATCAACGGACAGATTTTGGCGACATTCGCATTTCCATTGAAACGATTGAAAATCTAGCCCTTAAAGCAGCTTCCAAACGCCGTGGGGTTAAAGATTTGCGTGCGCGCATTCGTACTTCCGACTCTGGCCTTGACATTGTGCTTCGCGTGTTTGTTGATGGAGAAAGCTCTATCCCAACACTCACGGAAGAGATTCAGCTTGCTGTCAAAAGCCATATTGAGGATATTACAGGCATACCGGTTTCGAATGTGACGGTATTCGTGGCGAATGTCATTCAGACAGGCATGTACAAGAGTCGCGTGGAATAGAGGTGGGCTAGCGGATGTGGAGGGAATTTTGGGTTCATTACGGAAAGCGGACAATTGGCGCAGCAGCAGGTCTTTTTTTCGGCTTCGTGTATTTGTTTGCTGGTTTTTGGGATATGCTGGTTTTTATGCTGCTTATTTCAGTCGGTTATTGGATAGGCAAAAAGAAAGATTTGCGGCAGGATCCGGTCGCTCCATGGCAGCAAGTTTGGAGCGTACTAATGGAAAGATTTCGCCCGTTTAGATAATCCTGTGGTCTCCTCCGTTCTCCGGAAGCCGGATTGCCGGTTGTTCGAGGCAGGGAGGAGATCATAGGTTTTTTTGAAATTATAAGACTTTATAAGTGATGTGCTTATATTTGGCTTTGCCGCCAAAGAACGGCTTCAGCCGTTTACGCTAGCAATAATAAATTTCAGTAAGCAGTGCAACTGCTGTGGAGGTCCCATGAAACGTAGATTAGCGAGAGAAATTGCAGTATCAAGTTTGTACCAAATGGAAATGAATGAAGTCACTGCTGATGAAGCGGTGGACATGCTTCTTGAAGAGGCGCATTCCGCTAATGAGATCGGCGCAGAGCCAGGAGATATTGGCAATGCGGATGATGATTTTGTAAGACAGCTCGTCATGGGCGTCGCGGAGCGGAAAGCGGCGATTGACGACATGCTGCAGGATCATTTGACCGGTTGGCAGGTTGACAGGCTGTCTCGGGTAGACCGTCAGGTTTTGCGTCTGGCATGCTTTGAGATGGTATTCAGCGACGATGTGCCGCCGAAAGCGGTTATCAATGAGGCAATTGAACTAGCGAAGCATTTCGGCACGGAAGAGTCTGGCAAGTTCGTAAATGGCGTGTTAGGCAAGCTGATTAGCGGACTTGATCAACTGAAAGCCGAGCCTGATCATACAAACTAGGAAACCGCCGGCGCGAAAGGCCGGTTGGCAAGAAGGGGAGCGACACATTATGAGCGCACATATCATTTTAGGCAAACAGATTTCGGATCTTATTCGTGAGGAAATTGGGGCAGATACGGCTTCGCTTAAAGAAAAGGGTGTTGTTCCGGGTCTTGCAGTTGTATTGGTTGGTGAAGATCCCGCTTCTAAAGTATACGTCGGTTCCAAGGAAAAGGCCTGCCAGCAGCTTGGATTATATTCCGAGGTTCACCGTTTGGCCGAATCGGCAACGGAAGAGGAAGTTTTGGCGCTGATCGCCAAGCTTAATGAGCAGGATAGCATTAATGGTATTTTGGTGCAGCTGCCGCTGCCTAAGCATATTAACGAGAAGGCTGTTATTGATGCGATTCGTGTGGAAAAGGACGTCGACGGTTTCCATCCTGAAAGTGTGGGTAATCTGGTAATAGGCGATGATAGCTTGCTGCCATGTACGCCGGCGGGCGTTATTGAACTAATTAAACGCAGTGGCGTTGATATTGCAGGCAAGCATGCAGTTGTCATAGGACGAAGCAATATTGTCGGCAAGCCTGTCGCAATGCTGCTGCTTAGAGAGCATGCTACGGTGACGATCTGCCATTCCAAAACAGCGAATATGGAAGAGATCGCCAAGCAGGCGGATATTCTTGTCGTAGCCATCGGCAAAGCGAAAGCGATTGACAGCAAATTCGTGAAGCCAGGCGCAGTCGTTATTGATGTGGGCATTAACCGTCTGGCTGATGGCAAGCTGGCGGGCGATGTGGATTACGAGGATTGCCTGGAAACTGCTGGTTATATTACGCCTGTGCCAGGCGGCGTCGGTCCAATGACGATTACGATGCTGATCCAGAACACCATTAAGGCAGCTAAGCGCGCAAACGGAATCGGAGAGTAAGGCGATGAAAGAACAGCCGCGGGTTTATTCGATAAAGGACATTAACCGATATATCCGGATGAAAATGGACTCGGACGCTGTGCTTGGCGATGTGTGGCTGCGCGGAGAGATTTCTAATTTTACGCATCATTCCAGCGGTCATATGTATTTTACACTTAAGGATAAAGACAGTCGGTTGAAATGCGTCATGTTTGCTTCGCATAACCAGCGGCTGCCTTTTATTCCTCGTGAAGGCGCTAAAGTGATGGCGCGCGGAAACATTTCTGTCTATGAGCGGGATGGCAACTATCAGTTTTATGTGGCCGCCATGCAGCCAGATGGTATTGGAAGCTTGTATCTCGCTTTCGAGCAGCTCAAGAGCAAGCTGGAGGAAGAAGGGCTGTTTGCCGCTGAGCGTAAGCGCCCGATTCCACGCTTTCCTAGAGCGATCGGACTGATTACTTCGCCGACAGGGGCAGCGGTTCGCGATATGATGATTACGCTGCAGCGCCGCTATCCCGCTGCGCGTATTTATGTTTATCCGGTGCTGGTGCAAGGAGCGCAAGCAGCACCTTCCATTTCACATGCGATAGAAGCAATGAATCGTTTTGGCGAAATCGACGTATTAATTGTAGGACGCGGCGGCGGCTCGCTTGAAGAGCTTTGGGCGTTTAATGAAGAGCAGGTAGCGCGCAGCATCGCTGCATCCGCTATTCCAATCATCAGCGCAGTCGGCCATGAGACCGATTACACGATTGCTGACTTCGTTGCAGATTTGCGGGCAGCGACGCCTACTGCAGCAGCTGAACTGGCTGTACCGCATGCAGCCGAGCTGGAGAAGCATTTAAGCAGGCAGCGCCAGCAGCTGGAGCAATCGCTGCGCCAGCTTATACGCAGCCGCAAGGAGCAGCTTGCACGTGTGCGCCGTTCGCCTTTTTTCCTTTATCCTCGCAAATATTTGCTGGAGCAGGCGCAGCGCCTTGATTTGCTGGAGGAACGCTTGCGCCAGCGAACACTTAAAGCAGCGCAGCGCGGGCGAAGCAGGCTGGAGCGATTGCATGCGACGCTTGCCGGGCATCATACGGGGCAGCGCGTGCATTTTGCCGCAAGCAGGCTTAAAGGAACTTCGAAACGGCTGGAACAGATCATCCAGCAAACGCTGCAAGAGAAGCAGCTTAGGCTCCATAGCTCCATACGCCAGCTTGATGCGCTTAGTCCGCTTAAGGTGATGGCAAGGGGATACGGATTAGTTTATGAAGAGTCGGAGCAGCGCTTGGTCAAGTCAGTAGCAGATGTGAAGGTAGGGGATACCGTACAGGTGAAACTAGCCGATGGGCAGATGACCTGTGAGGTATCGTCGTTGGAGGGAGAGGGCAGCAGTGGCAAAGAAAGAAGCAACCGAGCTTAGCTTTGAGCAGGCGATGGAGCAGCTTGACACGATTGTAGAAAAGCTTGAAAACGGTGATGTTCCGCTGGAGACGGCGATTGATCTATTTCAAGAGGGCATGCGTCTGTCAAAGCTGTGCAGCGGCAAGCTGGAGCAGGTGGAGCAGAAGATCGAGACGCTCATTGAAACAGAGCAGGGCTTTCAGAAAAAAACGTTTGCTCCACCGAGCGAAGACAAAGGAGAATAACGCTTGAGCGACACGGTTTTGATAAAAACTTATTTGGCGCAATGCGCCGCCATCGTAGAGCAGGCGCTAACCGATGTGCTGCCTGCGCAGTGGGAGGTTCCGGATAAGCTCCGTGAATCCATGATGTATTCCCTGGAAGCGGGTGGAAAACGCTTGCGGCCGGCTCTTGTGCTCGCTGTAGCTGAGGCTATTAGCGGTGATGAAGATACGGTGAGCAAAGCCTTGCCTGTAGCTTGCGCGATTGAATGCATACACACGTATTCCTTAATTCATGATGATTTGCCAGCGATGGATAATGATGATTATCGCCGCGGCAAACTGACGAACCATAAGGTTTACGGAGAGGCTATGGCGATTTTGGCTGGTGACGCGCTGCTGACCCATGCGTTTCATTTAATTCCTAAAGCGGCTAAAGCTGGCGGTGTCAGTGCGCAGGTTGCACTCGATATTGTGGAAGATTTGGCGATGCTTGCCGGAGCCAGAGGCATGGTCGGTGGGCAAGTAGCAGATATGCTGGGTGAGCAGGGCATCACGTCGCTTGCAGAGCTTGAATATATTCATTTGCACAAAACCGGCGATCTGGTTGTGTTCTCTGTTACAGCTGGCGCACGAATTGGCGGTGCAACGGAAGAGCAGATCAAACTGCTGGAGCAGTATGGCCGCAATATTGGGCTAGCTTTTCAAATTCAAGATGACATTCTAGATTTGATCGGTGATGAGAGCAAGCTTGGCAAGAAGACGAACAGCGATGTCGAACAACAAAAAGTAACATATCCTTTTCTGATGGGGCTTGAAGATAGCAAGGCTCAAGTAGAGCGTTTGACGCAGGACGCGAAGTCAGCGGTGCTGAGTGCGGGACTTGCAGCACCTGACAGACTGCTGCAAATCGCTGATTATCTGGTGCAGAGGGATCATTAATCCGCTCTAATGTCTTAAGCATTGGGAAAAAAATAAAGCCTATGTTATAATAGTTTAAATATTTTGACGTCTATTGAACAGTGATGTCTGCTGTTCGCGAAAGCGAGGAAGTACTGTGCTGCTTGAACATATAAACGGTCCTCAGGATTTAAAAGGGTTTTCCAAGAAAGAACTGGAGCTGCTTGCAGGTGAAGTGCGCCAGTTTCTCATTGAGAAGCTTTCCGTTACGGGTGGTCACCTTGCTTCCAATCTAGGAGTTGTGGAGCTGACGCTCGTTCTTCATTATTTATTTGACAGCCCAAAGGATAAATTTGTATTTGATGTAGGTCATCAATCTTATGTGCATAAAATTTTAACAGGGCGCATGGATCGCTTCGATTCACTGCGTCAATATAAAGGCATGTGCGGGTTTGTGAAACGCGACGAAAGCGTGCATGATGTTTGGGAAGCCGGACATAGCAGCACATCACTGTCTGCAGCAATTGGTATGGCGATGGCGCGAGACTTTAAAGGCGAGGACAATCGGGTTGTTGCCGTCATTGGCGACGGTGCTTTGACTGGCGGGATGGCCTTTGAGGCGCTTAATCATATCGGTCATGAGAAGAAAAAAATGATTGTGGTACTGAACGACAATGAGATGTCCATTGCGCCGAATGTCGGTGCGATGCATCAATATCTAGGGAAAATCCGTTCTGATCGCCATTATCAGAAGGCGAAGGAAGAACTGCAGCATTTCTTGAATAAAATTCCTGCTGTCGGCGGCAAGCTGGCCAAGACGGCGGAAAAGTTTAAAGACAGCCTGAAATATTTGCTTGTAACCGGCATACTTTTTGAGCAATTTGGTCTCACTTATTTGGGACCAGTTGACGGACATGATATGGAGCAGCTTTTGGATATTTTCCGCCAGGCAGATTCCGTGCCAGGACCTGTTCTTGTGCATGTGGTGACGGTTAAAGGTAAAGGCTACTCTCCAGCGGAAGCAGATTCACACAAATGGCATGGCATCTCTCCTTACAAGATCGAGTCGGGTCAGGTTGTCAAGGCCGTCGGCTCGCCAATGTATACGCAGGTATTTGGCGATGTGCTGATTGAGTTGGCCGAGAAGGATGAGCGCATTATTGCCGTTACGCCTGCTATGCCGGGCGGATCAGGGCTAATGGAATTCGCAGCTCGTTTTCCAGGGCGCATGATCGATGTTGGCATTGCTGAGCAGCATGCGGCGACGATGTCTGCGGCACTGGCAATTGAAGGAATGAAGCCGGTATTTGCCGTTTATTCTACGTTTCTGCAAAGAGCGTATGATCAGGTTGTGCATGATATTTGCCGCCAAAACTTGAATGTTATTTTTGCTATCGACCGTGCTGGCTTTGTTGGTCCCGATGGGGAAACCCATCATGGCGTGTACGATATTCCATTTTTGCGTCATGTGCCAAATCTCGTCATTATGATGCCAAAGGATGAAAATGAGCTGCGCCGGATGATGAAGACGGCGGTTGATTATAATGAGGGTCCGATTGCGGTCCGTTATCCGCGGATCAACGGTCTTGGCGTAACCATTGATGCTGAGCTGCTGCCGCTGCCAATCGGTTCATGGGAAATTGTGCGTGAAGGTGATTCGGCAGTTATTATTGCTATCGGACCTATGCTGCAAGTGGCGGAAGAAGCAGCTGATCTGCTGAAGCGTGATGGCATGAATGTCCGTATTGTAAATGCTCGCTTTATTAAGCCTATGGATGAGCAAATGCTGTTGTCTCTTGCTAATGAAGGTAAAAACATCATTGTGCTGGAAGAAGGAGCAGAACTTGGCGGTCTAGGCAGTGCGATTCTTGAATTTTACTCACTCCGTGGTATTTATGGCCTGCCAATCCGCATTGTCGGTATTCCAGACCAATTTATTGAACATGGTTCCATTAAAGAGCAGCGCGCTGAAGTGGGCCTGACGGGCGAACGGATAGCGGCTGAGCTCAAAAACATGCATCCTCGCAGTAAAATGCGCATTACTGGACAGCATTAGAAGGCTAGGTAACAGAATGACGACACCTAAAGAACGAATAGATGTGCTGCTCGTCGAGCGTGGTTTTTATGAAAGCAGGGAGAAGGCGAAGAAAGCGCTAATGGCAGGCCTTGTTCTGGTGGACAACGAACCGATCGATAAGAGCGGAATGAAAATTGCTCGCACGGCGGATATTAAAGTAAAAGGCGCTATTCATGCCTATGTGAGTCGTGGGGGCCTAAAGCTGGAGAAGGCCATTCGCGCCTTTGAGCTGGATCTCGCTGGACGTACGATGCTGGATATTGGAGCTTCGACTGGGGGTTTTACGGATTGCGCTTTGCAAAATGGAGCGGAATACGTTTATGCCATTGACGTGGGCTACAATCAGCTGGATTGGTCGCTGCGCCAAGATCCACGTGTGAACGTCATGGAGCGCGTTAACTTCCGTTATATAAAGCCTGAAGAGCTGCTAGGGCCTAAGCCTACATTTGCCACTATTGATGTTTCTTTTATCTCATTGAAGCTCATTTTGCCTGCGCTGGCTGGATTAATTGATCCAGGCTCAGGCGTGATGGCGTTAATCAAGCCGCAATTTGAGGCAGGGCGAGATAAAGTAGGGAAATCTGGCGTGATAAGGGACTCTAAGGTACATGCAGAGGTACTGCGCAATGTAACGCAGGCTGCTGCTGAGATGGGTTATACGCTGCGTGATCTATCCTTTTCACCTATTACAGGCGGAGAGGGCAATATTGAATTTTTAGCTTACTGGATTTGGGATAACCAGCCTAATCAGCAGGTTCCCGATGATGCGGCAATTATGGAGCTCGTCAAGCAGGCGAGCGGTACCTTTTCCGCTGAAAAACAGTAACAAGCTGCGAGGGGAATGCCTGCATCGCTAAGGCGATCAGGCGTTCCCCTATTTTTTACTTTACAGAGTTGGGTCTTTTTTGATACACTGGACTCAACCAAACATGCGTTCGCTTTATAAACATTGACAGGAATATGCCTCGTCCATCACGAACCAATACATATAAGGATGTTTTGGATGGAGGGTTGCATATGGACAAATACGGTGACTGGTTAATTATGCTAGTTGCCTCCGCCTTGTTAATCCTGTGGTTGTTTCGATTGTTTCATCGCTGGCTGCATGAGCCAGCCTCCTTTAACCGCTTGAAGCTTGGTAAAGGTGTTCCGCTTGATCCGAATGATGAGAACGTTCTGTTTCTTGAGCAGAGTGGATATCACGTCGTTTCAGGCAAGCACCGGATCCCCATTCAGATTGACTTGGATGGCCAAGAGCTGGACAGCCGCTTGTATATAGATTATATTGCAGAACTTGACGGAGAGTTATACATCGTGAAGACTGCAAGGGATCGTATGCCGATGGATTGGACGGGAAGCGGAATAAGGGACAGGCTGCTTGTGTACGCGCTGTTGCTGCCGAAATGCCAGGGTATCCTGTTTATTAATGTGAAGGAACGCTCCATTAGAAAAGTTGTTTTTCAGTTGTAGAATAGCATGTTTGGGAGGCGCTTTATTTATGAAGGGAATACGTCAATTTAAAATTAAGGAAATTATTACGAATCAGGTTGTGGAGACGCAGGAGGAGCTAGTTGAAGCACTGCGCAATACCGGATTGCAGGTAACGCAAGCTACAGTATCACGTGATATTAAGGAGCTTATGCTCATTAAGGTTCCAGCAGAGGATGGCAGATACAGATATTCGTTGCCGCAGGAGAAACAACGGATCAATCCGATTCATAAGCTCAAGCGGGCACTGCTCGATCACTTCGTAAACATCGATTTCACAGACAATTTGGTCGTAATGAAATGTTTGCCGGGCACAGCCAATACGATTTGCGCGCTGCTGGACAATATGGAGTGGCAGGAAGTAATGGGAACCATTTGCGGAGACGATACGATTTTGATTATTTGCCGCACGAAAGCTCAGAGCAATGAGGTCGTAGAGAGGTTGCTGGAGCTATTGAACTAACACACCAATTTTAGGAGGCATCAGTTTATGTTGCGAGAGCTGTCCATTCGAAATTTAGCTGTAGTTGAGCAGGTGACGGTTTCGTTCCACCATGGCTTTCATGTTTTGACGGGGGAGACGGGAGCGGGTAAATCCATCATTATTGACGCGCTTAGCTTAATTGTTGGAGGACGGGGCTCCGCAGATATGGTCAGGTATGGCTGTCAGAAGGCGGAAATGGATGCGATGTTTGATTTGCCGCGGATGCATCCTGTATGGCATGTGCTGGAGAGACTAGGAGTAGAGGCATTACATGACGAGATGCTTGTCATTCGTCGTGAGCTCACCTCCCAAGGCAAAAGCAGCAGCCGAGTGAATGGACAGCTGGTCACCATGACGATGCTTCGTGAAATTGGAGAATGCTTAGTTAATATTCATGGTCAGCATGAGCATCAATCTTTGCTGCGAACAGAGAGGCATCTGGAGTGGCTTGACATGTTCGCAGGTGACTTATTGATTGAGCGCAAGCAGACTTATAAAGCGGTATACAAAGAGCTGCAGCAGGCAAGAGCGGCGCTGCGAGAGCTTGAAGATTCAGCACGCCATAATGTGCAAATGCTGGACTTGTACCGTTTTCAAATCGAAGAAATTTCAAATGCCCAGCTCAAAGTTGGAGAAGATGAAAGCTTGGCTGAAGAGAAACGCAAGCTGCAATACGCCAGCAAACGGATGGATAATGTAACAGAAGCTTATTCTTTATTGTATGGCGATGCTGGCTTGGATGCTTTGAATAAAGCGATTATTAAGCTATCGGATATTCAGACGTATGATCCAAATATTGTCGGGCCGTTGCTTGAACAGCTCCAATCGGCTTATTATCAAGCTGAGGATGCCGCTTTTCAACTTAGAGATTACAGAGATACCATTGAATCAGATCCGGAGCAGCTTTCGACTATCGAGGATCGTCTAGACCTCATTCATGGTTTGAAACGTAAATATGGCGAGAGCATTGAGGATATTCTCGTTTATTATAAAAGTATCGTCGTGGAGCGCGACAAGATCGAAAACCGCGATGACTATTTAGAAAAGCTGCGTAATAGCGAAGCAACGCTGTTTAAGTCGGCACTTGAACTTGCTGAGGAGCTGTCGAAGCTGCGCAATCATGCTTCAACACGTTTGGCGGAGTCCATTGAGCGTGAGCTGCGTCAATTACAAATGCCTAATACGATTTTTTCTGTTCAAATGGACAGAATAAAGCAGCATGATCAAAAGGAATCAGCTGTAGTGCTTAATAGCAATGGCTGTGACGAAGCAGTGTTTATGCTGGCTCCCAACCCTGGAGAGCCGCTTAAACCATTGAATAAAATTGCTTCAGGCGGCGAGATGTCGCGGGTTATGCTTGCCCTGAAAGCGATATTTGCTGAGCATGATCAAATACCAGTACTCATATTTGACGAAGTGGATACCGGTGTAAGCGGACGCGCGGCACAATCGATTGCAGAGAAGCTTTCCCAACTATCGCGTCGCTGCCAAATTTTCTCTATTACGCATTTACCGCAAGTAGCTTGTATGGCCGATCACCATTATGAGATCCGCAAGCAAGTCGTTAATCAGCGTACAGCGACCTCCATTAAAGAAATTATGAGCAGTACCCGGATAGAGGAGCTGGCGCGCATGCTGGGTGGTGTCGAAGTCACCGAGAAAACGAGACATCATGCACAAGAAATGCTTGATTTGGCATTGCGACAGAAAGGAGCCTAATGGAGGGCATTCAGGGAAGTTTTTTGTGGTCATAAAACGGTCGGGGCAGGGTAAGTTAAAGGTACGCCAATGGCGATTAAACCTTTATCGTCATGCGATGGAATTACAGGGAGCGTGAAATCATTGAACTCCAGCAAGAGGAAGAGATGGTTCGGTCTGGTTCTCGTGATTTTGATTTGCATGGTAGGCTTCTCCACACCGTTTCAGCACTTAGCCTCAATCCCGAATGAACTGCGATTGTTCACAGGCCAATCGAAACGATTACAATATGGAGTTCCTGTTCATGCTCAAGTTACGGTGGACCCGCGTATGCTTCAAGTGAATGGCTCATCGACCCGGTCTTTATCAGTCAATTTGAACGAACCGCTATCCTTGCATTCGCAGCAAAGCGGCGAGACGAGGATGAAAGTGAAATTATTCGGTAAAATTCCTTTCAAGACGGTGAAAGTCAATGTTGTGCCTGATTTAAAGGTCATTCCTGGTGGTCAAACCATTGGGGTTAAGGTGAAGTCAGCGGGGATTTTAGTCGTCGGTCATCATCAAGTGACTAGTCAGAATGGCAGCAAACAGTCTCCAGGTGAGCTTGCAGGATTGCGTCTTGGCGATTTGATTGTCAAGATCGATGGGCAGAAGGTTACCGAAGTGAGGAAAGTAGCAGAGCTCGTTGGTCAGGCAGGCAACAACAAGAAAGCGCTTGATATTGTATATAAGCGTAGCGGGCAATTAAGCAAAACCGTTTTGAATCCATCTTATGATGCTGAGGATCGAACGTGGCGGCTAGGGCTTTATATACGCGACTCTGCTGCTGGTGTAGGCACACTGACGTTTTATGCTCCTGATCAGGGCGTTTACGGAGCACTTGGACATGTTATTACTGATATGGACACGCAAACAGCTATCGAAGTTGGCGATGGTCAAATTCTTCAATCCAGTGTAACGTCGATTAACAAAAGCCAAAATGGCGAACCGGGCGAAAAAAGGGCCCATTTTGTGAAGGAAAGTAAAGTGTTAGGCAATGTAGAACGAAACACGCCATTTGGTATTTTCGGAAAAATGAATGAAAACCCTACCCATAGCTATAACAGCAGTGCTTTGCCGGTTGCTTTTGCTGAGGAGGTAGCTGAAGGTCCTGCTCAAATTTATACCGTAGTAAACGGGCAAAAGGTTGAGAAATTTGATATTGAAATTTCTCATGTTATGAAGCAGAACAGTCCGGCAACTAAAGGAATGGTTATCAAAATAACGGACAAGCGTTTGCTTGATAAAACGGGCGGCATAGTACAAGGTATGTCAGGCAGCCCAATTATTCAAAATGGCAAGCTGGTTGGTGCGGTGACCCATGTTTTTGTAAATGATCCCACATCGGGTTATGGATGTTTCATTGAATGGATGCTTCAAGATGCAGGGGTGTTATTGAAATCTACATTACAGCAGGACAGTCAAACAGCAGCATAAAAACAACCGCCAGCGGCAGTGTGCTTATAAGCTGCAGGCGGTTGTTTTATTTTTGTGGAAGGCCTTCTTTTGTCGAAACTCAGCGAAACGAAGCGCTAAATGTAAATAAATAATCAGTATAACGGTATTGAGAAAAAAAATAAAGAAAAATAATTTTCGACAGAAGGAATTTATATCGACGTGTCGAAAATGTTACTCAAGACAACTAGGGGAAGGTTCAAGAGTGAAAATTGGATTATCATTTGAGGGAGGATAATATCTTGCAAAAAATTGATGTATTATTGGCAGATGACAACAGAGAATTTACAAATTTGTTATCGGAATACATATCCGATCAAAGTGATATGAATGTGAGCGGCGTAGCGTATAACGGTGAAGAAGTGCTGAGGCACTTAGAAGAATCCCGTAAAATGCCGGATGTACTCATTCTTGATATTATTATGCCTCATTTGGACGGACTTGGCGTTTTGGAGCGCTTGCGGGAAATGAACATTTCTCCAATGCCTAAAATCATTATGTTGACCGCTTTCGGTCAAGAAAATATCACACAAAAAGCAGTTCAATTGGGTGCTTCTTATTATATTCTCAAGCCTTTCGATATGGATATTTTGGCTAACCGGATTCGCCAGCTGTTTGGAAATTCTTCATACTCGGCATCTTCTTCTTACAATTCGAATTCATCAACAGTGAAATCGAATGTCGTGCCGCTTGCTAAAGGCAAAAACCTAGATGCCAATATTACAAGCATTATTCATGAAATCGGTGTGCCTGCTCATATTAAAGGCTACCAGTATTTACGCGAAGCGATCACAATGGTGTATAACAATATCGAAATTTTGGGTGCGATTACAAAAACGTTATATCCAGCAATCGCGGAAAAATTCAAAACGACACCATCCCGCGTCGAACGAGCGATTCGCCATGCTATCGAAGTCGCTTGGACGCGCGGCAACATCGACAGCATCAGTCACCTATTTGGCTACACGATCAATATCAGCAAGTCCAAGCCTACGAACTCGGAGTTTATCGCGATGGTGGCGGATAAGCTGCGGATTGAGCATAAGGTTAGCTGAACGTAGGCTGGGTAAGGGTTTGCGCCATTTGTACGGCCACTGATTCGGTGAATTTGTGAACAAATCTGCGCCATCGTTCCAACAAACATTTTCGTAACCATTGCGGTAAACTCGCACAGTTCCGAAAAGTCGACGTATCATAGATTACACGATAAAATGCAATATAGATACTGACGTTAACAGCGGTCACTTACGGGACTTATCCCGTAATGTGGCCGTTTTCTTTTCATATTTCGTTACATATATCTACGATACACGTATTAGCTAAAAAGAAAGTCGTAGGGGGTTTAAGCAATCAAAAAGTTAAATATCGCTCTTCTAGGGTTCACTATAATTACGATGTTATCAACAGGATGCTCAAGCGAAAAAGACGTTCCGGTAGAAGGGAGTACCAGTTCTACGCCGGGATCAGACATGTTTCCGTCTTCTAGTCTGTCAGCAGAGGCGCCTCCGGAGCCGTCACCAAGCGCGGGTCCATCCGCTGCTCCATTTGATTGGGCGACCGCTGAAGTGTCAGAGGGAAATGTCAAACAGGCGCTAAAGAGCAACGTAGGAGCTGCGTTTGCTATTCCGGTAGAGGCCGAGACTTTCCGTAAATTCGTGTCTAGTTTCGATGATCAAGGAGAATACCTAGCGATTACGGTTAATCCGGGAATATTTGCGGATGAAAAAGATTTTGTCAAGAAAGCAGGTGGATCGTTAGTCGCGTACTCTAAGATTCTGTTTGAGAATCCGGAAGTATACGAGATAACCGTAAACGTGCTCATCAACGATGTGGCTGGCGGAGAAAATGAGGGTGTGTCCATTTCGTGGAGAAGAGAAGAAGCGGAACGCATCAATTATGACATAGTGTTGGAGAGCATGTTCGGGGATTACACGATACCGTATAAACTAGCACGTAAGTATTCGGTTCAAAAAGCGTTATACGAAGGGTTAACGAATTTTGAACTTCCGCAATATAACAATTTATAGATCGCACCAAATAGTGAGCTCATTGCGAGGGTAGCAGATAAGCTGCGAATGGAGCATGCCGATACCGTTTATTATTGGATTTTAAAATTCCAATAACAAACGGTATTATATTTTTCAAAACCATCTTGCTAGTGGTCGTACAATTCAACCATTGTTATAATGACATTGCGGTCATTTAGGCCAATTGTGCCTGCGAGAGGTTGTGCTGTAATGGGGAAGCCAAACGATTTGATAGATCATATAAAGACAAAAGAGGATTTTATCCAATTTGTTTCTTTACTCAGAGACAATCTCGCTCATAAACCGGAAGAGTGGGAGAATAGAGCATTAGCCGATTATTTTGATGCAATTGAAAGCTGGATGCAGGATATGGATGGGTTTTATCAAAATCAAAACAAAGAAACACCGGCAGATGCATCCTGGCAGCTTTTCGCTTCCATTCTAATGGCTGCTAAATACTACGAATGAACCAAAGGAGGGTATTCATGACTTGGACGCTGGACAGCATATATAATCGTAACAAAGAAGCACCTTACACTTTTTATTTGCCTAGCCCTCAAATGTTAAAGCTGCTGCAGGTTGGGGAATTTGTGAAGTTGATCTTTTTGTCCGATGAGGAGCACGAGCAATTTATTGGCGAAAGAATGTGGGTTGAAATTGTGGAGCGAAATGAGGACAACTTCAAGGGCTTGCTCAGAAATATACCTTCTTATATAGCTGAACTAAGCTATGGGCAAGAAATTCAATTTACTTATGAGCATATATGCGATACGAAGCTAGAAGACCCAGAAGCGAGCAAATGGAATTATTATATGGATACCAAAATCGTAATGACCCGAGATGCTCTAGAAAAGAGAAGCTTCAATCTCATGTTGAAAGATGAACCGAATGAAGAGAATCATTTAGGATGGATCTTTTTTAGCGGCTATGAGCCTGAAGGATACAATGGAAATCTGGAAAATTACCAAGTTGTATCTCTTGGAGCGGCGCTTAATATTGACGATTCTTTTTTAGCATTTGTAGATGCCGAACCGTTTTCTGCCTATGAAAGAGATAGTAAATCGGGAAAGTTTAATAAACTAATTGATTATGATTGGGGTTGATTCACAAATTGAATAATTATTGTTACAGAGTTTAATAGCGGAAAAAAAGCTCATGCAGGTTCGAATAGAACGCAAGTTGCCCTGCAACAAACAAGTATTAGTAGAACCCTGCATGAGCTGCTCCCATCTAAGTGAAATTCAATTTGTTTAACTAGTAAAACCCCGACTCCGCGTGCTTGTCACTTTCAAAGTTGGATTTTTTCACTTAGCATGATGATCCATCTTTTTCATAAAATCGTCTAAGGCGAGATGGAAGCGTTCAAACGGTAGTGATAAAAATTGGATCCGTTTTCTAATACGGGCTTGTTTTCCAGTATCATCATGATAAAACATGAATTGATCTATATTTTTATCCAGCTTCTCTCTAAGTGTTAATATAAAACCGATAGCGATATGAGTTTGGGCCAGTTCCTGCAAATCAGCAGCAAGTGCCTCGCTTATGCTGCGCATGTTTGGAAGATTTAAAGATTTTTGAATGAAAAACGAATCTGGCGTGAAATCTACGCGGAAGTCCTGTCCAGGCACTTGCTCCCAAAAATCGTTCCATTGCTGCAAATATCCCGTCTCATAAAGGACGTATTTAATAAACCCACATAACCATGCGGTACAGCTTGTATTGCGACGCTGGCATCCAACCCGATCTGAAAGATGGCTGCAGCCGCTGCAGCAGGAACCGCTATTTGAAATGCAAACTTTGCAAATATGCTCTGATCCTATAGATTGCAGAGAGGCCATTCCAAGGTCAATGACCACTTGCTTGCTAATTTCATGCGGTTTTTCATCAAAGATTAGCGAATTTTCTCTTGATGGGTGGTCAATTGTAAATCGGGGCATTCGCATCCTTACCTTTCCTGTGAATCAATTTAAAATCAAATATTCAAAAGTATGAATATAAGGAGTATTATACCCGTTAAGAAATTAATGGACAAGCGTACGGATCGTTTTCAATCATTTCTTGATATGTGCTATGATATTCATATATTTAAAAGTTTAATAGTAAGGAGAAGTTTATGAATCAGCACATTCAACAGTTTAAAGCCGATTTTTATAAAGCATTGGCTCATCCCATGCGGATTCGCATTCTTGAAGTATTAAGTGAAGGGGAAAGGAACGTAAATGAGCTGCAAAGCATTTTAGGATCGGAAGGTTCAGCCGTATCGCAGCAGTTGGCTGTTTTGCGCAATAAAAACGTTGTCCACAGTGTGAAAGAAGGCACCTCCGTCATTTACTCCTTGCGTGATCCATTAATTAAGGACTTATTGTCAGTAACGAAACAGATTTTTGACAATCATCTCGTTGATGCCATTACCCTACTGGAAGATATTCGTAAAGAGCCATAATTGAAAAAACAAGGGAATCCGTGAGCAAGATTTAGGAAAACCTTGTTTTTTTGCTTTTTATAAGGACTTATTCGAAAACTCGACTGAATATTGTGTTTGACATAAAGGAAGCGTAGGAGTATCTTTTCCTTATATTCAAATAATCAAATATATGAAGAAAAGAAGGTTGTGGCGAATGAAGGGAAGAGAGAGATTTGATGGATATCAATTATCTGCGCTTCGCAAGGATATGGTTTCGGGCCTCATTGTCGGTATTATCGCCATTCCACTCGGAATGGCGTTTGCTATTGCTTCAGGCGTCAGGCCTGAATACGGCCTCTATACGACCATAATAGCGGGCATTCTTATCTCGACTTTCGGAGGTTCAAAATTTCAGATTGGTGGCCCTACGGGTGCTTTTATTCCTATTCTTTTCGCTATTGTACTGCAATATGGCTATGAAAATTTATTGCTTGCTGGTTTCCTGGCGGGAATTATGCTTGTTGTGATGGGTCTTTTTAAGCTGGGCTCGTTGATTACATTTATACCTCGGCCTGTTACAATTGGGTTTACCGCAGGAATTGCCGTCATCATCTTCAGTGGGCAAATCGCTAACTTTTTAGGTTTGAAAGGGATCGAAAGGCATGAAGATTTTTTGTCTAATATGAAAGAGATTGGGTTTCATGCTACGACTTTAAATAGCTACAGTCTGCTGACGGCTGGTATTTGTTTGGTGATTATTCTGCTGGCACCGAAATTTATGCCTAAGCTGCCTGGGGCTTTGTTGGGGCTCGTTGTATCGAGCGTCGTCGCAGCTTTATTTTTTAACGGAGAGGTGGCAACTATTGGTTCTGCTTATGGAACGATTCCGAGCACACTGCCTGAATTTCGCATACCCGACATGACTTGGGATCGGATAGTGAATTTGCTTAAGCCTGCTTTTATTATTGCCATGTTGGGTGGGATTGAATCGCTGCTGTCCGCTGTAGTAGCTGACGGTATGACTGGCAATCGCCACAACAGCAACCGCGAGCTTATTGGACAGGGGATCGCCAATATGATCACTCCGCTGTTTGGTGGAATACCGGCAACGGGAGCGATTGCACGCACAGCTGCTAATATTAAGAGTGGAGCAGCCTCGCCGATTTCCGGCATCATTCACAGCCTCGTCGTCCTGCTGGTGCTTATACTGTTTGCGCCTTATGCGTCTCATATCCCACTTGCCAGCATGGCTCCCATCTTAATGGTAGTTGCATGGAATATGAGTGAACGAAGCGCATTTATCCATGTTTTAAAGACGAAAACGAGTGATTCCCTTTTACTTGTCATCACTTTTATTCTTACGGTATTTACGAATCTAACAACGGCAGTAGAAGTGGGATTATTAATGGCACTGCTTTTATTTGTGAAACGGATGAGCCAATCCTTAACGGTCGAGAAGATGCTGCCAGATCCAAATCATAAACATGAAAAAGTCAGAGCAAATATGGTATACGAGGGACATGATTGTCCTCAGATTAGTATATATACGATTGACGGGCCTCTGTTTTTTGGAGCGATGAATAAGTTTGAACAGGTTATGAAAGATACGGCTAAACAGAGGTCTGAAATTTTGCTGCTGCGCCTTGGGAAGGTGCCTTTTATGGATACGACAGGAGCAGCTAATTTGACTACTTTAGTCAAGGGATTCCAGAAATCCGGGGGAATCGTGCTGCTGTCAGGAGCCCAACCACAGCCGCTGCAGATGCTGAAAAAAACAGGTTTATTTGAGCGCATGGGTACTCATCACTTTTTTGATCATACTGGTGAAGCAGTTGGCTATGCTTTGCTCCATCTGGATACAAATAAATGTTTGGGATGCAAGCATTTTGTATTCCGTGAATGCACGGCGCTATCCAATGGAGAAACGCAAAGCGTTACAAATCGAGGGGGAAATGATCCTATCCAAAAAAACGCTCCTTTATTGGTTACAGTGAACCAATAAAGGAGCGGAATGATTCATTAACTTCTTTGACTTATAGGCCAGTCTATTGTTATATCCGAATGTCAATGGATTGCGCTGCTGCCGCTGACTGTACGTTCGGTTTCTGAACAGAAGCCTCAGGCTCTCCCTCTGTCTGCCTGTTGTTTCGTTCTCTTACCTTGTCACTAGTTGCGACTTCACTTGTGAGTACTTTGCCGCGAGCGGCTTTCTCATCACTTTCTGAAGAGCTGTCATCCGTAGTGTTGATGTCATTGACAAGCTCGCCCATTTTTTGATCGACCGCATGAATTTGGCTGGTTGTTTTCGCCATCATTTCACGCTTCAGCTTGAAGACGGTTTGCTCGGCATTTTCCAGCATAGCGTATTTTCCAGCGTCGGTGTGCGGGTTGGATTCAATGACCATGCGGTCAAAACGAATGCCGCTTTCCATTGTGACGTTGGAGCCTTGCAATTTCTCTCGAACGCCGGCGAGCTTGCCGAGATGGTCATAGGTCATACTGTTTTTGACAGCATGGTCCATATTTTTCTCGGGATTGTCCGAAGTGCTTTTTTTAGGCTGGTCATCCTGAGAGGCGCCAATTTTGGTTTTATCCTGAATTTCTTCTGAACGAATCTGTGCAATTTGCGCGTCAATTTGGGAAATAGTGGCGGTTAATGCTTTTACGCGTTCCATTTTCAGCTTCGTGTCGAGCTTTTCATTCGTTTTGACGGATTGCATTTCTTCGTTTAATCTAGCTTTTTGCTTCATGAGCGCCTGAATTTCTTTTTCGCGTGGCGAAGCGGATGCGGTGCCTTCCCTCGATGCAGAAGTAGACGTTGAGCGTGTTGCTGATGAGGCAGATAATATAGCTGAAATGGCAAGCTCCCCCTTTTATTCATTATGATGATTGACTAATGGTTATATCGGAAATAATGGAAACAAAAATAATATACGTTTCAGCAAAAAGAAAAATGTTTATAGATTTTTACAATCCAGATGCTTGTTTTATTCGAGTTTACATATTGTGGAATGGAAGCTCCCGATACTCTGAAAAAAAGAAAAAGCCCCCACGAGCCACTTATAATGAAGTGTGGCATTTCGGCAGGAGCTTGATGCAAGGCAGCGATCATGCGAGCGAATAAGTGACTAAGCGGTTGGCTTTGGCGGCTTGGGACGCTTCGGACGGAAACGGGGAGCGACATAATTGCGCTTGCGGTCGCGGAAAAAAGTCCAGCCGCCGATAAAGCCGACACCAATGGCAAACAGCAGCAGGCCCAGCAGGAAGGGCAGCCATTCAAAGTTAGGCTGCATGTCATCATAGCCGAAGGAGACAAAGTAGTTGTAGACAGCATTTTTCATTTTTAAAAATCCGATACAGGCAAGTATGCCTGGAATGACAAGCAGCAAAATAGCAATCAGCCTTGCTGTAACTAGCTTCATAATTGAGTAACTCCTTAATGATAGTGAGATGGGCTTGTGCTAATATGATACCCTTTTCAGCGAAAAGTGTCTATTTCAGAAAAGTTTACGATGAAAACCGCTGCTAAAAAGGTTACAATAATAATGATGCAAACAAAAGACGCTCATAAATATAGCATACATATGAAATACAGGCGGAGGTTAAAATAGATGGCGGTAGAAGTAGATGTAGCTGTGCTGGGCGGCGGCCCAGGAGGATATACGGCGGCAATCCGCGCGGCCCAAATGGGGAAAAGCGTAGCGATTGTCGAAGCGGACAACCTTGGCGGAACATGCCTGCATAAAGGTTGTATTCCTAGCAAATCGCTGCTTAGAAGCGCGGAAGTATACGCCACTTTGCTGGAGTCAGATGCCTATGGCATTGCAGTAGCTGAAGGAGCGATCTCGCTGCAATTTGATAAAGTGCAGAGCCGCAAGGAACAGACGGTGGAACAGCTTCATAAAGGGCTGCAATATTTGATGAAAAAGCATAACATTCAAGTCATAAAAGGCAGAGGGCGCGTCATTGGGCCATCGATTTTCTCGCCTCGCAGCGGATCGCTCGCTGTCGAGCTCGCCGATGGAGAAATGGAGCAAGTCGTTTCCAAAAACCTGATTATTGCAACAGGCTCTAGACCTCGTTCTTTGCCTGGCTTAACGCCAGATGGCGAGTATATTCTCACAAGCGATGATGCGCTTGTTTTAGAGGAGCTTCCGGCATCGATTCTGATCGTAGGCGGCGGCGTAATCGGTGTGGAATGGGCATCGATGCTGCAGGACTTTGGCGTACAGGTGACGCTTGTTGAAGCGGGAGCGAGGCTGCTTCCTGGCGAGGATGCTGAGGTGTCGGCTGAGCTTACACGGCTGCTTAAGCGCCGCGGCGTTCGTATACTAACAAGTATGCAATTGAACACGGCTGAGCTAAGCGTGGGAGATGGTGAAGTTTCCATACCTGCTGCGACTGCGGATGGCGATGTGCTGCTAAGTGCAAGCAAGCTGCTGCTGGCCGTTGGCCGTCAAGCAAATGTGGAAGCAATTGGGCTTGAAAATACCGATATTCGCACGAAGGACGGTTTTATTCAAATCAATGAATTTGGCCAGACGAGTGAGCCGCATATTTATGCAATTGGCGATTGTATCGGCGGAGTTCAGCTTGCGCATGCAGCAGCACATGAAGGAATTGCGGCGGTGGAGCATATTGGCGGCCAGGGTCATACAGCGATAGAGCCGCATCTCATAACCCGCTGCGTATACTCGCGTCCGGAAATTGCCTCGTACGGATTGACGGAGGATGGCGCGAGAACGAAAGGCCATGACATTAAGACGAGTAAAGTCCCATTTCAAGCGATTGCTAAAGCGCTCGTACTTGGAGATGCGGACGGCTTCGTGAAAGTGATAGCCGACCGGGCGACCGGCGATATTTTGGGTGTTCATATGATAGGCCCGCATGCGACTGATCTTATTTCGGAAGCTGCGCTTGCTGGTTTCCTCAATGCAACGCCTTGGGAAGTCGGGCAATTGATTCATCCGCATCCGACGCTGTCCGAAGCGCTCGGTGAGGCTATGCTGGCGATAGACGGAAAGGCGACTGCGATGTAGCAGCTGCCCATGCTTGCTTAAAGCATGGGTTTTCTTTTTCCGCAAAAAGAGGTTATAATGGGTAATATCAAGTATTAGTACCTGGTTTTAATTTTGGTTAGGCGTAAACGGTAGCCCTCGTACTTAGGCGGCAAAAGCACGTTTCGCAGTGAATTATAAGCCGAGTATAAGCGCGTAGCTTAAACACTCTTGCATTTTTAAAGGAGGCCGAATTCTCATGGGGAAATCCGGTTCAATTGAGCAGCAATCCCGTCATGCCGCAGTTGGCTTGTCGGATGAGCAAGCTATCGAAATGTATGCCATGATGCAGCTGGCGCGCAAGTTTGATGAGCGCAATTTGCTGCTGCAGCGGGCAGGAAAAATCAACTTCCACGTATCGGGTGTGGGTCAAGAGGTCGCACAGGTTGCTGCGGCATTTGCTCTTGATCGCTCAGTCGATTATTACTTGCCTTATTATCGGGATTACGGTTTTGTGTTGTCCGTCGGTATGACGGTGAAAGAGCTGATGCTGTCCGTTTTTGCGAAAGCGGAAGATCCAAATAGCGGCGGCAGGCAGATGCCCGGGCATTTTGGCAGCAAAAGACTGCGTATTGTCACAGGCTCAAGTCCTGTAACGACCCAGGTTCCGCATGCAGTAGGCATTGCACTCGCTGCGAAGATGAAGAAGCAGAAGCTGGTAAGCTTCGTAACCTTTGGAGAAGGCTCAAGCAATCAGGGCGATTTTCATGAAGGCTGCAATTTTGCTGGCGTTCATAAGCTTCCGGTCATTTTTATGTGTGAAAATAATCAATATGCGATTTCTGTTCCCGTTCACAAGCAGCTTGCAGGCCGCGTTGCGGATCGGGCGCTTGGCTATGGCTTCACAGGCGTGCAAATTGACGGCAATGATGCGTTGGAAGTGTTCCGCACTGTAAAGGAAGCGCGAGAGCGCGCGATTGCTGGCGAGGGGCCAACGCTTATTGAGGCGATGGTTTATCGCTTGTCTCCGCATTCGACGTCGGATAATGATCTGGCTTATCGGACAAAGGAAGAAGTCGATGAGAACCGTGCGAAGGATGGACTTCCGAAATACAGGCAGTATTTGATGGACTGTGGACTCCTTACGGAGGAGAAGGATGCCGAACTGCTTGCCGGCATTAAGAAGCAAATCGACGAAGCGACTGAATACGGCGACAAGGCGGCATTCCCATCGCCGGAATCGGTGCTTGACCATGTGTATGCAGGAGATGCTTGGCAAGGAGGGGACATCTAGTGGCAGTTATCGAATATATTGAAGCGATCAGACTTGGCATGAAGGAAGAGCTTGAGCGTGATGAAGACGTGTTCGTGCTTGGCGAGGACGTTGGCGTCAAGGGCGGCGTTTTTACAACGACAAAAGGTTTGATTGACCAGTTCGGAGAGCAGCGCGTCATGGATACGCCCCTTGCGGAATCGGCTATTGCTGGTGTAGCTATTGGTGCGGCCATGTACGGAATGAGGCCCATTGCAGAAATGCAATATTCGGATTTCATGTTTCCGGCAACGAATCAAATTATTAGCGAAGCGGCTAAAATTCGTTACCGCTCCAACAATGACTGGAGCTGTCCGATTGTCATTCGCGCCCCAATTGGCGGCGGGGTATTTGGCGGGCTGTATCACTCCCAGTGTCCAGAGTCGGTGTTTTTCGGAACGCCTGGCTTGAAAATTGTAGCGCCGTATCGGGCATACGATGCCAAAGGGCTGCTTAAGGCCGCTGTGCGCGACCCGGACCCGGTTCTCTTTTTTGAAAACAAAAAATGCTACAAGCTGATTACGGGCGAAGTACCGGATGACGACTATATTGTGCCGATTGGCAAAGCGAACGTATTGCGTGAAGGCGACGATATTACAGTCATCAGCTACAGCATGCCGCTTCTGTTCGTTGAACAGGCAGCGCAGGAGCTAGCTCAAGAAGGCATCAGCACTCATATTCTAGATTTGCGTACGCTGCAGCCGCTTGATCAAGAGGCTATTTTGGAGTCCGTTCGCAAGACGGGCAAGGTTTTAATTATTCACGAGGATAACAAGACGGGCGGCGTAGGCGCCGAAGTATCGGCGATTATTGCAGAACAGCTGCTGTATGAGCTGGACGCTCCTATTATGCGTTTGTGCGGCCCGGACGTTCCGGCGATGCCTATTAATCCGCCTGGCGAGAAGTTTTTCCTGCTGAATAAAGAAAAAGTGAAAGAGGCTATGCGCAATTTGGCTTTGTATTAAAGCTTGCCCGAAGGAGACATTTCGCCGCAATGCGTTAATTTGGACGAAAGCCAGTCCACGTAGCACAAGCCTTTAGGGAGATGGATAATTGATGAAATCGGTGACGGAGATTGTTATTCCGCAGCTGGCGGAATCGCTCGTATCGGCAACAATCGATAAGTGGCTTAAGCAGCCTGGTGACCACATTGACATGTATGAGCCTATTTGTGAGCTTATTACGGACAAGGTAAGCGCGGAGCTGCCTTCGACGGTATCGGGTACGATGGTTAAAATTTTGGTTGGCAACGGGGAAACCGTTCCTGTTGGGACGCCTGTTTGCCTAATCGAAACGGAAGGCGCAGTAGAAACGCAGGCTGCTGGCGGGACCCCATCGGGTTATAGCGCAGCAGGGCAAGGCGCGGGATCATCCACAGCCTCGCAAAGCGGTGCACAGGAGGCGGAAGGAGATATGTCGATGCGCAATCGCTTCTCTCCAGCTGTTCAGAAGCTGGCAGCCGAGCATAATATTCGTTTGAGCGACGTTCCAGGTACTGGTCTGGGTGGGCGTATTACCCGTAAAGACGTACTCACCTTCGCCCAGTCGGGCGGAGCGGCAGGCAATTCCGCTAATAAAGGAAATCCGCAAGCCGGGCGAGAGCCGATTAATGAGCAGGTTCGTTCGTCTGGCTTGCATTTGACAGAAACACCGCGCTTGCCAACGATTCAGCAATATAATTCCCCAGTTTCCGGGGTGCCTGGGCGGGGTGAAGATTATATTGAGGTTACGCCGATTCGCGGCGCAATTGCACGTAATATGAAACAGAGCGTCACCGAAATTCCGCATGGCTGGATGATGATTGAGGTTGATGTCACGAATCTCGTCGTGCTTCGCAACAAGGTGAAGGATGAATTTATGAAGCGCGAGGGCATTAATTTGACTTATCTTGCTTTCGTGTTGAAAGCAGTCGTTAATGCGATCAAGGAGTTCCCAATTATGAACTCCATGTGGGCGGTCGATAAAATCATCGTGAAGCGCGACATTAACATTTCGCTTGCAGTAGGTACCGAGGAATCGGTTGCAACCCCCGTCATCAAAAACGCCGATCACAAAACGATCGCCGGTCTGGCGAAAGAAATCGACGACTTGGCTCGCCGTGGACGCGAAGGGCGCCTAACGCTTGCTGACATGCAGGGCGGTACGTTTACCGTCAACAATACGGGTTCCTTCGGCTCGATTATTACGCATCCGATTATTAACTACCCTCAAGCGGCCATTATGACGTTTGAATCGATCGTGAAGCGTCCGGTTGTCATTAATGACATGCTCGCCATTCGATCGATGGCAAACCTCTGTTTGTCGCTGGATCACCGTATTTTGGATGGTATTATTTGCGGCCGATTTATGCAGAAGGTAAAGGAAAACTTGGAGAGCTTCAACAACGATACGAAATTGTATTAGAAATGAGGGACGCCGCTATGACTGACTCTACTCATGTATCTAATGGGAAGAAACCGCTAGAAGCCCGTTATATTTCCATGCTTGGCTATGCGGAGGCGTGGGAGCTGCAAAAATCAATGGTGAAGCAAGTTGACCAGGAGGAGCGTCCAGAGACGCTTCTCCTTCTTCAACATCCGCCGACCTACACGCTTGGCTCAGACCGTCATCCCGAGCATTTGCTGCTCGGTGAGGCGGAGCTTGCGGAGCGGGGCATTTCTGTATTTGAAATTGACCGTGGTGGGGATATTACCTATCATGGGCCCGGGCAGCTTGTCGGCTATCCGCTGCTATATCTCGATGCGGTGGGTCTCGATCTGCATGCTTATTTGCGCAACGTCGAGCAGGTCATCATCAATTGGCTGAAGGATTATGGTATCGAATCAGGCAGAAAGCCCGAATACACCGGAGTGTGGGTAGGGGATGAGAAAATTGCGGCTATCGGTGTGAAGTTTAATCGGGCGCGGAGGCGCGGCGGTTTTGTGACGAGTCATGGATTTGCGCTGAATATAGAAGCGGGCATAGCGGAGAGTGGCTTTAGCGGCATCGTGCCGTGTGGCATTGAACAGTTCGGGGTCACCTCATTTAATACGCTGACGGGCCGCGAGCTGTCGGTAAGCGAAGCGGCGCAGCAGCTGCTGCCGCATTTCTGCGATGTATTTGGTTTTGCGCCGGATGCTGTTCTAATAAGAGAACAGCATCCCGATGCCGGCTACCAAGCTGGATAACAGCATGGCGGCAATAACAACGATGGCAACAATTCGAACATACTTGGAAGGATTCACAAGGCAGATCTCCTTTCTAAACATTTCTATAAGCCCTATTATAGTCGAAAATGACGAACGGAGGAAACGTTAATGATTAATGAGCAACGGTTAGTAGATGAATTTGTACAATTGGTGAAAATTGATAGTGAAACGAAGCATGAGCAGCTCATAAGTGTGGAGTTAAAAAAGAAATTCGGGGAGCTGGGACTTTCGCTGGAAGAGGATGATGCGGCAGCCAAAACAGGTCATGGCGCGAATAATCTATTTGCCTTTCTTGAGGCATCCGGTGTGGAAAACGCTCCGACTATCTTTTTCACCTCCCATATGGATACGGTAACGCCTGGTAAAGGCATTAAGCCTCAACTGGATGCCGATGGGTACATACGCAGCGATGGTACTACGATTCTTGGAGCGGATGACAAAGCGGGTCTTGCGGCCATGTTTGAAGCGATTCGCGTGCTTAAGGAGCAATCGATTCCTCATGGCCCTATTCAATTTGTAATTACAGTAGGCGAGGAATCGGGACTGCTCGGAGCTCGCGCACTGGATGCGTCCAAGCTGAAGGCGAAATTCGGCTACGCGCTCGATTCCAATGGCTCGGTAGGTGAAATTGCGGTTGCTGCGCCAACACAAGCGAGAGTAACGATTGAGTTTCACGGCAAGTCGGCTCATGCTGGCGTTAACCCGGAGGCGGGAATCAGTGCGATCCAAGTGGCGGGAAAAGCGATTTCAAGAATGCCGCTCGGCCGCATCGACAAGGAAACGACAGCGAATATTGGCTCTTTTGAAGGCGGCGGCGCTACGAATATCGTAGTGGACTATGTGAAGCTGAATGCGGAAGCACGCAGTATTGTTCAGCATAAGCTGGATGCCCAGCTCGGCGCTATGCGCGAGGCAGTAGAAAGTGCGGCAGCGGAGTTTGGCGCCAAGGGCGTTTTCAACAGCGAGGTCATTTACCCGTCGTATTCGTACGATGAGAGCGATGCTGTAGTGCAGCTTGCACAAACGGCGATTAAGGCGATTGGATTGACGCCAAAAACCTTCCACTCAGGCGGGGGCAGCGATGCTAATGTATTCAACGGACTCGGCGTACCGACGGTTAACTTGGCTGTTGGTTACGAGCATATCCATACAACGCAGGAGCAAATTAAAGTAGCCGATCTGGTCAAAACGACGGAATTGGTCGTTGAGATTATGAAGCAGGCTGCAAAAGCTTAATAGGCACTGTGACATAATAGAGAACAGCAGAGAAACCAAACAAGCGATAGGTCAGGAAAAGAGCATTTTCCCGGGCGTATCGCTTGTTTTCCATTTAGTTAAGAGGGCAAGCTTCTGGCTATTGGCGTTCTTTTAAAAAGCTTGCTAATGGCTCAGAAGCTCCACTCGCTGCCTTGCAGGACATCATGCGCAGTTGATGGCGAATCTCCCATGCTTTGCCGACAAGGCGAAGATGGCTGACGCTTGTATAGGTTTTCATCGTTACCTAAGCTCCTTCCCTATTGAAAATATTTGGATAAGGATAGGTATGCGGATATCGGACAAGTTATGCATGTTACCATATTCTTACACGCAAAGGGGAATATTCATTCATGAATCAGGAAATTAATCGCTGGAAAGAAGAAACAACCCACACCGAATCGATTTTTTCTGGCAAAATCATTTCGCTGCAGGTAGACACGGTCGCCTTGCCGGATGGCAGTACGGCGACAAGGGAAATCGTCAAGCATCCGGGCGCTGCGGCCGTTATCGCTCTATTAAATGGCAAGCTGCTCGTCGTGGAGCAGTACCGCAAGCCTCTTGAGAAATTCCAGATCGAGCTTCCGGCTGGCAAGCTGGATGCTGGTGAAGATCCACTTGAGGCGGCGAAGCGCGAGCTGGAGGAGGAGACAGGCTACAAAGCGGATACGCTGCAGCTTGTGAGCGCTTTTTATACGTCGCCGGGTTTTGCGGATGAGAAGCTGTATGTTTATTTCACGGATCAGATCGTTTCCGGCAAGCAGCAGACGGATGAGGATGAGTTTCTGGAAGTGATGGCGATTACGCTTCCGGAAGCGGAAGCCTTCATCTCCGAAGGCCGCATCAGTGATGCCAAAACAATTATGGCTGTCTATGTATGGAAGCTTTATTTGCTAACGGGCAAACTGCCTGTTTAGAAAGAAGAACGAAATCAGCGCTTTCTCTTCCGTCATAGGTGTGCTTGAAGGAACATACACTTTAGCACATGGGACAAGAGGGGGAAGGCTATGCGTTCGCGAATGGGGAAGGGGCCCGCAGGGAGCCAGCTGACGCTGTATGTATTTGTAGGCGTGCTGTTTGTCGTGGGCGTTATTTTTGGCGCGTTGATGGTGAATGCACTGACCTTTGAGCAGCAGCAGGACTTGGCAACGGACATGGACCAATATGTGCAGCTCATGCATGGCGGGACGGCAGCGGGTAGTGAGGCTATGTTTTGGGAGCGCGTTTTTTTTCATGGAAAATGGCTGCTGGTGCTGTGGTTTCTTGGAATTACCGTTGTTGGAATACCGCTGGTGCTGGCTATGGATTTTCTAAAAGGCGTGCTCGTCGGTTTTGCGCTTGGAACGCTTATTACGCAATATTCATGGAAGGGCGTGCTGTTTTCGCTCGTCTCGATAGCGCCGCCTAATTTAATTATTGTGCCGGCCATTTTGATGGCGAGTGCTTCTGCGCTTTCTTTTTCGATTTATGTGGTGAAAAATAGGCTGCTGCGGCAAAATGGCACGCTTGCCCCGCAAATGCTCAGCTTTACGACGACAGCGCTGATGATGCTGATGGTTTTAATCGGTGCCGCTTTGCTTGAAGCTTACGTCTCTCCACTGTTAATGAGCTGGGCAGCGCCGATTTTAGACGCTTCTGCCGCGGCAATCTGATGCCCATTCTATGCCAAAATGTTTGACTTTCACAAGGGTTTGAATCTATAATGAAAGCAAACGTTTTCTGATGTTGGCGCAGACATGTGTGGTAGGGGGGAAATCATGGAAGCCCGGATTGATAAGATTAAACAACAGTTGCAGTCGCAGGGCTACAAATTAACCCCGCAGCGTGAAGCAACAGTACGTGTATTGCTTGAGAATGAGGAAGATCACTTGAGCGCTGAAGATGTGTTCATGCTTGTGAAGGACAAGGCACCCGAAATTGGCCTTGCAACCGTGTATCGGACACTTGAGTTATTAAGCGAAATGCATGTAGTGGAGAAGCTTAATTTTGGCGACGGGGTTGCCAGATACGATCTGAGAACGGACAGCAGCAAGCATCATCATCATCATCTTATTTGTGTGCAATGCGGATCGATGGATGAGATAAAGGACGATTGGCTGCTGCCACTTGAGGAGCGATTGGAAGAGGAATTTGGTTTTTCGGTTCTCGACCATCGTTTGGACTTCCAGGGCATTTGTCGTAAATGCAATGAGAAGAATGCGAATGCGAAAAAAGATGAATCATAAACGGCTTTGCTGCCCAGTGCTTCTGGACGGCGAAGCCGTTTTGGCGTTTCGTATGGCTAGACGGTTTGGGCTATATAGCGGATGCCCACTGCATCAGGATTTTAGATTGCCAATGCGTCCGAGCCGCAGCAAGCCGGAGCCCTGCGCAATGGGCAAATAACCATTTAGAGGTACGGACCATTTTCGGAAAACAGTTGTTACGCGGGCGGAGCTTAGCTTTGGCCTTACAGAGAGCAATAAAGCAGCGCCGCCAGCCACATGGGGAGAGGACATGCTCGTTCCTGACATGATGGCATATTTGCCATTCAGCCAAGTTGAGAGAATTTCTGTTCCCGGCGCGGCAACATCAATGCCCATTCCTCGATTGCTGTAATCGGCAATTTGATTAAGCCGATTGGTAGCAGCGACTGCGATCGTCTCCGGAAAGGAAGCTGGCTCGTCGATCGTCGTCGTATTTGGCCCCTCGTTGCCGGCTGAGGCTGATATGATGATTCCCTGCTTCGCTGCCCGCTTGATTGCCTGGCGCAGCAAATCGCTATGCTGGCCGCTGACGATGCCAAAGCTCATATTAATAACGTTCATTTTGTTGCGGATGCACCATTCAATGGCATCTACAATATCTGACACGTAGCCAGAACCGTAACGGTCGAGTGCCTTTACGGCATACAGCTTTACATTGGGAGCTACGCCGTACAAGCCTGTTAAGCCTCTGCCTGCGGCAATGCCAGCAACATGCGTACCATGGCCATTATCATCGTAATAGCTTAAGCCCCCCATCGTATTGACGCCGCCTGCTATGCGCAGATCGGGATGCTTGGCAATGCCGGTATCAATAATGGCAAGCTTGACAGGCCTGCCGAGTGTGCGCTTCCAAGCAAGCGGCGCCTGTACTCTTTTAATATTCCATGGCACCTTATTCGTGTCTATGGTCGTTTTTATAATGGGGAGATTTGGTTTTATAGTACGGGTTGTTATACGGGGAGTGGTATCATGCTTGCGGATCTTCACATCCCGCTCCATCACCTTGACATCAGGATGCCGAATAATATTTTTCCAAGAGCTGCGCCGATCCAGCAGAAAGCCAATCATTTTGCAGCCGGGCATCGTTTTGAATGGATGAATGCCGCGCGATTCAAGCAGGCGCAAGCAGCGTTTATAAGAGCTGTGCGTAGTAAAGCTGATGAGCTGGCGTTCTGTATGTTTAGATGGTTTATAGGCAGAACAGGAAGCGATCAGGTTATCCAAACGAGGCATGATGGGCTCCTCCTCCATGTTATAGGCAGACATGAGACTACTTGTGTAGTGTATGGAGGAGGGGCAGGTGTGGACTGGGTATTCGTCCCCATATACATATTTTTTGCAGCAGTTGGAAAATGTATCGCTTAGGACAATCAGTTGACGTACAATATGGCTATATCCCCATTATTTTCTTTAGGAGGTTTTTTCATGATCATTGGCGTTCCCAAAGAAATAAAAACGAGTGAATACCGGGTGGCATTGACGCCAGCAGGCGTCACCATGCTTAAGGCGGCCGGACATCAAGTGCTTGTACAGACAGGGGCAGGAGATGGCAGCGGCTTTCAGGACGGCGACTATGCAAGTGAGGGTGCCGTAATTGTAGACTCGGCTGCTCGAGTATGGGAACGCGCAGAAATGATTATGAAAGTAAAGGAGCCTCTCCCAGAGGAATATAGTTATTTCCGCAAAGGGCAGCTGTTGTTCACTTATTTGCATCTTGCGGCTGCGCCGGAGCTGGCGAAAGCTTTAATGGACAGCGAGGTAACCGCCATTGCCTATGAAACGATTCAGCTTCAGAATGGGAGCCTGCCGCTGCTGACGCCGATGAGCGAGGTTGCAGGGCGAATGGCCGTACAAGTTGGCGCACAGTTTTTAGAGGCGTTTAACGGGGGACGTGGCGTTCTGCTAGGCGGTGTGCCTGGGGTAGCGCCAGCCGAGGTCGTCATTATCGGGGGCGGCATCGTCGGAACGAATGCTGCGAAGGTTGCGCTCGGCATGGGAGCAACCGTCGTGCTGCTTGAGCGGAGTCTTGATCGAATGCGCTACCTCGATGATGTATTTGGCGGCCGTATTCAGACCGTGATGTCGAGTACGTATCATATTGCCGAGGCGGTGGCGAAGGCGGACCTGCTCATTGGTGCCGTACTGATTCCGGGGGCCAAAGCGCCTCATCTGGTGACGGAGGATATGGTCAAAACGATGAAAAAAGGCGCAGTCATCGTCGATGTCGCCGTAGACCAAGGCGGCTCCATAGCTACGGTTGACCGAGCCACTACGCATAAGGACCCGATTTACATCAAGCATGGCGTCATCCATTATGCGGTAGCGAATATTCCAGGTGCTGTACCGCGCACCTCGACCTTTGCGCTGACGAATGTTACGATGCCATATGCGCTGCTGCTCGCAAATGATGGGCTGGCAGCAATAAAGCTGAGCGAGCCTCTGCAGAAAGGCGTCAATACGCATAGCGGCAAATTAACTTATGAGCAGGTTGCTGCCGCACTGGACCTGCCATTTACACCGATCCAAACGCTGCTGTCGTGAGCAAATGATGCTAAGATGGTTAAGGATACCCGGCTGTTTTTGAATGGCTATAAACACCGCCGCGAGTCGGCGCACAAGACCCTTTCCTTCCGCATATAAGCCCCTCTCTCATCATATGGTAAAGTGGGCGGGACAAACCTGCCTGCATGTCTAGAGAGGGGCGAGGGCAAAATGGTATTCTCTGCACGCAAATGGTTCAGCCGCTTCGTATTTATGCTGCTGTTCATCAGCTTGTTCGTAGTTGCCACTGGCGGCTATGATTGGCTCGTTGATGTCGTGTCGCCAAGCAATCCTTATGAAGTTCCGCAGGGTGAGGCCGTAAAGGCTATTTGGCATAGTACATATGAGTGGGATAATGGTAATATAGCGGATAGGCTGCGTTTTTTCTATTGGTACGGCGAATAGCGGGGCGGGATAAAAAGCTTGCCAAGCAGGATTTATGATCCCGGGTGTGGAAATACCGAAGTACGCATGAATCGCGTGCAGAGGCTGGAAGCATGAAAGGAAACAGGATGAAATCTTTGGTGAACTCTTTTATTCGTTTTTTAAGCGTAGAACGCTCCTTGTCGAAAAATACATTGGAGTCGTACGGGCGGGATTTGCTGTATCTGCTGGATTATATGGAAAGCCAGAAAATCGAGGAAGCAGCGGCCGTTCAAAAGCATCATTTGGCGCATTATTTGCTGCAGTTGAAGGAGGAAGGGCGCAAGCCGTCCACTTTATCACGGCACATCGTGTCGATACGCGCCTTCTTTCATTACTTGCTCGTTGAAGGTTTCATCGATCGCGACCCTTCCATCTATATTGAATCGCCGAAGCAGGAAACGAAGCCGCCGCAAATTTTATCGATGGAGCATACAAGTCTGCTGCTGGACACGCCCCAATGCGTAACGACAGCAGGGAAGCGGGATAAGGCGATGCTGGAGCTGCTGTATGCGACAGGCATGCGCGTGTCAGAGCTCATTTCACTGGATGTGTCAAGCGTCAATCAGCAGCTCGGTTTTATCCAGTGTGTAGGCAGCAACCGCAAGGAGCGTATCGTTCCATTTGGGAGAAAAGCTGCAGAGGCGCTGAATGGCTATTTGGAGCATGGGCGAATCGGGCTGCTGCGGCACGGCAAGCAGGAGGATGCGCTGTTTTTAAATCATTTGGGAACTCGGATGACGCGGCAGGGCTTCTGGAAAACGGTCAAAAAGTATGCAAAAGAGGCGGGCATTGAAGCAGATATAACGCCGCATACGCTGCGCCATTCGTTTGCCGCTCATTTGCTGGAAAACGGCGCAGATGTGCGTACCGTACAAGCTTTGCTTGGCCACGCCGACGTTGCTACAACCCAGAAATACTCCAAGCTGACAAAGCTGAAAATGAAAGACGTATACAACAGCGCGCATCCACGCGCTTGAAAGATAGCGAGATCGCCGGTTGCTTAAGACTAGGTCAGGCAGAGCGGATGCGCACGGAATGCTGGTGGAAAGTCAAACCTTTCACATAAGCCTATTGTTTTTCACCAGATCTAACATTAGAAAGGTTGGGACTACATGAGTAAATTTGATCGTATTGCCGTTATTGTGCTTGACAGCGTTGGAATTGGCGAACAGCCGGATGCAGAGGCGTTCGGTGACCTCGGGTCGCACACGCTTGGTCATATCGTGGAAAGAGTGAAGGGGACAAGCCTGCCGAATTTGCGCCAGCTTGGTCTTGATCGTATTGCGCCACTGGGTGATTGGAAGCCCGCAGATGAGCCTTCTGGTGCCTACTATGGAAAAATGCAGGAGGTATCGGTCGGCAAGGATACGATGACTGGGCATTGGGAGCTGATGGGGCTGAAGCTGATGGTTCCATTTCAGACGTTTCCGGATGGCTTTCCGGATGAGCTGATCACTTTATTCGAAGAGCGCACCGGGCGCAAGGTCATTGGCAATAAGCCGGCAAGCGGTACGGAAATTTTGGACGAGCTGGGCGCTGAGCAAATGGAGACGGGGGCATGGATCGTCTACACTTCTGCTGACAGCGTTTTTCAAATTGCAGCGCATGAAGGCATCATCCCGCTAGACGAGCTGTACCGTGCTTGCGAAATTGCGCGCGAGCTGACGATGGATGAGCGTTATACAGTAGGCCGGGTCATTGCAAGACCGTATGAAGGGGAGCCAGGCGCGTTCAAGCGTACGCCTAACCGCCATGATTATGCAGTCAAGCCGCCAGAGCCTACGGTGCTAAATGCGCTTCAGGATGGGGGACTCGACACGATCTCCATCGGTAAAATCAATGATATTTTTGACGGAGAGGGCATTAATGCTTCTACGCCGACGAAGAGCAACGCCGATGGCATCGCCCGTACGATTGCAGCTTTGAAGGAGCCGTTCAAGGGATTGCTGTTTACGAATCTCGTTGATTTCGATTCCTTGTACGGGCATCGCAGAGATCCAGAAGGCTACGCCGCTGCACTTGAAGAGTTTGACCGCGCCTTGCCTGAGCTTGTCCAAACAATTGGACCGCGCGATTTGCTAGTCATTACTGCTGATCACGGCAATGATCCCGTTCATCCGGGTACGGACCACACGCGGGAGTATGTGCCGCTGCTGCTTTACAGCCCGGCTTTCAAGCAGCCAAGGCAGCTCGAAACAAGAGCAACCTTCTCCGATTTGGGAGCGACGATTGCTGACAACTTTAATGTACAAGCTCCGCCAAACGGCACAAGCTTTCTCGACTTGCTTGAAGCTTAATTAAATAAACGAATTAATGAACGAACTAACGAACTAACGAACTAACGAACTAACGAACTAACGACTTGGAGGATATCACTATGAGCGTAATTACAGCAGCACAAATTAAAGAAGCGGCAGCTTACATTGCCGGACGTACGAACTTGTTGCCAGAGGTCGGCCTTATTATGGGTTCTGGACTGGGCGTTCTCGGCGATCATTTGGAAAATCCAGTGACGATTGCGTACAACGATATTCCCCATTTCCCAGTGTCCACAGTGGAAGGCCATGCAGGCGAGCTGCTTATCGGTACCCTGTCAGGGCGGCCAGTGCTATTGATGCGGGGCCGCTTCCATATGTATGAGGGCTACGGCCCTGAGCTAACAGCATTTCCGGTGCGCGTAATGAAGGCGCTTGGCGTATCGACGCTGCTTGTGACCAATGCAGCTGGCGGCGTCAACCTTGCTTTTGAATCCGGCAATCTGATGCTGATTTCCGACCACCTGAACATGACAGGCAAAAACCCGCTAATTGGCCCTAATGATAACGAGCTGGGTGTTCGTTTTCCTGATATGTCGGAGGCTTACAGCAAGCGTCTGCGCGGTATTGCCCGTGAACTTGCGGCAAGCCAAGGGCTTGCACTTGCTGAAGGGGTATATGCCGGACTGCTCGGACCAACGTATGAAACACCAGCGGAAATTCGCATGCTGCGCGTTTTGGGGGCAGATGCTGTCGGAATGTCGACCGTTGCGGAAGTGATTACCGCAAGACATGCGGGAATTGAAGTTCTTGGCATTTCTTGTATTACGAATATGGCTGCGGGCATTCTGGATCAACCGCTTAATCACGAAGAGGTTATGGAGACGGCAGAGCGCGTGAAATCTGAGTTTTTAGACCTCGTAAAAGGTTTGGTCCCGCTCATTTAAAGAACAGTTTATTGCTAAAGTAGATAAAAAAAGCAAAATAGTCGTGTTATTTTGTCCGCATATTTGTAACACAATTGTAATATTTGGCTCGACTCATTGTGACAGTATTTTAAAACGCCATCGTCGTATAATGTCCGTAATTATAGAAAAATGGAGTGGAGTGAAATGGACAACCAATTGCTCTTGGAGATGGAGAAGTTGCGCGATAAAATGGTTGAAACGGCGCTCATCAAGCAAACTTTTCTGAACCGGGAGGTACTGCGGCTAAGCCAATCGCTAGACGTTTTAATCGTTCGTGCGCAGGAAGAGCGACGGACCGTTTCCAGCCATAAATAAACAGAGCAAATGGCATGAAACGTATGATAAGAACGGTCCTATGATGCTTGAGCGAGGGCGAGAGTCGCATTACAAAGGGGTAATTAGATTTATTAAGCAAGTGATGACGTGAAAAAATTCAAAAACCGTGCTTGCGGAAGCGAAAGCTTCTGCAAGGGCGGTTTTTTTTGTGAATATAGGAACTTTGGAATAATTTACATAAAAACAGGCGACACTGTGGAAGACAAGCGTAAACGGCTGAAGCCGTCCTTTGGCGGCAAAGCTGCCGTTTCGCAGGTGGAATATAAGCCCATTTATAAGTGTGAAACTTATAAATTCTTATATTTAAATATAGCCGAATTGCGGCGACTTCCCGTGAACCGAACTTTTTTGCGAAATCCGGGCTGCCGCAGCTTCATAGGAGGGAATCTGTTCTTGAAAAAATTACGGAATAAACTTTGCTTATGCATCCTTGCGCTCGCTGTCTCTTTGCCAACTGCTGTATTCGCCGAAGAAGCGGGTGAGATGCCCTCGCTTCCAGCAGCGGAGCAGTCCGGAAGCGTGGAGCCTCATCTGGCGCCATCGGCCCGGTCTGCCATTCTTATGGACGCGGACAGCGGAACGATTATTTATGAGAAAAACAGCCACGATCAGCTGCCTCCGGCAAGCATCACTAAAATTATGACCATGCTGCTTATTATGGAAGCACTGGCTGACGGCAAGCTCAAGCTGACCGACAAGGTACAGACGAGCGAATATGCTTCCTCCATGGGCGGCTCGCAAATTTTTCTGGAGCCTGGAGAGGAAATGAGCGTGGATGACATGATTAAAGGAATCGCTCTGGCTTCCGGCAATGACGCTTCTGTTGCGATGGCAGAAAAGCTCGGAGGCACCGAGGAGCAATTCGTAGCAATGATGAACGAGAAAGCGAAGCAGCTCGGGCTGAAGGAAACCCATTTTGCCAATTGCAATGGCTTGCCTTCAAAGGATCATTATTCGTCAGCCCATGACATTGCGGTTATGTCCCGTGAACTGCTGGGGCATACGGATATTACGAAGTATACCGGCATGTATCAGGATTATTTGCGCAAAACGTCAGAGAAGCCATTCTGGCTCGTCAACACGAATAAGCTTGTACGGTTCTATAGCGGGGCAGACGGCCTGAAAACCGGATTTACGAATGAAGCCAAGTTTTGTTTATCGGCAACGGCAAGACGGGATGGGCTTCGCGTTATTGCGGTCGTGATGGGGGAGCCGAATACGAAGACGCGCAACACGGAAGTGTCGCAAATGTTTGATTATGCGTTTGCCCAATATACGACGCATCCGATTTTTAAAGAGGGCGATGCCATGGGCAAGGTGCATGTAGAGAAGGGCGTTGTGTCCGAGCTTGAGCTGGTCGCTCCCCATGCTTACAGCATACTGCTCAAAAAAGGGGCAAACACAAGCGATATCCGCTACGAGCTGAAAATCGACGGCTCGATTAAAGCTCCTATTGCAATTGGTGCGCCGATCGGCAAGTTGCTCGTGTATCAGGGAGATAAACTGCTTAAGGAATTCCCAGTTGATGCGCCGCAGACGATTGAACGGGCTGGCTGGTGGAAAATGCTGAAGCGCTCGTTTGGCGGATTGTTCGCTTAAATCGGGTTATCGGAGCAAGGTTTTGCCGGAAAATAGCGAGCTTAGGCTGAATATTTTGTCACCTCTTAGGGCTCTGCTTCTAGTTTTGTCGCCGTGCAGGAAACGTGTGTCCCGCTGGAGAAATGCTAGTTCTATCCAAATGCACAGCTTAAAGGAGATGAACAGCAATTATGAATTTGCAAGCTGAACTGGAGCATTATCGCAATGTGCTTATTGTACGTCTGCGCGGAGAGCTGGATCATCATACAGCCGACGTCGTAAAGGTCAAGATGGAGGATGCGATTTTACGCGGAAGCAGCGACCACATCATTCTCAGCTTGAAGGATTTGCAATTCATGGACAGCTCGGGGCTTGGCGTCATTCTGGGCAGGTATAAGCAGGTTAAGGCAAGAGGCGGGAAAATGGTTGTATGTGCCGTTAGTCCAAGCGTTCACCGGCTTTTTGAAATGTCGGGCTTGTTCAAAATTTTGGAGATTCATGATAATGAACGGATGGCGATTTCAAGTCTGGAGGTGGTATCGTGAATGGACGCAATGAAATGATGTTAACCTTCAGCGCCCGCTCAGAGAACGAGGCTTTCGCCCGCGTAGCGGTGTCAGCCTTCGTCTCCCAGCTCGATCCGACCCTGGGGGAGCTGAATGATTTAAAGACAGCAATCTCGGAAGCGGTAACCAATGCGATTATTCACGGCTATGATAGCGACGCAGCCGGCAAAGTGACGATAGAGGGTTATATTGAAGGAGACGCGGTTTCCTTGACGGTTATTGACCATGGACGCGGTATTGAAGATTTGGACTTGGCTCGCCAGCCGCTTTACACTTCCAAGCCGGAGCTTGAGCGCTCGGGCATGGGCTTTACGATTATGGAAAATTTTATGGACCGATTCGAGGTTGTCAGCGAGCTTGGCGGCGGTACGCGCGTAAGCATGCTGAAACGAATTGAATCGAAAAAAGCGCTATACAACTAGCGCATAGGGGTTGAACCTCATGGATTCCGGGTTGAAACAAACGGCTCAGCCGTATTTGGATGATGCGGAAGTAAAGCGGCTTATTGCATTAAGCCAGTCTGGCGACACGTTGGCAAGGGACACGCTTGTAGGATGCAATATTCGTTTGGTATGGTCAGTCGTTCAACGTTTCATCAACCGCGGCTATGAGCCAGATGATCTGTTTCAGATCGGCTGTATCGGCCTGCTCAAGTCGGTTGACAAATTCGACCTTTCCTATGATGTGAAATTTTCCACCTATGCCGTGCCGATGATTATCGGTGAAATCCAGCGGTTTTTGCGCGATGACGGTACGCTTAAGGTTAGCCGCTCGCTCAAGGAAACGGCCAATAAGGTGCGCAAAATGAAAGACGAGCTATCCAAGGTGCTGGGAAGGCTGCCGACCATTAGCGAAGTGGCAGAACGACTGGGTATTACGCCAGAGGATGTCGTATTTGCGCAGGAAGCGAATAAGCCGCCAACCTCGATTCATGAGACGGTATTTGAAAATGACGGCGATCCCATTACGCTGATGGATCAAATTGCTGATGATTCCCAGGAGCGCTGGTTCGACAAGCTTGCGCTGACCGAGGCCATTGAAGGCCTCAGCGAGCGGGAGCGGCTCATCGTATATTTACGTTATTACCGGGATAAGACGCAGTCAGAAGTAGCGAGTCGTTTAGGCATTTCACAAGTACAGGTGTCGCGTCTGGAGAAAAAAATATTGCAGTCCATAAAAGATCAAATCGCCTTATAGGGCGGTTTGATCTTTTAGATTGTCGAGAAACCCTACGTCTTGTTCCAAGACGCTTGGGTTTCTCTTTGTTTTGGTTATCTAAACGACATGGGTTGAATCCGAAACTAGTACACGACCGCCGACCATTTTCTGTTAATCCCAGACCTAGAAACCAGCTGTCAACCTTGCGAAGCATATGATCAGCAGGCACTAAGCTTTCAATGGAAACAAACTCGTAACTTTGTTGTTTATCTCGATTAGAACGCAGCATAGGTCGACACCTTCCGTTCGTATAAGTCACCATTATTATATCATAGTAACGCGGTGACGTATTAAACCGAATGCTTATAAAGAGGGCTGTCGAGACTTTCTCAACAGCCTGAACATCCCCGTTCCTAACCGGAACGGGGATGTTTTTTTACGTGGTCTTTTGTAGCTGCGGGATGCATGGGGAGAGGATCTCCACGCCTACGTCGATGATCTTCTCGGCACCCATGAAGTTGAGGTGGATCTTCGCCCGCTTTTTGCGACGGTCTATTTTGGTGATGATGCCTTCCATGCCCTGCAGCGGGCCGGAGGTTACGGAGACACGTGAATTTTCTATGTAGATGCCCGAATAGCCAACGATCTCTCCGTCTCCAATCAGCTGCAAGATCAGCGACATCTCGCGTTCGTCAATTTTGGAGTAATAGGTTCCTTCATCTTTGGAGTAGAGTTTGCCTTGGCTAAGCAGCTTGTAGCACTTGGGGACTTTTTTCAAGGTGTGAAAAACTTCATCGGTCATGCGGGTCTTGATCAACACGTAGCCGGGGAATATTTTCTTCAGCACGTGCTTGACAGCGCCTGCCTTCTTCTCGGGGACTCTGCGTTTCGGTACGACAGAATGGAGGGAAGTTTCATCAAAGTACAGGTTCAGGAACTTTTGCACCACCTCTTCTTGACCGGTTTCTACGAATAGTACGTACCAATTCAAAATAGCCATCCCCCAACTTGTGTATTATGTTGAATAAATATCCAAGCAAAAAATAGTATATTTTACAACATTATACCATGTATTATTTTACCATACCATATCAAGACCTGGGGATAGAATAAATAGGTCTCTAGTAAGTAATCCTTGACGAACAAAGTTGAATGAGAGTAGTATTAAGCTGTATTCGTGTAATGGGTTATGTTGTTCAATTCGTAAGTTCGTTGGTCGGATATTTGGTTGAATCTAAGAAAATACCTAAGCTAATTTAATCGATGTTTAGGCACGTTGAAGGAACTTAGGGTATCATATTGAATCGCATTGAGAGGAAGAAGCATGGGGGAAGTGTGTCCTCTGGAGAGCTTCGTGCAGGGACTTGACGTGTGAGGGGGAGTGGACCCGTACAGCGCTTGGTTGAGCGTTTGCTGTGCGCTATCGGGGGATTCTTCACCAGCCGCTGATCGTACACCCTGCCGCTCTCAATCTGCAGGTTAGCATCTCTCATTGCGACGAGTTGGCGGCTTACTCTCATTTTCCGCAGTTCCGAGTTGCGGGCTGGGTAGTGGGGAGCGTGTCTTTGCGATTGCCTGTCCCAAGGACTGCCGTTTGAACTTGGAGGCTGTGCAGGATCTGTTGTGCAAGGTGGAAGAAGATATATATATAAATAGCCAAAGCAAGCACAAAAAAGTAGAGGAGATCATTCCTCTACTTTTTTGTGCTTGCTTTTTAGGACTTGAAGAGAGGGGAGGAAGGATGAGGCGGAGCTATGAGTTACACCCGTTAAAGGTTGAGTTTTTGTTCATGAAAAATTATGCGTACATACTCGTAGACAAAGCAACCCGGCAGGCGGCTGTGGTGGACCCGGCTTGGGACTTGGAGTTGCTCGACGGGATGCTTCGCTCATTGGAGGCGGAGTTGGCTTGCATCCTGCTGACACATTCGCATCACGATCATGTCAACAAGGTGGAGCCGCTGCTCAAGCTCCACCCGGCGGCGCGGGCGTACATGTCGGTCAAGGAGATCGATGCCTACGGGTTCGTATGTCGGAATCTGCATCCGTTTGAGGAGGGGGAGACGATCTGGCTGGGAGAGACGCCTATCACCTGCATGCTGACGCCAGGGCACACGGCCGGCGGGGCTTGTTTTCGGCTCGCAGACGATCTGATCACAGGGGATACGGTGTTTATTGAAGGCTGCGGCGTCTGTGATGGGGCCGGAGGTTCCCCGGAGCAGATGCATGACAGTTTTCAGAGGATTCGCAAGTCCACTCCCCCTCATGTGCGGGTGTATCCGGGTCATTCTTATGGCAAGGAGCCGGGCATGGCGTTTCGGGATGTGCTGGAGCACAATATCTATTTTCAGATTGAGAAAATAGAGCATTTTGTCCGGTTTCGGATGCGCAAGAATCAGGGACAATTGTTCAATTTTAAATAAATCAAGGCAGACTAGTCGCGTTCAGGAGGGACATGGATGGGCAATCCGGTAGTGTTTCTTTTCTCCGGGCAGGGTTCTCAGTTTTACCAGATGGGTCGAGGGCTCTATGAGGAGGTATCTGAGTTTCGCAAGTGGATGAACAAGTTGGACGAGATGGTGACGCCGCTCGTTGGGGAGTCGGTGCTGGCGCGTCTGTATGCGGAGGACAAGCGCCGAGACGAGCCGTTTGAACGGACGCTGCTGACCCACCCCGCGATCTTCATGGTGGAATATGCGCTGGCGCAGGCGCTGATGGCCCGCGGGGTCAAGCCAGATGCGGTCCTTGGCAGCAGCATGGGCGAGTTCGCGGCGGCGGCTGTGGCAGGTGTGCTCGATGTGGAGGTAGCGTTGGAGTTGGTGGTGGAGCAGGCCAAGGCGTTTGAGGCTACCTGTCTCCCCGGCGGGATGATCGGGATTCTGCAGGAGCCGAGCCTCTATGACAGGATGCTGCTCTTGCGTCAGAACACGGAGATGGCGTCGATCAATTCGGACGCGCATTTTGTGGTGGCCGGCCCGGCGGCGATGCTGCCGAGCATCGGGGAGGCGCTGCGGGAGAAAGGCATCACCTATCAGATTCTGCCGGCCTCCTTTGCGTACCATTCCTCATGGATTGATCCGGCTGCCGCTTCCTATGTGGCGCGGCTGCGCGGGCTCTCGTATCGCCAGCCTCGAGTGCGATTTTATTCCGGGGTGACCGGGCGGCGGGAGACGGCGCTGAGGAGCGAGTATTTCTGGGAGGTGGCGCGACAGCCGATTCGCTTTGCCGAAGCGGTGCAGGCGCTGGAGCAGGGAGACGATTGCCTGTACGTGGACTTGGGTCCTTCGGGAACGCTGGCTAATCTGGCCAAGCGGAATTTTAAACAGGATTCGCTCTCGCAAAGCTATGCGGTCCTCACGCCGTATCAGCAGGATCTCAAGAACTTCAACAAGGTTTGCGAGCAATTGGAGCAACTCATTTCATTGCGCATCAGAAAGGGAGGACAACCTATGAAAGCATACGTGTTTCCTGGACAAAGTTCTCAGCACAAAGGCATGGGAGGTACGCTGTTTGACGAGTTTGCAGAACTGATGGCACAAGCGGATGAGATCTTGGGCTATTCCATCAAAAGGCTATGCTTGGAGGACCCGGATAATCAGCTGGACCAGACGCAGTACACGCAGCCGGCTCTGTATGTGGTCAGCGCACTGAGTTTTCTCAAGAAGGTGCAGGAGACGGGAGGCAAGCCGGATTATGTGGCCGGGCACAGCTTGGGTGAGTACAATGCGCTGTTTGCAGCAGGGGCGTTTGATTTTGCTACCGGTCTGCGGATGGTCAAGAAGCGGGGCGAACTGATGAGCCTTGCGAGCGGTGGGGGCATGGCGGCGGTGATCGGGTTTACGGTGGAGCAGATCGACCGGGTGCTGATGGAGAACGGGCTGGACGGGATCGACATCGCCAACCACAATTCGCCGGGCCAGATCGTCATCGCTGGCTTGAATACGGACATCCTGCGCGCGCAGCCGTTTTTTGAGGAAGCGGGCGTGCGCATGTACATTCCGCTCAATGTGAGCGGTGCTTTCCATTCCCGGTATATGGCGGAGAGCAAGCGGAGTTTTGAAGCGTATCTGGAATCGTTTGAATTTTCAAAACTGGAGATTCCAGTCATCTCGAACATTTCTGCGCGTCCGTATAAGCAACGGCAGGTGAAGGATAATTTGGTGCAGCAGATCGTGTCTCCGGTCAAGTGGACGGACAGCGTGCGCTATCTGATGGGCCTTGGCGAGATCGAGATCGAAGAGGTTGGGCCGGGCAATGTCCTGACCAAGCTCGTCACCACGATCCGCCGCAAAGCGGAACCGCTCGTGATCGAGCCGGAAGCGGATGACGCGGAGGAGGCGGAAGAGGTGGTGCCGGTGGCTGTGGCGGTGTCTGTGACTGTGCCTGAGGTGACGAAAGCGTCGGTCGCGGAGGTGGCAGCCGCTGTTGAGGCGCCTGCTCTGGCTCCGGTGGAGGTCGTGCCGGTGAGGGAAGCTGTGAGCGGGCCGATCGTGCGTGTGTCGAGAAGGGTGAGCACGGCAGAATCGCTGGGGGATGAGGAGTTCAAGAAGGATTATAACTTGAAGTATGCCTATGTCACGGGCTCGATGTATCGCGGCGTGGCTTCTGAGCGCCTGGTCATTCAGGTCGGCAAGGCGGGCATGCTGGGTTTTTACGGGACCGGTGGCATGAAGCTGGAGCAGATCGAACAGGCGATCCGCACGATTCAGCAGGCGTTGACGCGCGGTGAGGCGTATGGTATGAACCTGCTGCATAACCAAGGCAGCCCATCGATGGAGGAGATGACGGTCGATCTCTTGCTACGCACCGGCGTGCGAAACGTGGAAGCAAGCGCTTACATGGCGGTGAACTCCGCATTGGTTCGCTACCGGGCGAAAGGGCTGAAACGCTCGGCAGAAGGCGGCGTGATCGTCGAAAACCGCATCCTCGCCAAAATCTCGCGCCCGGAAGTTGCTGAGGCGTTTCTGAGCCCGGCACCGGAGCGCATCGTCGACAAGCTGTTGCTGGAACAGCGGATCACGCGCGAGGAAGCAGATCTGCTTCGTGAAGTTCCGATGGCGGATGACATCACCGTCGAGGCCGATTCCGGCGGACATACCGATCAGGGAGTCTCTTCCGTGCTGCTTCCGTCGATCGTTCGCCTGCGCGAAGAGATGATGGTCAAATACGGATACAAGAAGAAGATTCGCATCGGAGCGGCCGGCGGCATCGGAACCCCGGAAGCGGCGGTGGCGGCGCTCGTGCTCGGGGCGGATTATCTCGTGACCGGCTCGATTAACCAATGCACGGTGGAAGCGCAGACGTCCGAGTCGGTGAAGGATCTGCTGCAGGAGATGAACGTGCAGGACACGGCCTATGCGCCCGCGGGCGACATGTTTGAGATCGGCGCTCGCGTGCAGGTTTTGAAAAAAGGCGTCTTTTTCCCGGCCCGTGCAAACAAGCTGTACGATCTCTACCGCCAGTTCAACTCGCTGGAGGAGATCGATGAGAAGACCCGCCGCATTTTGCAAGAGCGTTACTTCAAGCGCAGTTTCGACGAGGTCTACCGCGAAGTGCAAGCCTATGTGGCCCCGCAGGAGATCGAGAAGGCGGATCGCAATCCCAAGCACAAGATGGGGCTGATCTTCAAATGGTATTTTGGCTATTCGTCGCGCATGGCGCTCAGCGGGGACGCCGAGCACACGGTGGATTATCAGGTACATTGCGGCCCGGCCTTGGGGGCGTTCAACCGCTGGGTGAAAGGCACGTCGCTGGAAAGCTGGAGAGCACGCCATGTCGATGTGATCGGCGAAAAACTGATGCGCGAAACGGCAGACCTGCTGAGCCGGCGCATCTCTGAATTGGTCGGATTGTAAGCAAAAAGTCCAGCGGTATGATGTCAAGTCCCTGATTCGGTTGAACTGGAAATCTTCTTGGCTGTAACGGCTGGGAGTACAGAAAAATAGGCGCATCAAATTAGACCCAGTAGAAAATTAAATAATATTCCATATTTTAACTGGGAATTCGCAAAGGACTTTAGCAAAGGGTCGTTATTCCTTCGTCGTGTTTACCTTCCTTCGAGGCGTGTAGAGTTGGCCGTTGCACAGCAGCACATCGACCAGACACACAAGTTTCTTACGTTAAGACGAGGGCGCGTTTGTGTTGGTGCTCAAGGACTTCCATGTATTTCATTTCTTCAGGTAATGCTCGCCGAATTCTTCATCGCGGTTCTTCACTGAGTTGGCAGCTTCAACCAATTGTCCAGAGGCATGCCAGAAAGTCCAGTCCCTAATTCAGATTTCAAGGAGCAAATTTATTGGAAGGTTTGAAGGTCGCCACCAGCTCCCGAGGACGCTGGAAAATGACTGAGAAATAGATTCAAGAATACTATACGAGGAGCGGATCTGGATGACTCAAACGCCAAAGCGAGAAGTGGCCATCGTCGGAATCGCCGGTCGTTTTCCGGGGGCAAAGAACACACAGGAATTTTGGAACAACCTTAATGCAGGCCTCAACAGCATCTCTGTCATTCCGCAAGACCGCTGGAAGTGGGAGGATGTGTACGGCGACCCGCAAAAGGAAGAGAACAAGACGAACAGCAAGTGGGGCGGATTCATCGAGGAGGTCGATCGATTCGACCCGCTGTTTTTTGGCATCTCGCCCAAAGAGGCGAATTTTATCGACCCGCAGCACCGCCTGTTCCTAGAAACGGTCTGGCAGGTGATTGAAAACGCTGGCTACAGCCCGAAGAGTCTGTCGGGCCGGAAGATCGGCGTCTATGCGGGCGTTTCGAAAAACGACTATGCCGAGCTGCTGGGGGAGAACATCAGCGCCTTTGTTTCCACAGGAACGGTACACTCGATTCTCGCGAACCGCGTGTCGTATTTTTTCAACTTCAGAGGGCCGAGCGAAGCCGTGGACACCGCGTGCTCCAGTTCTCTGGTCGCCCTGCACAACGCGGTGCGCGATATTCGGGAAGGGGAATGCGAGGCGGCGATCGTCGGGGGCGTCAATGCGCTGCTCAGCCCGCGGATGTACATCTCCCATGCCAAGTCCGGCATGCTGTCAGTGGACGGGCAATGTAAATCGTTTGATGCGTCGGCGAACGGCTATGTGCGCGGTGAAGGCGTGGCGGCCCTGTTCCTCAAGCCGCTGGACAAGGCGGTGGAAGACCGTGACAACATCTTGGGCGTAATCAAGGCGACGGCGATCAATCATGGTGGGCGCTCGAATTTCCTGACGGCCCCCAACGTGACCGCTCAGTCTGAGGTGGTCTACACGGCGCTGCAGCGCTCCGAAGCGGACCCGCGCAACATCTCCTACATAGAAGCGCACGGCACAGGCACGCCGCTGGGCGACCCGATCGAGATCAATGCGCTGAAGAATGCATATGGGCAGTACTATGAGGAGCGGGGCCTGCAGCCGCGCGAGAACTCTTGCTTGCTCGGCTCGGTCAAGACGAACATCGGCCATCTGGAGAGCGCGGCCGGGATGGCTTCGATCATCAAGGTGCTGCTGGCGATGAAGCATGGCGTGCTGCCGGAGTTGCTCAATTTTACAGAGATTAATCCGTACATCTCGTTTGAGGGGTCGGCGTTTGGCCTCGTCACGGCTCCGACCGCGTGGAAGAAGCGGCGCATCGAAGGCAAGCTGCTGCCGAGACAGGCGGGGGTCAGCGGGTTTGGCATGGGCGGCGTCAATGCGCATGTAATCTTGGAAGAGCCGCCGCGCAGCAACAGACCTCGCGCCAAGAGCGCGTCGCAGAAGCGGTTGGTGCTTTTGTCTGCGAAAAAAGGGAAGTTGCGGGCATCGGCTGAGCGACTGCTCACATTTTTGCAAAGCGAAGCCGGACAGTCTGTGCATGTGGATGATCTCGCGTTCACGCTGATGTTCGGGCGCGAGGAGTTCGAGGAGCGTCTGGCGATGGTCGCTTCGTCGGTGGAGCAGGTGGTGGAGGAGCTGGAGCGGTATGTGAGCGAGCAGGCCTCGCTGTCGCTGTTCCAAGGCGTCGTGGTGACGAAGCCTGACGCGCCTGTGCAGGTCGCTACGTCGACGGACGATCTGTTCCTGCTCGCCGAGGCTTGGGTGAAGGGAGAGGGGATCGATTGGGAGCAGGCGAGCTTCCACGGTTCTCGCATCGAGGTGCCGGGGTATCCGTTTGAGCGGTTGCAATGCTGGTTTGAGCCGAAGACGCTGAAGGCGGATACGGCTTCCGGCGACAAGCAGATCCTGCTCCCTGCTACGGAGCGGATGGTGCAAGACCATCTCGTTCAGCGGCAGAAAGTGCTGCCGGGCGTGGGCTATCTGGACCTGATCGTCGGAGAGCTGAAGGAAGAGTGGACAGCCGGTGTAACGTTCCAAGATGTGTATTGGCTGAAGCCGCTGGCCGTTTTCGACGAGCCGCGCACCCTCCTCTTGAACGTGAAGGAGGAAGGAAGCGACCGGGCTGTGCGCATTCGTTCGGGGGCGGACCTGCACTGCCAAGGCCGCCTGCTCAAGCAGGTGGCGCGGATGGAAGAGCGCATCGAGGTGGAGGAGATTCGCAAGCGCTGCGAGACGAAGGAATCGAAGGCCGGGCTGTATGGTCTCTTTTCCGAAAACGGTCTGGTGTATGGGCCTTCGTTCCAGGTGATCGAGACGCTGCACTGCTCGGCTGATGAGGCGATTGCGGAGGTGGACGTCCGGAATCACTGGCGCATTGCAGCCGGCATTCTGGACGGGGCGCTGCAGACGGCGGTGTGCTTGAGCGTGCGAAACGGAACAGCGAGCGAATCGCAGTATGTGCCGTATTATGCGGAGAGCTTCACGGTTGCGGGAAGCTTGGAAGCTGTGCGCTATTACTATGTTAAGCAGCGTCAGGTGCAGCAGAGCGGTTCGATCCAGTTCGACCTGTATCTCTGCGACGGCGAAGGTCGCGTGCTGGCTTCGGTGAAGAATTTTACGAAGCGGGCGTTGGTGAGAAATGAAGAAGCAAGGAACGAAGAAACGAGAAAAGAAGCGGCGAGCGAACAGGGGCTGCTCTATTACACCTCGAAGTGGCGGGAGGAAGCCTGCGGTCCAGAAGCGGAGGCGAAGGGCTTGCTCCTCCTCAACGGTTCGGAGTCGCTGGCCGATTGGATGCACGGCGAACTGGGCGAGGAGGTGCCGTTCCGGCGCTTGACGATCGCCGAGCAGGACCCAGATCGCTATCTGGAAGCGCTGCAGGAGATCAAGGCAAGCGGATTTGCCGTGCGGCAGATTCTCGTGCCGGCCGCCCTTCCGGGGGTGGAAGACCTGCGGGGGCTGCTCGTGCTGGCAGGAGCTCTGATTAAGAGCCGGTTTAAAGAGCCGATCAAGATCCTCTACGCCGGCGAGAGCATGTCGTCCGAGGCGCTGCCCGCCCTGTATGCGGCCGGAGGGCTGGCTCGCACGCTGAAGTATGAGTACCCGCGCCTTCATCTGGAGGTGGCGGCGTTCACAGATCACTTTGAAAACTGCGGCCGGGCGCTTCTAGAGGAGCTGTTTGCGAGTGCTCCGGCCCCGCTGCATGAAGTGAGATATGTAGGCGGGACAAGGCAGCTGCGCGAGATGGTGACCGTGGCGGGCGGCTTGCAGAAGCAGGCTTATGCGCTGCGTCAAGGCGGGGTGTATCTGATTGCAGGCGGCACGGGCGGCCTGGGGCAGATTTTTTCCGACTATCTGGCCAAGGAATATAAGGCGAAGGTCGTGTTGCTCGGGCGAAGAGAGCAGGATGAGAGAATCGTGGCACAGCTTGACAGGCTGGCTAGTCTGGGCGGCTCCGGCCTGTACATTCGGGCGGGCCTCGGCGATGCCGAACAAGTGCGTGCGGCGGTGGAGCAAGCGCGTGCGACCTATGGCAGCATCCACGGCGTTTTGCAGGGAAGCGGGTTGATTGAAGACAGCTTCATCCTGCGCAAAACAACTGAGTCTTTTGAAAAAGTCCTGCAGCCCAAACTCGCGGGGACGCTCCATCTGGACGACGCGACGGCCGGCGACGAACTGGACTTTTTTGTCATGTTCTCGTCGATTGCAGCGCTGATGCCCAATCAAGGGCAGTGCGATTATTCTTCGGGCAACAGCTTCATGGATGCGTATGCGGCGCACCGGCAGCAGCTCGTCGCCGAGGGCAGGCGCAGCGGTCTGTCGCTGGCGATCAACTGGCCGCTCTGGGCGAACGGCGGGATGACCGTGGAGCCGGAGGAGAAGGAGCATCTCTGGAAGGTGTTCGGGATGCAGCCGCTGGAAACACCGCAGGGCTGGGTTCTGCTCAGGGAAGCGCTGCATCTGGCAAGTCAGGAAGGTTTCGCTCACATCGTAGGGATCGAAGGTGACCAGATGAAAATCAACCAGCACTTTGGCATCCGCAAAGCGGAGACTGTGCGAGAACTGGATGTGCCGACGATGATCCGTCGGGATCTCTACAGCATCCTCGCACAAGCGCTGCACCTGGCTCCGGCGGAGATCGGTGCCAGCCAGCCGCTGCAGCAGCTCGGGGTGGCGTCGCTGTCGCTGCTGCAGATTGCGAACCTGATCTCGCAGTATTTTGGCGTCGATTTCAAACCGCCGTTGCTGTTTGAACATGGAACCTCGCAACAGATTCTGGACTATCTGCTGCAAGACAAGCAGCGCGCGGTCATCGAGGCGCACTATGCCGAGCTGGGGGCTCTGGCTCCGCTGTATCGCAGCTCGGGGCTGATCGATCTGAACAAGGTCGCTGGCGAGCAGGGGCTGTACCAGCGACGTTATGACAACACGGAGTTCTATCAGGTCGATCATGTGGTGGACAACAAATACAATGTGCCAGGCGCGTGCTATGCCGAGATGGCCAGACAGGCCGGCGCACTCGCTCTTCCGGGCCAGCGGGTGAGCAAGCTGCTCAACTGCTACTGGGCGAAGCAACTGTCTTCGAGCGGAGAGCCGTTTGATGTGTTCATTCAACTGCTGCCAAAAGGGGAGCGCACCGACTACGAGATCTACAGAATGGAAGGGGCCGAACGCGTCGTGCATGCGACCGGGGCGCTACAATATGCTCCTTGGCAGCTGGCGCAGAGCGAGGTGGAAACGCTCGATCTCGCAGCGATTCGAGAGCGCTGCACGGCGAGCTGGACGCGGGAGCAGGTCTATCAGCAGATTCATGCGGAGGGCTTGATCGTCGGGGAGAGCTTCATGCCGATGCAGGTGATGGTGCTCAACGAGCAGGAAGCGCTGGCGACGCTGGAACTGCCGGAGATGATCGCAGACACATATGAGGAGTACCTGCTGCACCCTACGATGCTAACGGGCGTGTTCCAGACGGCGCTGATCAACAACCGCTTCCACGGCGATGACGAGCGCGATTTTATCCCGATTGCGATCGAAAGCTTGGAGATGTGGGGGAGCGTGCCGCGCAGATGCCACGTTTACAGTGAAGTCAGCCCGAAGACGAAGAACAACCCGGACATCAAGAAGTTTAACCTGACCGTTTGCGACGAGGAGGGGCGCGTGGTGGCGCGGCTCGTCAATTTCTTGATAAAGGCGACGAATTATGAAAAATCGTCCTTGGTGCAGGTGGCAGCCCCGGTGTCGACGGCCCAAACGCAGGCAGCTCGCGACCGTTGTATGGCGGTGCTGAGATCTCGCGCACAGGAATTCGTGCGGGGTCTGCTGTCTGAGGCGATCGGGCTGGAGCCGTCGATGATCCGGACGGAGGAAGCGTTCGAAGCGTATGGCATCAACTCGGTGATGATCTTGGAGCTGAACAAGCTATTCGAGGATGCGTTTGGGTCCGAGCTGTCCAAGACTCTGTTCTTTGAGTACCGCAACTTGGAAGATCTGACGGGTTATTTCCTAGAGGAGTATGAAGAGACGCTGCGTTCGCTGCTGCAATTGCCGGAAACGGTTGAAGTGGATGAGGTGGTAGAGGCGGCAGTTGAATCGACAGTAGCGGCTGTGGCAAGTGCTCAAGAAATCGCGCGTTCCGCAGATATGGTCGAGACGGTCGAGATGACACCGCACGCTCCGGCTGTGCGGGATATCGCGATCATCGGCCTTGCCGGGCGCTATCCGCAGGCCGGATCGCTGGCGGAATTCTGGGCGAACATCCAAGCGGGCAAGGACTGCATCGAAGAGATCCGACCGAATCGATTTGATTACGTGCGCTACTATGATCCGGACAAGCAAAACGACAAGCTGTACAGCAAATGGGGTAGTTTCCTCGATGATGTGGACAAGTTTGACCCGATGTTCTTCAACATCCCGCCGCGTGAAGCCGAGCTGATGGACCCACAGGAGCGTTTGTTCCTTGAGGTGGTCTGGCATGCGCTCGAAGATGCCGGCTATACGAGACAGAGCCTCAGCGATCAGTCGGTCGGCGTGTACGTCGGGGCGCTGTGGCAGCCGTATCAAGAGCTTGGTGTGCTCGCACAGGCGCAGGGCCATGTGCTCAGCCCAAGCACGCTGCTCTACAGCATCGCCAACCGCGTTTCGTATTTCTGCAACTTCAACGGGCCGAGCCTGACGGTGGATACCGCGTGCTCTTCGTCCCTGACCGCGCTGCATCTCGCCTGCCAGAGCCTTCTGAACGGGGAGAGCAGCGTCGCCATCGCCGGCGGTGTCAACCTGTCGATCGGCGCGGGGAAATATCTGTTCCTGAGCCAGTACAAGTTCCTGGCGACGGATGGCAGATGCAGAAGTTTTGGTGCGGATGGCGACGGGTATGTGCCGGGCGAAGGCATCGGCGCCGTGCTGCTCAAGCCACTTGACCAAGCGGTGAAGGACGGCGACCACATCTACGGCGTCATCAAGGCGACCGCTGTCAATCACGGAGGCAAGACCAACGGGTATACGGTGCCGAACCCGACGGCGCAGTCGGACATGATTCTGAAAGCGCTGGAGTGGGCGAAGATCAACCCGCGCGCGATCAGCTACATCGAGGCGCACGGCACCGGTACGGCTCTGGGCGACCCTATCGAGATCACCGGGCTCTCCCGCGCGTTTGGCAAGTACACGCGAGACAAGCAGTTCTGTGCGATCGGCTCTGTCAAGTCGAACATCGGGCATCTGGAAGCGAGCGCCGGCATCGCCGGCCTGACCAAAGTGCTGCTCCAGCTAAAGCATCGCAGAATCGCTCCGTCCTTGCACTCTCAACAGCTCAACGCAAACATCGACTTCCGGAACAGCCCGTTTGTCGTGCCGCAAGAGCTGATGGAATGGAAGCGCCCTCTGGTGGAGATCGACGGTCAGACAAGGGAGTTCCCGCGCCTTGCGGGTCTCTCGTCGTTCGGGGCCGGCGGTGCGAACGCGCATGTGATCATCGAGGAATACCAAGCAGTAGAGCAACAGCGTGACCATTTCGGAACGGCTCCGCACGTCATCGTGCTCTCGGCCAAGAACGCAGACCGTCTGCAAGAACAGGCACAGCGCTTGCTGCAGGCTGTCGAGAGCGGTGCATACAGCGAAGCGGACATGCCGGCGATCGCCTACACCTTGCAGCTGGGCCGCGAGACGATGGAGGAGCGTCTGGCCGTGCTGGCCTCGTCGCTCAAGGAACTCAGTGCCAAACTGCAAGATTTCCTGTCCGGCAAACGAGGCATCGACGGCCTGTTCCACGGACATATCAAGCACTACAAGGACACGCTGGCCCTCTTCGCGCAGGACGAGGACATGCAGGCGGTGATCGAGGCATGGCAGGCAAAAGGCAAGTTCAGCAAGCTGCTCGACCTGTGGGCTAAAGGGCTGTCGATCGATTGGAGCCGGCAATATGCAACAGGCAAGCCAGGTCGCATCTCGCTGCCGGGCTATCCGTTTGCCAAGGAGAGCTACTGGCTTCCGATCGACGGAGCTGTGCAGAGCGGGACGGGCGTAGGACGGGCCGTTCTGCTGCATCCGCTGGTGCACGAGAACACGTCCGACCTGACCGAAGTGCGGTTCCGTTCGACGCTGACGGGCCGCGAATTCTTCCTCCGCGATCACGTCGTCTATGGCAACCTGGTACTGCCGGGCGTCGCAGAGCTGGAGCTGGCGCGAGCGGCTGCTCTGCTGGCGATGGGTCTTGAAGCGAACGATCCGACATCCATGCGTTTGAAAGATGTCGTCTGGCCGCAACCGATCGTCGCAGCAGGCGAATCTATACGTCTGCATGTCGGACTCCATGCGCTGGAGGACGGCGAGATCGCCTATGAGATCAGCGGTGATATCCCACAAGGGGAGGAAGCTCCGACGCTGTATAGCTATGGCGAAGTCGAGATCTGCGCGTTCGATCCGGCACCGCCGCTCGATCTGCATGCCTTGCAGGTGCAGTCGGGACTCGGCGTTCTGACGGCTGAGCAATGCTATGATGTCTTCCGCGCGCTTGGGACGGCCTATGGGCCGAGCCTGCAAGGGATCGAGACGCTCTATCTGGGAGAGAGCCATGTGCTGGCCAAGCTCGCCCTGCCGTCAGCAGCTCTTGCCACGGAAGCGGACTATGTACTGCACCCGACCTTGCTGGAAGCTGCGGTTCAGGCCATGAACGCTTTTACGCTGAAACAGACCGACCGCAAGCCGACCCGGCCGGTCTCCCTGCAGTCGCTGGACATCCTTCGTCCGTGCCGGTCTGCGATGTGGGCGCTGATTCGAAGCGGTGAGGCCGGCTATGACCTCGACCTCTGCGACGAAACGGGCGAGGTCTGCGTGCAGATGCGCGGACTGGTGCTGGAGCCGGTCGAAGGCGAGTGGCAAGGAAACAGCACGGCGGCAGAGCGCAAGATGTATTTTCTGAAAAAAGTGTGGGAGCCATGTTCGGCAGCTCCAAGCCGCAGCGTCAACCTGGTGGTGGCGATCTTGACCACGCCGGAGACGCGCAGTTTGGCCACCGAGCTGGCGAAGAGACTGCCGCAAAGCCGCCTGTTTGATGTGGCGCAAGAGCGGCAAGAGCTGGATTGGCAGGCGTATGACGGCCTGATCGATCTGGTCGGCTGCGGTCAGGAGCGCAAGGAGTCGGCGGAATGGATGAGCTGGCTTCAGCTGCTGATCGAACACGGTCGCCGCGATGGGATGATGCTTTTGGGTGTCACCAAGGGGCTGGAAGGGTATCAGAATGCGACGGTCAACCTCGCAGGTGCCTCCCGTGCGGCGCTCTATACCATGCTGCAGAGTGAATATGGCTATGTGCAATCCCGCCATCTCGATCTGGAGCCGGTCACTGATGAGATGAGGCTGGCCGAGCAGATCGCCGCTGAGTTCCTTGTCGAAGATGAGGAGACGGAAGCGTGCTGGCGAAACGGGCTGCGTTATCGCGCGCGGCTCAAGGAATGGGAAAAAGGCGAGCAGCAAGCGCGAACGCCGTTCCCGGAAGATCAAGTTCTCTGGATCACTGGGGGCACGCGGGGCCTTGGGTATCTGTGCGCGCAGCATTTTGTCAAACACTATGGCGTCAAGCGCCTGGTGCTGACCGGACGGGAAACCTTGCCGCCGCGCGAGACGTGGGCGGCGCACCTTCGGGAGCAGACGTCTGTTTCCCGGAAGATTCAGGGCATCCAAGCTCTGGAGCGAGAAGGGGCGCAGGTGATGGCTCTGTCTGTGCCGCTGTCCGATGTTCAGGCGGTCGAAGAGAGCGTGCAGGCGGTTCGCCGCAGCCTCGGCCCGATCGGCGGGGTGCTGCATGCGGCGGGCCTGCTCGATGAAGAGAACTCGGCCTTCATTCGCAAGTCGGTCGAAGGCATCGAGAAGGTGCTGGAGCCGAAAGTGGCGGGACTTGACGCGTTGTACCGCAGTCTCCGCGCAGAGCCGCTGCAGTTCTTCGTCGCGTTCTCGTCTGTGTCTGCCACGATCCCGTCGCTCGCGGCGGGGTTGAGCGACTATGCGGTGGCCAATGCCTACATGGATTATCTGGCGGAAGCGAAGCGTCCGGAATGTCCGATCGTCAGCGTGCAATGGCCGAGCTGGAAAGAGGCGGGCATGGGCGAAGTCAAGAGCAGAGCCTACGAGCAGACAGGCCTTCTGACGATGAGCAACGCCGAGGGGCTGGAGTTCCTCGATTATGTGCTGGCGAGAAAAATCGGCCCGGTCGTCATGTCCGCCGTGGTCAACCCATCGCTCTGGAATCCGCAAACGCTGATGCAGCGCAAAAAGCAGACGGCGGCGCTCCCGACACCCCCTGTGGTTCCGGCACAGCGTCCGGCGGCCCCTGCGCAGAAAGCAAGCGTGGTGGCAGGCGGCCAAGGGCAGACAGCGGAGGCTTGGGTTCGGTCGATTTTTGCAAAAGAGTTGAAAATGGACCCGGCCAAGATCGAGGTCGATGCGCAGATTGCAGACTACGGGGTCGATTCCATTTTGCAAGTGCAATTGTTGCGTCAGATCGCGCAGGCGTTGCAAGTGAAGCTCGACCCGTCTCTCCTGCTGGAGTTCCCGACGATCGAATCACTGGCGAAGCATTTGGAGGCTCTGCATGGGCCCCCCCTCGCCAACGCGACGGGGGCCACGCAGGTTCAGCAAGAAGAGCTGGCGGCACCTTCTTATCGTGCGCCGAGTCGTCCTGCCAAGCAACGTGTCGAGAAGCAAGGACAAGCAGCCGTGCGCAAAGCGGCCCCGGCCTCTGGGGCCGCTGATCTGGCCGTCGTCGGCCTGTCTTGCCGACTGCCGGGGGCGGCTTCTCTGGAGCAGTATTGGCAGTTGCTGTCCGAGGGCCGTTCCGCCATTCGCAAGGTGCCGCAGGGGCGCTGGGGGTATTCGAGCGGCTTCGATGCCGGATTGCTCGACGACATCACGCAGTATGATCCGTCGTTCTTCCATCTCTCGGAGGAAGACGCCAAAGCGATGGACCCGCAAGCCCTTCTGGTGCTGGAAGAGAGCCTCAAGCTCTTGTGCCACGCCGGCTACACCCAGCAGGAGGTCAAAGGCCGCTCGGTCGGCGTTTACCTCGGGGCGCGCAGCAAGCACTCGCCGAGCACGGCGGATCTGAGCCAGACGCGCAACCCGATTTTGGCTGTCGGACAGAACTATCTGGCGGCGAACATCTCGCAGTATTTTGACTTGCGCGGCCCGTGTGTCGTAGTGGACACCGCTTGCTCCTCCGCTCTGGTGGGGATGAACATGGCAGCGCAGGCGCTTCAGAGCTTAGAGATCGAGTCGGCGATCGTCGGGGGGGTTTCTCTGCTGACCACCGATGAGACGCACCGCATCTTTGAACAGCGCAACATCCTGAACCGAAAAGGGGCGTTCCACCTCTTTGACCGTCGAGCGGACGGCATCGTGGTCGGGGAAGGCTGTGGTATGGTCTTGCTGAAGACGGTGGAGCAGGCTTTGCGCGATGGCGATACGATCTACGCCGTCATCAAAGCGGTCGCTGTCAACAACAACGGACGGACCGCCGGACCTGCCACCCCGAGCCTTGAGGCACAAAAACAAGTGCTGCAGGCGGCGCTCCGAAAAGGCGGGGTATCGCCTGCAGCGGTTCGCTATATCGAAACAAACGGTTCGGGCACGGAAGTGACCGACCTCTTGGAACTGAAGACGATCCAATCGGTGTATCGTGCTTCCTCGAACCTCCCGCTGGGATTGGGGTCGATGAAACCGAACATCGGGCATCCGTTGTGCGCGGAAGGGATCGCCGGATTTATCAAAGTCGTCTTGATGCTACAGCGCCGGCAGATGGTGCCGTTCCTGTCGGGCGAAGAGGCGATGACGCATTATGATCTGCAGGCGTCGCCGTTTGAGATGGCCCGTCAACTCATGCCTTGGACGGACACGGCTCGCATCGCGGCGATCAACTGCTTTGCCGACGGCGGCACCAACGCGCACGTGATCCTCGAAGGCTGGGAAGAGTCTGAGGAGCGTTCGATCCTTCGCAGGCCGCTTCCGCTTCCTGTCTTGCAGCGCTGCGATGTGAGCGGGCGCGGACAGGGCGAACGGGCAGAGAGCGCGATGAATATCTGGAAGAAAATTGGAGTTGAGGTGTAAAATGGAAGATCAAATTATAATCGGCAAGGATCATCCGGTCGTCAAGCATCACAAGGCCTACGGTCAAGAGCTGTTTCCGGGATTTGCGTACATCGATCTGCTCTATCAGCTGTTTCGAGAGCGGGGCTATGATTTCGCACGGCTGGAGCTTCTCAATCTTTCCATTTATAACCCGCTGGTCGTGGGGCAGGATCTGAACGTCCTGCTCCGCGTTCAGTGCGACGAGACGGAAGCCGGCCGCTGGCAGATTCGCGTGGAAGGGCAGGAGCAGCGTAAGGGGGTCTTGTCCCCGGAGCGCAAGTTGCACATCACGGCGGAGATGCATCTGTGCGATCCGCTGACGTTCGACGAGGTTCTTGATATCAGCCAGATTAAGCAGACGGCCGCGCGCTCGGTATCGCTTGATTCGTTTTATGCGCAGTGCCGCCACCAAGAGCTCATGCATACCGGGTTCATGCTGGCGGACGGCGTGGTCTATGAGGGCGAGAACGGGGCGTCTTACATCGAGATCGCGCTGGGGGACGAGGCGCGCCGCAGTGCGGAGGGCTTCATGTTCCACCCGACGCTGATCGATGGCAGCGGCGTTGGCACCGGTGTCTTGTTCGACAACACGAATCAGGAGGAGCAGCGGCTGTTCCTGCCGCTGTTTTATGAAAAATTCCGCGCCTCCGCGCTGCTCGGAACGGAGTGCTGGACGCGTATCGCCAAGCCGGTTGAGCGGAAGAAAGAGCTCAATTTTCTGACGATGGAGTTTTTTGACACGAACGGAAAGAAGATCGCGGAGCTGCTCAATTACAAGGGCAAGCTGGTGCGCGGGGCAGGGCTGATCAATCCGGCCCGCAAGGCGGAGGCCGCTGTGCAAGAAAAGCCAAAACCACAGCCCCGACCTTCCGCACCGATCGCACCTCCTGCGTATGCATCGGGAGGCGGTTCGGCGGTCGAGGAGGCGTCCTCTTTCCTGCGCCAGTTGATCGCCGAAAAGCTGGGCAAACCGGAAGATCAAGTGGCGACAGATGTCGGGTACTACGAGATCGGCCTTGACTCGTCGATGCTGCTGGAAGTCGTGACAGCGATCGGCAGCAAGCTCGAAACGCAGCTCATGCCGACGCTGTTGTTCGAGTACACGACGATCACGGAGCTGGCCGAGTACCTCGCTGAGCATCATGCGGACCGCTTCGGCGGTGGTGCAAGCGGAGCGAATCAGGCAGAGGCAGTGTGGAGCGAGCAGGCGGACGAGCTGTACGAAGCTGAGCACGAACTCCCGAAGATCAGCAGCTATGGCGTGCCGGATGCGGGGGAGGACATCGCGATCATCGGGATGTCCGGCAAGTATCCGCAATCGCGCGACCTTCACGAGTTCTGGGAGAATCTTCTGGCTGGCAAAGACTGCATCACGGAGGTTCCGGAGTCGCGCTGGGAGCGGGAGCGGCTGGAGGGCGTCAAGTCTCCGTCCGGCAAGCCGATGTCGCGGTGGGGCGGTTTTATCCATGATCCGGACCGCTTCGACCCGCAATTCTTCCGCATCTCGCCACGTGAGGCGGAGACGATCGACCCGCAGGAGCGCTTGTTCCTGGAGACCTGCTGGGAAGCGGTGGAAGACGCCGGCTACACCCCGAAGACGGTGGTGACGCCAAAAGGGCCGAACAAGCGCCGCAATGTCGGCGTGTTCGTCGGGGTGATGCACAAGGACTACACGCTGATTCAAGCCGAAGCGGTGCGCGACGGACAGCCGCAGCCTTTGTCGCTCAGCTATGCCTCGATCGCAAACCGCGTGTCGTATTTTTGCAATTTTCACGGACCGAGCATGGCGATCGACACCGTCTGCTCGTCTTCGCTGATCGCCGTGCATCTGGCGCTGGAGAGCATCAAGCGCGGCGAGTGTGAAGTGGCGCTGGCCGGCGGGGTGAACCTGTCGCTGCATCCGAATAAGTACATGACGTATGGCATGATGGACATGCATTCCAGCGACGGGTACTGCCACACGTTTGGCAAGGGCGGCGACGGGTATGTGTCGGGCGAAGGCATCGGCGCGGTGCTGCTCAAGCCGCTGAGCAAGGCGATTGCGGACAACGACCACATCTATGCGGTGGTCAAAGGAAGCACGACCAACCACGTGGGCGCGGTGAGCGGGATCACCGTCCCGAGCCAGGTGGCCCAAGCGGACATGATTCAGACATGTTTGGAAAAAACGGGTGTCGATCCGCGCACGATCTCGTATATGGAAGCGCACGGCACCGGGACGTCGCTCGGCGACCCGATCGAGATCCAAGGGCTGGTCAAGGCGTTCCGAAACTTCACGCCGGACAAGCAATACTGCTCGATCGGGTCGGTCAAGTCCAACATCGGCCACAGTGAATCGGCGGCCGGCATCAGCGGTATGCACAAAGTCGCCCTGCAGCTTCATCACAAAAAGCTCGTGCCGTCACTGCATTCGGCGGAACTCAACCATTATATCGATCTGGAAAATTCGCCTTTTTACGTCCAGCACAAGACCGAAGAGTGGCAGCGTCCGACGCTCATTGAAAACGGTGAGCGGGTGGAGTACCCGCGCCGTGCCGGGCTAAGCTCGTTCGGGGCGTACGGCTCGAACGCGCACGTGATCTTGGAGGAATACATCCCGCCGCAAGCGGTGACGAGCACGGAAGGGCAGGGTGCCGCGCTGGTTCCTCTGTCCGCGAAGAACAAAGAGCGCCTGGTCGCCTATGCGGACCGCTTGCTGGCGGCTCTGAACAAGAATGAGGAGGCGCAGCGTCAGAATCCGGTGCGGGTGGCTGTGCAAGCTGTGGAGCCTGTGCAAGCGCAAGGGATGGAACTGCGTTTGGAAGCGGTGATGCGGGAGATGCTCGCGGAGCTGATCCACGTGAAGGCAGACGCATTGGAAGCGGATGTCGAGTGGAGCGAATATGGCATCGAACCGATTCACCTCGCCCAACTGAGCGAGCGTCTGCAAGCGGAATTCCTACTGGAGGTCGATCCTAAAGAACTGCTGGAGCAAGAGTCGATCGCGGCGGCGGTGGCCCACGTGGCAGAGCTTGAGGGAACGGTGCGGGAAACGGTGGCGGCCAGCCTGCATCTAGAGTCTGTCACCCCGGCTGAGGAGGCTCTTCAACGCCTTAACCTGATCGACCTCGCGTACACGCTACAAGTCGGACGGGAGGCGATGGAGGAGCGCGTGGCCTTTGTCGTCCGAGACCTCTCGGAGCTGAAGCAAAAGCTCGAAGCGTATCTGGCAGACCCGGACGGGCAGGCGGGCGTGCCTCGCGGCTCCGTCAAACAGAACAAAGAGACGGTTGCGCTCTTCAGCGCAGACGAAGACTCGCGGGAACTCCTGAACCGATGGATCGCCAAAGGCAAGCATGACAAGCTGGCAGACCTCTGGGTCAAAGGCGTGGAGATCGACTGGAATCGCCTTTACCGTCAAGGGAGTCCGCAGCGCATCAGCCTGCCGACCTACCCGTTTGCCAAGGAGCGCTATTGGGTTCTCAAGGCTGCAAGCAGAGCGACGGAACAGGTCGCGGCCGAAACAGCGAGCGTGCAGAGCGTGCTTCATCCGCTGCTGCATCAGAACACGTCCGATTTTGCCGAACAGCGTTTCTCGTCGACCTTTACCGGCGAGGAGTTCTTCCTGAACGATCATCGGGTGCAAGGCAATCGCGTCCTGCCGGGCGTGGCTTATCTGGAGATGGCGCGGGCCGCAGTCGAGCATGCAGCCGGCGGGCTGGTCGAAGGGCCGAGCGAGGTGCAACTGCAGAATGTCGCATGGGTTCGCCCGATCACGTTAGGAGAGCAGCCTGTGCAGGTGCACATCGGACTGTTCCCGGAAGAGAACGGCGAGGTCGCGTATGAGATATACACCGTGGGGCAGGACTCCGAGCCGGTGGTGCATGGCGAAGGCCGCGCGCTTCTCGCTTCTGTCACGGCTCCTCCGACGGTCGATCTTGCCTCGTTCCAGAAGCAAGCGTCCTCGCAGGTGCTGACTTCGGCAGCCTGCTATGAAGCCTTCTCGTCGATGGGCATCGAGTACGGGGAAGGTCATCGCGGCATTCAAGAGCTCTACGTCGGCGAAGGTCTCGTGCTAGCTCGACTGTCTCTGCCGTCCGCGCTGTCAGCATCCGCCAGCCGGTATGTTCTGCATCCGAGCCTGATGGATTCTGCGCTGCAGGCGTCGGTTGGCTTCCTGCTCGGCGCGCGCGGAGACCTCTCGCCGAACCCGATTTTGCCGTTCGTGCTGCAAAAGCTGGAGGTCTACCAAGCCTGCACCTCTGAGATGTGGGCGGTGCTCCGCCACAGCGAAGGCAGCCAAGCAGGAGGCGCGGTGGAAAAGCTCGACATCGATCTGTGCGACGAGGCAGGCCGCGTTTCGGTTCGAATCAAAGGCTTCACGTACCGTACGTTGGATGCGAAAACGCCGTCCGGGCAGGAGGGTGAAAAAGACCCGCTGGTCGGCAACTTGACCTTGGCACCGGTATGGAATGTCGTCACGCCGGAACGCGTTCCGTCTTACCCGGCTTCTGCCGATCGCGTGCTGGTGGCCGGAGGCACTTCGGAGCAGCAGCGTTCCGTGTGCGTGCACCTTTCGAACGTGGAATCGCTCGACCTTCAGCCGAGCGATTCCATCGCAGAGATCGGGGACAAGCTGCAGCGTCTGGGCAGCTTCGACCACATTTTCTGGATCGCTCCGGAGCGCGCTCTCTCCTCGGTGATGAACGAGGCGCTGGTCCGCGAGCAGGAAGAAGGCGTGCTGCTGCTCTTCCGCACGATCAAAGCTCTTTTGCAAGCGGGATACGAATCCCGCCCGCTGGGCTGGACGGTACTCACGACGCAGGCCCAACCGTTGCACGCGCAGGAGCAGGTCAACCCGACCCACGCCAGCTTGCACGGATTGGTAGGCTCTCTGGCGAAGGAGTACCCGCGCTGGAAAATCCGCCTGGTCGATCTCGAAGCGGGCGCCTGGCCGCTGGTTGACTTGCTGCAGCTCCCGACGGATCGCCGTGGTCGTTCTTGGGTCTATCGAGGCGGCGAATGGCACCGCCAACAGCTCGTCTTGCTCCAAGCGGCGCGGGCTGACAGCACGCTGTACCGACAGGGCGGCGTGTATGTGGTGATCGGTGGGGCCGGACGGATCGGAGAAGCATGGACCGAGTACATGATCCGCCGCTACGAGGCGCAGGTCGTCTGGATCGGTCGCCGTCAACCGGATGCCTCCATTCGAGCCAAGCTCGCAGCCCTCGGACGGCATGGCAAGGCTCCGCACTATGTGGCCGCCGATGCGACCGATACCGCGTCGCTCCAGCGGGCGCATGACGAGATCAAGCAGCGGTATGGCCGAATTGACGGGATCATCCACTCGGCGATGGTGTTGCAGGACGCAGGATTGGATCACATGGAGGAGGCGCAATTCCGCACCGGATTCTCGGCAAAGGCGGACGTCTCTTTGCGCGTGGCCCAGGTGTTCCGCGACAAGTCGCTTGATTTTGTCCTGTTCTTCTCTTCAATCATCTCGTTCATCAAAAATGCGAACCAGAGCCACTATGCGGCTGGTTGCACGTTCATGGATGCTTTTGCCCATCAGATGGCGCACGAGATGTCTTGCCGCGTGAAGGTGATGAACTGGGGCTACTGGAACGCCGAGGAGATCGTGCATTCCAAAGAAGGGGAGCTGTTGTCACAGGTCGGCATCGGATTTGTCGAGCCGAAGGAAGCGATGGAAGCTCTGGAGACGCTGCTGACACGCCCGATCGTCCAATTAGGGCTGATGAAAACCACTAAGGCCGTGCAGGTCGAAGGGGTGAACGCGACCGAAACGATGCAGATCGGGACGGACGTTCTGCCTGCGCTTGCAGAGTCGCTGCAAAAGCGCCTGCCGGATCAGAACGGTCGCGTGGCGCGCATGAAGGCGGACGAGAGCTTGGACAAGACGGACATGGAGGAGTTGCTGGTTCGTCTGCTCGGCGCGCAGCTGCAAGCGCCGCAATTGCAGGACGGAAATGCGGTGCGCGGATTTTACCGCAAATGGCTGGCGGAGAGCGTCGCCGTTCTGGAGCGCGATCCTGCGCTCAAGTTCGATACGCCGGCACAGGTGCTCTGGCAGGAATGGGAAGCGAGCAAGCCGCACTGGCTCACCAACCCGAACCTGAAAGCCCAGGTGCAGCTCGTTGAGGCCACCTTGCACGCCTTGCCGGATATCCTTACCGGCCGAGTGCCGGCGACGGAGATCATGTTCCCGAACTCCTCGATGGCGCTGGTGGAGGGGATCTACAAGAACAACCAGATCTCCGACTACTTCAACGAGGTGCTCGCCAACACGGTGGTGACCTATCTGCAGGAACGGTTGGCGGACGATCCGGCCGTCTCCCTGCGCATTCTGGAGGTAGGTGCCGGCACAGGAGGCACGAGCGCGATGGTTTTCCGCAAGCTGCGGCCGTATCAGGATCGCATTGTGGAGTACTGCTACACCGACATCTCGCGTGCGTTTCTGCTGCATGCAGAGCGTGAGTACAGGGCTGACAATCCGTATCTCGCACCGAAGATCTTCAACGTCGAAGCACCGCTCGCCGGACAGGACATTGAAGCGGGGGCCTACGACCTTGTCATCGCGACCAACGTTCTGCATGCGACCAAGAACATCCGGCAGACGATTCGCAACGCCAAAGCCGTGCTTCGACCGAACGGCCTACTTTTGCTGAACGAGATCTCGCAAAATGCGCTGTTCACGCATCTGACGTTCGGCCTGCTCGAAGGCTGGTGGCTATACGAAGATGCAGAGTTGCGCATTCCGGGCAACCCGGGCCTGTTCCCGGAGGTCTGGGGTAAGGTGCTGGCGAGCGAAGGCTTCTCCGGCGTGTTCCATCCGGCAGAGCAGGCGCATGAGTTCGGCCAGCAGGTTGTCGTCGCCATGAGCGACGGCGTCGTTCGCCAGAAGCAGGCTGCGAAGAAAAGCAAGCCGGTGGCCAAGCAGGCGACCAAGCCACAAGCAGCAAAACCGCAAGCGGTATCGATCAAGCCGGCCTATGTGCAGGCGACAGTCGCCGCGCTTTCTCCTGAATCTCTGCGCGAGAAGAGCGTGACGTATCTGAAAGAGCTCGTCAGCGACACGCTGAAGATTCCGGTGAACAAGATCGACGAGACGGAAGCGTTGGAGGAGTACGGGATCGACTCGATCCTCGTCGTGCAGCTGACCAATGCTCTGCGCGAGGTGTTTGGGGAGATCAGCAGCACCTTGTTCTTCGAATATCAGACGCTCGGCGAGCTGGCCGACTATTTTGTCAAGGCACACAAGGACGCTTTGCAAAAGGCGATCGGCTTCGAGCCGGAACCGGTGAGAGCAGAACCGATTACGGTTGTGCAGCCGGCATCCGTCGCGCCTGTCGCGCAGGCTCCTGTTACGAAAGAACACCTACGTGAAAACGTCATCGCCTACCTTCAAAATGTGGTCGGTGACACGCTGAAGATTCCGAGTGACCAGATCGACCCGTCCGAATCGCTGGAGGAGTATGGCATCGATTCGATTCTCGTCGTCCAACTGACCAATGCATTGCGCGTAGGGATTGGGGAGGATCTCAACAGCACGCTGTTCTTTGAATACCAGACCCTAGACTCGCTGGCCGGTCATCTGGTCGACACGCAGCGCGAGGCGCTTGTCGCAAAGCTCGGGCTGGCCGGGCAGACGGAGGTGCAGCAGACGCCGCGCACGGAGGCTCCCATGCCTGCACAGGCTGCGCAAACACGCACGAGCCTGACCTTCCGCACATCCTCCAAGCGCTATCTGCAGCGGCAAGAAGAGGCACCAGTCGCCCGCGAAGTGAGAGCTGAAGAGCCTCCGATGCGCCTGCAGGACATCGCGATCGTCGGGCTGGCCGGGCGCTACCCGGGCGCTGACGATGTGAACAGCTTCTGGAACAATCTGAAGCAGGGTCGCAGCAGCGTGGGCGAGATTCCGCAAGAACGCTGGAACTGGCAGGACTATTTTGACCCGGAAAAAGGAAAAGCGGGGACGATGTACACCCGATGGGGAGCGTTCCTGAAGGACATCGACAAGTTCGATCCTTTGTTCTTTCAGATCTCCCCTGCCGAAGCGGAGAAGATGGACCCGCAGGAGCGGTTGTTCATGGAGACGGTATACACGAGCATCGAAGATGCGGGGTACACGCCGGGCACTCTCGCCGAGAGTGGCAAGGTCGGGGTGTTCGCCGGGATTATGAACGCTTTTTACCCGACGGGTGCGAACTTCTGGTCGCTGGCGAACCGCGTCTCGTATCTCTTTAACTTCCAAGGGCCGAGCATCAATGTAGATACGGCTTGCTCGTCGTCTTTGACGGCGATTCATCTCGCCTTGGAGAGCTTGTACAGCGGTACGAGCGATTGTGCGATCGCAGGCGGTGTTAACCTGATCTCTGATCCGGCGCACTATCTGCGGCTCTCGGCGATGACCATGCTCTCGGCGACCGATGCGTGCAAGGCGTTCGGCGATGGGGCCGACGGCTTTGTCGACGGAGAGGGCGTCGGCGCGATCCTCCTGAAGCCGCTGCACAAGGCGATCGCCGATGGCGACCACATCTATGGCGTCATCAAGGGCAGCATGGTAAACGCGGGCGGCAAAACCAACGGCTACACGGTGCCGAACCCGAACGCGCAGTCTCGCGTCATCGCAGACGCTCTGCAGCGGGCGGGCATTCGCCCGCGGACGGTCTCGTATCTCGAAGCGCATGGAACCGGCACGTCGCTGGGCGACCCGATCGAGATCACCGGCCTGACCAAAGCATTTGAAACAGGCACGGAGGACAAGCAGTTCTGTGCGATCGGCTCGGCCAAGTCGAACATCGGCCATTGCGAGAGCGCTTCAGGCATCGCGGGCGTGACCAAAGTGTTGCTGCAGATGTTGCATGGACAGATCGCTCCGACCCTGCACGCCAAGACGCTTAACCCGAACATCAACTTCGGCAAGACACCGTTTGTCGTGCAGCAGGAACTGGGAGAGTGGCCGCGTCCGGTTCTGGAACTGGATGGGGTTCGTCGAGTATATCCGCGCATCGCAGGGATCTCGTCGTTTGGCGCCGGCGGTTCGAACGCGCATCTGGTGATCGAGGAATATATCCCGAGCGGAGCAAGCCAGACCAAAGGCACCGCGCCGGAGCAGCCAGTGATCGTCGTGCTGTCGGCGAAGAATGAGGAGCGCCTGCAGGAAAAGAGCCGCCAACTGCTCGCCTTCGTGGCGGAAGGACGCCTCACGGATGCCGATCTAGTGGACGCGGCCTACACGTTGCAGGTGGGACGCGAAAAGATGGAAGAGCGGATGGCCCTCGTGGTACGTTCCTTGCAAGAGCTGACAGACCGTTTGGTAGCGTACGTGCAAGGGCAGGAAAACATCGCAGGGCTGTACCGTGGTCAGGTCAGACGCGGCAAGGACAAGCCGAGCCTTGGCCACCTCGCATCCGAGGCAAACGATTGGATGCAGAATCGTCAGCACGACAAGCTCGCCGAATTCTGGGTCCTTGGTGGCAGCATTGACTGGAACGAGCTGTATCAAACCCTACCGCAGCGCATCAGCCTGCCCACCTATCCGTTCGCCAAAGAGCGTTACTGGATGTCCAAGGAGGAGGGGACGGCGGGCAGTGGACTCCGTTCGTCGCACGCAATGAACACGGCGCTTCACCCGCTGCTTCATCGCAACACGTCCGACCTGACCGAGCAGCGATTTACCTCGACCTTCACAGGGGAGGAGTTCTTCTTGGCCGACCATGTCGTGCAAGGCCAGCGCATGCTGCCGGGCGTGGCGTATCTGGAGATGGCGCGCGAAGCTGTCGAACTGGCAGCCGCTTCTCTGAAAGATGGAAGAGACGGCCTGCGCCTGAAGCATGTCATCTGGGCAAGCCCGCTCCTCCTCGGGGAGCAGCCGCTGGATGTGCATCTGAGCCTGTTCCCGGAAGCGGATGACGAGATCGGGTTTGAGGTCTATCGCGAGGAGGAGACAGGTCAGGAACTGGTCATTCACTCGCAAGGGCGTGCGGTCTGGAAGTCGTTTGAAGCCATGCCAAGCCTTGACCTCAAGACTTTGCAGTCTCAGTGCTCCCTGAAGACGCTTGATGCCTCCGCGTTCTACTCGATGTTTGAGTCGCTTGGCATCGACCACGGGCCGGCACATCGCGGCGTCGAGCGCGTGCATCTGGGTACGGATCGAGCGCTCGCCCGCCTTGTGCTGCCGGCTTCCGTTGAGCAGGAAAGCTCGTTTATGCTGCATCCGAGCCTAATGGATTCGGCCTTGCAGGTCACGCTGGCCCTGTTGTCCGACGGTGCCGACATCAAGCATCCGGCTCTGCCGTTCGCGTTGGAGGAAGTAGACATCCTCGGTTCGTGCACGGACGAGATGTGGGTGCTCGTGCGCCGCAGCGCTGGCAGCCGTCCGGGGGACAAGGTGCAGAAGTTCGACCTTGACCTCTGCGCCGCAGAAGGCGATGTCCGCGTTCGCATCAAGGGCTATTCCGCACGACAACTGGACGATGGGCGCGGCCGAGAAGGAACGCTGATGCTGCTCCCGAACTGGACGGAGCAACCGGTCGGCGAGCCGGCACAACAGCCGAGCTACAGCCAGCGCTTGGTGCTCCTCTGCGACATGGAGGCAGACGTGAACGACGCTCGCTGCATAACTTTGCGCTCGGAGACATCCGATCCGGCAGCGCGTTATGAAGCGCACGCGACCCAAGCGTTCCGAGAGATCAAAGCTCTGCTCCAGCACAAGCCCAAAGGCCAAGTGCTCGTGCAGATCGCAGTCGGCACCGAGCCGGAGCATCGCTTGAGCGCAGGACTCTCCGCTCTGCTGCGAACGGCGTCGCAAGAGAATCCAAACCTGATCGGGCAACTGATCGAACTGGAGCGCACGTCCGCTGCGACGGAAGTGGCCGCTCGCCTGCAAGAGAATCTCGCCCGCTTGGAAGATCGGCACATTCGCTACCAAGATGGCAAGCGCTGGGTGGCAGGCTGGAGCGAAGCGGAGGTCTCCCGGCAGGAGGTGCACATCCCGTGGAAAGATGGCGGGACGTACCTGATCACGGGCGGCGCAGGCGGTCTCGGCCTGATCGTGGCTCGGGAGATCGTGCAGCAAGTCAGCGGCACGACCTTGTATCTCACCAGCCGCTCTGCTCTTGGAGCGGCACAGCAGACCGCGATTCAGGAGCTGCAAGCGACAGGTGCTCGCATCGAGTACAAGCGTGTAGATGTAACAGACAGAGCACAGGTCGAGCGCCTATTTGACGCCATCCGCGCCGACTCCGGCAAGCTGGACGGGCTCGTCCACAGCGCCGGCGTGATTCGCGACAACTTCATGCTGAAGAAAACGGAAGCGGAACTGGCCGAGGTGCTGGCTCCCAAAGTGGCGGGTCTGGTGAATCTGGATCAAGCGAGTGGCGACATGCCTCTCGACTTCTTCGTCACCTTCTCGTCAATCGCCGGTGTGCTCGGCAATCCGGGCCAAGCGGACTACAGCATGGCCAATGCCTTCTTGGATGCATATGCCCAGTATCGCAACGGGCAGGTGGCAGCCAAGCAGCGCCAAGGTCGCACGCTGTCGATTAACTGGCCGCTCTGGCAGGACGGCGGCATGCGCTTGGATGCCGAGACGGAGCGAGCCTTGCAAGAGCAGTTAGGCATGACCGCGATGCCGACCTTGAGCGGCGTACAGGCGCTGTATCAGAGCCTCGCGGTGGAACAGGATCAGGTTGTCGTGTTTCACGGCGACATGAGACAGCTGCGGGCTTCCTTGTTGGAGCAGCCGCAAGAGACGGCAGTTCCGACTGCATCGGCTTCTGTGCTGGACATGTCTTCGGTGTCGGAAGAGATCCTGCGTGACAAGTCGATTCTCTTTTTCAAAAAATTGCTCTCGACCGTCCTGAAGATGCCGACGGCCCGCATCGAAGCGGATGCGCCGCTTGAGGACTATGGCATCGATTCGATCATGGTCATGCAGATGACCAACCAGCTGGAAAAAACGTTTGGTTCGCTGCCGAAGACCTTGTTCTTCGAATATCAGAACATCGAAGATCTGACCGGGTACTTCATCGACTCCTATCCGGAGCCGATGAAAAAGCTGCTCGGGGTCGAGGTGCCGACAGATCAGCCGGCTGCGGCAGCCGCTGAGCCGGTCGCCGCAGCCGAGCCGATCGGAGAGCGGGAAGCGCCCGTGCTCAGCAAGCGAGGGAGAGGCCGCTTCGTACAAGCTCCTTCGAAGGTGGGTGCAAACGTGCCGACCGATGGAGCAACTTCTGATGCAAAACCGCTGGATATCGCGATCATCGGCGTATCCGGCCGCTACCCGGAGGCGCAGAACCTGCGCGAGTTTTGGAAAAACCTGCGCGATGGTCGGGACTCGATCACGGAGATTCCAGCTGACCGCTGGGATCACAGCCCGTATTACGACGCCGACAAGCGCAATCCGGGCAAAACGAACAGCAAGTGGGGTGGCTTCCTCCAAGATGTGGACAAGTTCGATCCGCTGTTCTTCAACATCTCCCCTCGCGATGCGGAGTTCATGGACCCGCAAGAGCGGCTGTTCCTGCAGACCGTCTGTGAAGCGATGGACGATGCGGGGTACACCCGCGATGCGCTCGCCAAGCACCGCGCCTATGGGCTCGACGGCAATGTCGGGGTGTTCGTCGGCGTAATGTATGAAGAGTATCAGCTGTACGGGGCGCAGCAGACGCTGCTCGGCAAGCCGATGGCGCTGGCCGGCAACCCGTCTTCGATCGCCAATCGCGTGTCCTATTTCCTGAACCTTCACGGGCCGAGCCTGGCGGTCGACACGATGTGCTCTTCGTCCTTGACCGCGATTCATCTGGCTTGTCAGAGCTTGCTGCATGGCGGGTGCGAGGTGGCGATTGCCGGCGGCGTCAACGTGTCGGTGCACCCGAACAAGTACCTGCTGCTCGGGCAGAACAACTTCGCGTCGAGCAAAGGGCGCTGCGAGAGCTTTGGCGAAGGCGGCGACGGATATGTGCCGGGCGAAGGCGTGGGCGCTGTGCTGCTCAAGCCGCTGGCCAAAGCGCTGGAAGACGGAGACCAGATCTACGGCGTGCTGAAAGCGACCGCCATCAACCACGGCGGCAAGACCAACGGCTATACCGTCCCGAACCCGAACGCGCAGGCGAGCGTGGTCGGCCGTGCCTTTAAAGAGGCCGGCATCGATCCGGGCACGCTCTCCTATGTGGAAGCGCACGGCACCGGAACGTCGCTGGGCGACCCGATTGAGATCGCCGGTCTCACCAAGGTCTTCCAAGAATCGCGTGTCGGCGGGCAGAAGTGCGCGATCGGTTCGGTCAAATCGAACATCGGGCACTCGGAGAGCGCCGCGGGCATCGCCGGTCTGACGAAGGTGCTGCTGCAAATGAAACATCGTCAGCTCGTGCCTTCTCTGCATTCAGCCGTGCTCAACCCGCACATCGACTTTGACCGTACGCCGTTCGTCGTCCAGCAGGAGCTGGCGGAATGGAAGCGGCCGGTGATCGACGGGCGGGAAGTGCCGAGGAGAGCAACTGTAAGCAGCTTTGGTGCGGGTGGTTCCAATGCCTGCCTCTTGCTGGAGGAATACGTTCCCGAAGCGGAGGTTCGCGTGCAGCGGAAGGTCACCGTAGAGAACCCGGCGGTCGTTGTGCTGTCGGCCAAAGAAGAGCCGCGCCTGATCGAGCAGGCAAGGCATCTTCTGATCGTTTTGCAAGAGGAAGCGTTCACCGAAGCCGACCTCGTCGATTTCGCCTACACCTTGCAGGTCGGACGAGAAGCGATGGAGGAGCGGTTGGCCCTGACGGCTTCGAGCGTCGGGGAGTTGGTGGAAAAGCTGGCGGGCTTCCTGAATGGGGAGGACGGTATCGACGGCTTGTACCGTGGTCAGCTCAAAGGCAACAAAGAGACCCTGTCATTGTTTGCGGCCGATGAAGACTTGCAGGCGGCGATCGAGGCGTGGGTGAGCAAGCGCAAATATGCGAAGCTGCTCGACCTGTGGGTCAAAGGATTGGCGTTTGACTGGAGCCGGCTCTACGAAGGAAACCGACCGCGACGCATCTCCCTGCCGAGCTACCCGTTCGCCAAGCAGCGCTGCTGGGTGGAGCCGCTGATGGAGAATCCGGGAGCGGCTTCCTTTGCACCGCAGACTTCAAGCGCAGAAGCGAACCTTCTGCACGATGAGCAAGGCGAGGTTGTGAGTCTGGTTCCTGTCTGGGATGCAGTTCCCTTGGAGCGAGGCCCCTTGCACCCATCCCCGCTCGATCAGATCGCCATCATAGGCGGCACGCCGGAGCAGCAGCAAGCGATCCGGCAGTATCTGCCGAACGCGCGCGAACTTGACATCAAGCCGGGAGAGAGCGTGGAGGCCATCGCCAGCAAGCTGAAGGCGCGCGGTGCGCTCGATCACATTTTCTGGATCGCGCCCGATCGTTCTTCTGACGGGCTGGAGCTGGGGGCGGTGATCACCGGGCAGCACGAAGGGGTTCTGCTCGCCTTCCGCCTGATCAAAGCGGTGCTCGATCTCGGGTACGGAGCTCGAAGCCTTGGCTGGACGGTGCTGACGACGCAGACGCAGGCTCTGCACCGCGAAGAGACGGTCAACCCGGTTCACGCCGGCTTGCATGGCCTGATCGGTTCAATGGCCAAGGAGTATCCGAACTGGAACATTCGCCTGGTCGATCTGGACGCAGAGGAGGCATGGCCGCTGCCCGACCTGTTTACGATCCCGGCAGACCCGCAAGGGGATGCATGGGTCTATCGAGGACGGCAATGGCATCGCCAGCAACTGGCGGAGCTGAGTTGTTCACAGCCGGATCAGACGATCTACAAGCCGGGCGGCGTATACGTGGTGATCGGCGGGGCTGGCGGCATCGGCGAAGTCTGGAGCGAGTACATGATCCGTACTTACGCGGCGCAGATCGTCTGGATCGGCCGCCGTTCGCAGGATGCCGCGATTGAAGCCAAGCGGATCGCCCTGTCCAAGCTGGGACCTGCACCTCACTACATCGCGGCGGATGCGACGGATCGACAGTCGCTGCAGCGCGCATATGAGGAGATCAAGGCTCGCTACGGACAGGTCGATGGGATCATACACTCCGCGATCGTGCTGGCGGACAGCAGCCTGGCCAACATGGAGGAGGAGCAGTTCCGTGCCTCGCTCGCAGCCAAGGTGGATGTCAGCGTCCGCATGGCGCAGGTGTTTGGCGAAGAACCGCTCGACTTCGTGTTGATCTTCTCCTCGGTGAACGTGTTTCTCAAAGCGGCAGGCCAGAGCAACTATGTGGCTGGCTGCACCTTTACCGACGCGTTTGCGCACCGGCTCGCACAGGAATGGCCTTGTGCCGTGAAAGTGATGAACTGGGGCTACTGGGGCTCGGTCGGGGTCGTCGCATCTCCGGCCTATCAGGAACGCATGACCCGGGCGGGGATCGGCTCGATCGAGCCGTCTGAGGGCATGCAGGCGCTGGAGACGCTGCTGGCAGGCCCGATGGATCAGATGGCACTGATGAAGATTTTGAACTAGATGAAAAGCGCTCCTCTTCCTGTCTGGGAAGGGGGCGCTTTTTATTATGCAAAAGATAGGAAAGCAAATCACCTGACTTGAGGGGGCAAGAACATGATTCGGTATCTAGGGACAAGAGCAGGAGACATCATCACCGTTTATCCGCATAAGCATCCCTCCATTGTAAAACAGATCCGAAAGGAGTTCGTGTCTGATGACGCCACCCTCCTTCGCGTCTGGGCGGAAGGCAGCCGTGAACGCGAGGAACTGGATGAACTCCTCTGTCGTCTGCTCGGGGCGCACCTGCGCGAACTGGGACTGCATCCGGTCAAGAACCCGGCTCGCGGGTTCTTGACCGACTTATATAACAAGTGGTACGAAGAAAGCCTCGCCCTATTGACCCGTTATGCGCATCTCAGCTTCGACGAATCGTCGGAAACGCTCTGGCAGGAGTGGGAGGCGAGAAAGTCTCGCTGGCTGGAAAAAGCGGAGCTCAAGGCGCAGGTCGTGCTGGTCGAGACGACGATGCGCGCACTGCCGGACATTCTGACGGGCAAGCGGGCGGCGACGGACATCCTGTTTCCTGATGCCTCGATGAAGCTGGTGGAAGGCGTGTATAAAATCAACGCGATCTCTGACGGCTACAACGAAGTGCTGGCCGACACCGTGGTCCTCTACCTGCAGGAGCGTTTGAAAAACGAGCCGGCGGCGCGCATTCGCATCTTGGAGATCGGAGCCGGAACCGGCGGGACGAGCGCGATGGTGTTTGATAAGCTGCAACCTTATCAGCAGCACGTCGAAGAATATTGCTACACGGACATCTCCAAGGCGTTTTTGCTCCATGCCGAACGGGAGTATGCTCCGAAGGCTCCGTATTTGACCTATCGAGTATTCAATGTGGAGGAGCCGATCGCCGGGCAGGGACTGGACGCGGGGGCGTATGACCTCGTGTTGGCGACCAACTGCCTACATGCCACCAAGAACATTCGCCAGACTTTGCGCAATGCCAAGGCTGTTTTAGCAAAAAACGGCCTGTTGCTGCTCAACGAGATGAGCCGCAATTCGGTGTTCACGCACCTGACCTTTGGCCTGCTCGATGGATGGTGGCGGTATGAGGATGCGGAGCTGCGCATGCCGGGTTGCCCGGGCTTGTCTCCGGAGACCTGGTCCTCGGTGCTGAAAACGGAAGGATTCCGCGCGGTCGATCATCCGGCGCAAAAGGCGCACGATCTCGGCCAGCAGATCATCGTGGCGGAAAGCGACGGGGTGGTGCGACAGAAACAGGGGCAAGGGCAGACGGTGGCCTCCACCGCAGCGAAGTCGCCCAAAACGGAGACCCCCGTCGTGTCGAGAGAAGCGGGCGAGGCTCCGGCATCCGAGGTGACGGAAGCGCTGATCGAGGAGCGGGTGAAGAAGGCGATCAAGGACCAGCTCTTCTCTTCTTTAAAAGTGGATCGGGAACGGATTGATTCTGACAAGTCGTTTGCCGATTACGGTCTGGACTCGATCACGGGTGTTCATCTGGTGCAGGCACTAAACGACAAGCTGCCGATCGGTTTGAAGACGACGAACCTGTTCGATTACAGCTCGGTCAACCAACTGGCTTCCTACATACTCCGGCAATACAAAGAAGCGCTTGCCACAGCGTTCGCTCCCGCCAAGCCTCAAACATCGGCGACGACCTCAGCGACTGCAATCGCAAATGACCCTGCAATTGCAAATACAATTGCATCGGCAGCAAAATTGGTGCAAACGGCAAGAGCTCAAGCTGACGTTCAGCAAGGCGCTCGAGAAAGTGCTCGAGAAGGCGGTCGTGTTGACGGTCGAGACGATGCGGGGAAAAAGATCTCCGAACAAGGCGGAGATTTTAATGCGATTGCGATCGTCGGCATGAGCGGGCGTTTTTCGAAGTCGGGGGACTTGGGCGAGCTGTGGGAGCATCTGGCGAACGGAGACGATCTCGTGGGACCGGTGACGCGATGGGATCTTCGCTCTTATCATGCGGAGGGAGCACGCTTTTGCAACGAAGGCGGCTTCCTCGATGACATCGACCGCTTCGATCCGCTGTTCTTCCACATCTCGGGCGTTGAAGCGACGTACATGGACCCACAGCAGCGCATTTTCCTCGAAGAGTCTTGGAAAGCGCTCGAACTGGCCGGTTATGCCGGCGACGCGGTCAAAGGAGCCTCCTGCGGGGTGTATGTCGGGATCAACGGAGGCGACTACCAGCAGTCGATGGTTGAACAGGCACCAGCACAATCGATGTGGGGCAACGCCGCCTCTGTGATTCCGGCGCGCATCTCGTATTTCCTAGACCTTCAAGGCCCGGCGGTCGCGGTCGATACGGCTTGTTCGAGCTCGCTCGTCTCCATCCACTTGGCTTGCCAAGGGTTGCGGTCGGGGGAGACGGACATGGCGCTGGCCGGCGGCGTTTTTATCCAGAGCACGCCTCGTTTCTACTTGACGGCAGAGCGTGCGAGCATGCTCTCGGCGACGGGGCGCTGTCACACGTTCGATGACCAGGCGAACGGATTCGTGCCGGGAGAAGGCGTGGGGGTCGTCGTCCTCAAACGACTGAAAGACGCGCTCGCTGACCGAGATCATATTTATGGCGTGATTCGAGGCTCAGCGCTCAACCAGGACGGCACGACAAACGGAATCACCGCTCCCAGCGCCAATTCGCAAGAGCGTCTAGAGCGCAAGGTCTATGAGACGCATGGGATCGATCCGGAGCAGATTCAACTGGTCGAAGCGCACGGCACCGGAACCAAGCTCGGCGATCCGATCGAGTTCGACGCCTTGACCCGCGCCTTCCGCGCCTACACGGATCGCAAGGAATACTGCGCGATCGGTTCGATCAAAACGAACATCGGACACGCAGCTGCGGCGGCCGGGGTCGCCGGGGTGCTCAAAATCCTGCTTGCGCTGGAACACAAACAACTGCCGCCCTCGCTTCATTTTGATGCGTGGAATGCAGACATCGAGCATCAAGGCAGCCCGTTCTATGTAAACACCAAGCTGCGGGACTGGAGCATCGAGCCGGGGAGCAAGCGCCGCGCGGCGATCAGCGCCTTCGGGTTCAGCGGCACCAACGCGCATATGGTGATCGAGGAACCGCCGCAGACCGTTCAGACGCCGATTGACAGAGCGGGGCATCTGATCGTGCTGTCCGCTCGCACCGCCGAACAGCTTCGCAAGCAGGTGCAGAATCTGATCGCCTTCTGCGAGCAGGAACCGAATGCGGACTGCGGCAACATCAGCTACACCTTGCTCGTCGGGCGCAAGCATCTGTCTCACCGCTTGGCCTGCGTGGTGCGCGATGTGCCGGAACTGGTCAAGTCACTGCAAAAATGGCGGGAGACGGGAAAAGTCGCTGGTGTGCATCACGGCGAATTGCTTGAGAACGAACTTCGGGAACAGCCGTCGCTCAAACGCTACGGCAACCAGTGCATCGAAAACTGTCGCCATGCTGCCCAAGGGGCAGACCTGCTCGAACAGCTCGCGGCCGTGGCCGATCTGTATGCACAAGGCTATGCGCTGGAGTACGGACGCCTGTTTGAAGGGCTTCCCTATGCACGCATCCCGCTGCCGACATATCCGTTTGCCAAGGAGCGGTATTGGAAGCCGGAAGGTTCGGCGCAGTCTGTCGCGAAGGCGGGCGGCACAAACTCCCGCATGCTCCATCCGTTGCTGCACGAAAACATTTCGGTGCTGGAAGAGCAGCGCTATGCGTCTGTTTTTACAGGAAAAGAGTTCTTCCTTGCCGATCATGTGATCAACGGACAGCGGATTCTGCCGGGCGTGGCCCATCTCGAAATGGTCCGCGCAGCTCTTGAGCTGGCGGCGGGAGCGAGCGAAGAAGGCAGCGCATGGCGCTTGCAGCATGTGGGCTTCGCAAGCCCGATCCTCGCAGGGAACTGGCCGGTCGAGGTTCAGGTCGGGCTGCGGGCGGAAGAGGGCGAGGAGATTTCCTTTGAAGTCAGAGACGGGCGGGGGGCTGTCGTACACAGCCAAGGCCGGGCGAGACGCTTGGGTAAGGCAGATGCTCCTGCCGTCGATCTCGCTACGCTGCAGACGGCCTGCTCGCAGAACCGAATCAGCGCTTCCGAGCTGTACGAGCTCTTCCGCCAAGCCGGGCTGGACTACGGGCCGGCACACCAAGGGATCGAGAGCCTGTCGATCGGAACGGGGCAGGTGCTGGCGAAGTTGTCGCTGCCCGATTGCGTGGCTGACATAGAGAGCCGCTACGTTCTGCACCCGAGCCTCATGGACGCGGCGCTGCAGGCCGCGATCGGCCTGATGCTCGGCACTGCGTCATTCAAGCCGCTTGTGCCCTTCGCGTTTGAGGAAGTCGAGATCTACGGTCCGTGCACGCCCTCGATGTGGGCCGTGGTGCGCCGCAGCGAAGGCAGCAGAGCGGAAGACAAGGTGCAAAAGTTCGACGTGGATGCGTGTGACGAAAATGGTCAGGTGCGCGTGCGCTTGAAAGGCTACACCTCGCGCGTTCTGGAAGAGGGAGCAGGGGGGCGCACGCAGGGAGCGCACTTGCTGCAGCCGAGCTGGAAGCAGCAGGGCATCGCGCAGAAGACGGCCCTTCCTGCCCTGTCGCAGCATCTGGTGCTGCTCTGCGAGCTGACGGCACCTCTCGTGCTCGGTGGACAGGTCGTGGCGCTGCAGTCGGATCGTCAGGACATCGCCGAGCGCTACCAAGCGTATGCGGTGCGCGTGTTCGAAGAGATTCAGACCCTTCTGCGCAGCAAGCCACAGGGCAAGGCGCTGGTGCAAGTCGTGGTGCCTGCCGACGGAGAAGGTCAGGTCTTCAGCGGCCTTGCCGGACTGCTTCGCAGCGCCCGCCGCGAGAACCCGAACCTGACCGCGCAGCTGATCGAGGTCGAGGACACGGCAGGATTGGAACTCAAGCTTTTGGAAAATCGCCATTCCCTGCAAGATGACCGCATCCGCTACCGATACGGGCAGCGCTGGGTCGCTTCTTGGGATGTGGCGGAAGTCTCGCAGCAGGCGTTACATATCCCGTGGCGCGATGGCGGCGTCTACCTTCTGACCGGCGGTGCGGGAGGACTCGGCCTGATTTTTGCCAAAGAGATCGCAAGCCAAGTCAAGGCTCCGCGACTGATCCTCACCGGCCGCTCCCCCTTGGGCCTGCAGCAGCAAGCGGCTCTGCGGGAGCTTAAGGATCTCGGCGCACACATCGAGTACCAACAGGTCGATGTGACGCGAGAAGAGGCGGTCGCAGGACTGTTTGAGGAGATCCGGGCGCACTATGGCACCCTCCAAGGCATCCTGCACGGAGCTGGCGTGATCCGCGACAACTTCATCATCCGCAAGACCGGGCAGGAGATGCAGGAGGTGCTGGCTCCCAAAGTGAGCGGTTTGGTCCACCTCGACCGTTCGAGCATTGGGCTGCCGCTGGACTTCTTCGTGCTGTTCTCCGCTGTGGCCGGCTGCCTCGGCAATCCGGGGCAGGCCGATTATGCGGCGGCCAATGGATTCTTGGATGCTTATGCTGCCGAGCGCAATCGTCTGGTCGCTCGCGGGCAACGCCAAGGCCGCACGCTTGCGATCGACTGGCCGCTCTGGCAAGACGGCGGAATGCAGGTGGATGCAGAGACGGAGCAATGGATGAGAGAGCATACGGGGATGATCCCGCTGGAGAGCCGGAACGGGATTCGGGCTCTCTATCAGGGCTTGGCCATCGGGTGCGATCAGTTGATGGTGGTGCAGGGCGACCTCGCCCGGATCACGGAGAAGCTGCACCCGCTGTTCCCTGCTCCTGCTGCCCGTCCGGTTCACAGCGTAGCTGGCCAAGTGCAAGCGAGAGTGCTGCAGCTCGCCTCGGACTTGCTGCAGGTCAGACCTGATGAACTGGATGCCGAGGCCGAGTGGTTGGACTACGGGATCGATGCGTTTCTGATGAATGAGCTGGCCGATCGTCTCAACGAGGAGTTCGGCCTGGATCTGACGCCGAGCACCTTCTCGGAACTGCCGACGATTCAGCAGGTGATCGACCTGCTGACAGGCGAGACCAACAAGCAGGTTCCCGCAGCTCCAATCCCGACTGCCAAGGAAGAGGCGGTTCTGGCGAGCGCAGCGGCCGATTTTTTCAAAAAGCAGCTGTCCTCCGTCCTGGGAGTTCCGGCTGAGAGCATCGAAGCGTCTAGGCCGCTGGAAGTGTACGGCATCGACTCGATCATGGTGATGCAGCTGACCCGTCAATTGGAAAAAACGTTCGGTGCGTTGCCGAAGACGCTGTTCTTCGAGTACCAGAACATTCGTGATCTGACCGGGTACTTTTTGAAAAATCACCGTGCCCATCTGATTGACCTGCTCGGGGTCGAGGAGCGACTAGCAGAGCCTGCATCGGTTTCGGTGGCAGCACCTGTGCGGAAGGTCGTCGCGCCGGTTCGCGCGGCGGTCAAGGAGCCGACCAAACAGAGCGGCGCGCTCGACATCGCGATCATCGGCCTGTCAGGGCGCTACCCGCAGGCGCATGATCTGGAGGCATTCTGGAACAACTTGCGCGAGGGTCGGGACTCGATCACCGAAATTCCAAAGGAGCGCTGGGATCACAGCCCGTATTATGACACGGATCGCAGCAAGCGTGGCAAGACGTACAGCAAGTGGGGCGGGTTCATGCGCGATGTCGACAAGTTCGACCCGCTGTTCTTCAACATTGCACCTCGGGAAGCTGAGATCATGGACCCGCAAGAGCGCCTGTTCCTGCAGTCCGTGTATGAGGCGATGGAAGATGCGGGCTACACTCGCGACACGCTTGTGTCAGGCGGGGAATCGGGCGAGGAGCGCAATGTCGGGGTCTATGTCGGGGTGATGTACTCGGAGTATCAGTTCTACGGAGCGGAGGAGACGTTGCGGGGCCGTCCGATGGCATTGTCGGGCAACCCGTCGTCGATCGCCAACCGCGTGTCCTATTTCTTCAACTTGCACGGCCCGAGCCTTGCGGTCGATACGATGTGCTCCTCGTCGCTCACGGCGATTCATCTGGCCTGCCAGAGTCTGGAGCAAGGCGACTGCGAGCTGGCCGTGGCCGGAGGGGTCAACCTGTCCTTGCATCCGAACAAGTACCTGATGCTCGGCCAAGGCAAGTTTGCGTCGAGCAAAGGGCGCTGTGAGAGCTTTGGTGAAGGGGGCGACGGGTACGTGCCGGGTGAAGGCGTCGGCGCTGTGCTGCTCAAACCGCTCGCCAGGGCGCTAGAGGACGGCGACCAGATCTACGGCGTGATCAAGGGGACGGCGGTCAATCACGGCGGCAAGACCAATGGCTACTCCGTCCCGAATCCGAATCTGCAAGCTCGCGTGATCGGACGCGCGTTCAAAAAGGCTGGCATTCACCCGCGCTCCCTCTCTTACTTGGAAGCGCACGGCACGGGAACGGCGCTCGGCGACCCGATCGAGATTGCCGGATTGATGAGAGTCTTCCAAGAAGACACGACAGACACGCAATTCTGCTCGATCGGATCAGTCAAATCGAATATAGGCCACTGCGAGAGTGCGGCTGGCATTGCGGGCCTGACCAAAGTGCTGCTGCAGATGAAGCATCGCCAGCTAGTGCCGTCTCTGCACGCAGACGTGCTTAACCCGAACATCGACTTTGGTCGGACGCCGTTCGTCGTGCAGCGGGAACTGGCGGAGTGGAAGCGGCCGCTGCTGGAGGTGGACGGCGAGCTTCGCGAGGTTCCGCGCATCGCTGGCATCTCCTCGTTCGGAGCGGGAGGTTCCAATGCGCATCTTGTGATCGAGGAGCATGTGCCGGAGGTAGCACCGCGAGCGGCTGCCCGTATCGCGCAGAACCGTCCGGCTCTGCTCGTGCTGTCCGCCAAAGACGAGCAGCGTCTGCACGAGCAGGTGCTGCGCCTGCAGGCGGCGATCAACAGACAGGTTGTGACGGATGAAACGCTCGCCGATGCGGTCTATACCTTGCAGGTGGGGCGCGAAGTGATGGAAGAGCGGCTTGCCGTGGTGGCAACCTCCGCACAGGACCTGCAGCAGAAGCTGTCCGCTTATCTGCAAGGCCATCCGGCGCTTGGCGCGGTCTTCCGCGGTCAGGTCAAAGGCGCGACGGACAGCTCGCTGTCGTTCGCGGCGGATCAAGATATGCAGGAGCTCGTGACGAAATGGTGGGAGAGCGGCCAGCTTGCCAAGCTGGCCGACCTCTGGGTCAAGGGCCTGCGTGTGGAGTACGGTTCTTTGTATGGTACGGAGAGACCGCGCCGCCTCTCGCTACCGACCTATCCGTTTGCCCGTGAGAGATGCTGGGCGGTGGAGGGGCCGAATTTTGACGAAGGGTTCTATGAGCAGATTCTGGACGAGATGGTGGACGAAGAGATCACCCTCGAAGAAGCCCTTCTGAAAATCAGCAGCGCCCTGATCCCGAATTGATCTCTTGACTAAATGAATGTTGCGAGATTAGTATTAGGTAGAAGATGGTAAATGATAGCATATTTGAAACAAACTCCTTATTTGCTTTCCAATCGATGTTGCGGCGCGTTGGCGGGTGTAAGGGGCACATCCAGTTGCATTGTGTCGTGTGCATGTGGGCAGATGACATGGGAAGAGTATGTCCGCATGACATATTTTCATAGCAGAACCTAAGAAAAGGGAGGAGCGATCCTCCCTTTTTTTCTATTTTATGAGAGAAATTCAAAAAGGAACGCCGAAGCGCGAGGAGGCACATATGAAAGATTTCCTGCAGCAACTATTGTCTGAAGTGAAACACAATCGTTTGTCCAAATCCGAAGCGATAGATATGATTCGAAATGCACATGCGGCAAGCAGAAATGAGTCCGTTTCTGAGCCGACTTCTAAATTGTTGACCTATGAAGAAGTCTGGAAGGAGGAAAAGGCGGCCGAGGGAACGCCGCTTCGTACGAGCAAGCTGATCTGCTTCCTGACAGAGCCGGAACATCAGCAAGCGGTCGTTGAAGCGGTGCAGGCTGTCGATCATCGCGCACAGGTTGCGTTCGTCACCAGCGGGGAGAGCCTTCAGGACGTGCTCGGCGACGGGCGGCAGGACTGGCAAGTGGTGGACGCCGTGCTGTACCTTTGTCCGCTGGAGGATGCGAGCTGCCGTCAGGACCCGGCTGCGCTCGTTCCTCTTGTTCAAGATCTGGCGAAGTCGAACGTGCAGGCCAAGCGACTGCTGCTCCTCGGTTCTTATGCCAACGAATTGGAGCGTTGTCATCTGGAGTCGTGGATCGCGCTGACCCGCTCGCTACGGCTCGTGCTGCCACAGACGCAGGCGGCCATGTTCATTCAAGAGGGAGAGGTCTCGTTCGCTGCGTGCCTGCCGAAGATTTTGACGGAACTGCAAGCGCCATCGCTCTCCAGCGTTCTCTACCGATCCGGCAAGCGCTATGTCTGCTCCGTGCAGCCGACCGACTTGCAAGCAGGCGGCTTGAAGGTGAGAGCAGGGGGCACTTATCTGATCACCGGAGGATGCGGCGGGCTTGGGTATTTATTTTCGGAATATTTTGCGAAAAAAGGTCCGGTCAAGCTGATTCTAACTGGTCGCTCTGCGCTTGACGATGAGAAGCTAACCAAGCTCCGTGCTCTGGAAAAGTTGGGCAGCCAAGTCCTGTATGTGAAAGCGGATGTCTGCGATGCGGATGCGATGCGGGAAGGGCTTGCTCAAGCGCGTGAGCAGTTTGGCGCGATTCATGGCGTTGTGCATACGGCGGGTGTCACAAGCGACCGAAGCATCCTTGAGAAAGATGAGGAGAGTTTCAAGCGCATCCTCGACCCGAAAATCAGGGGCACTCAAGTGCTTGACGAGCTGCTCGCAGACGAAGAGGCGTTGGAGTTCGTCTGCTATTTCTCGTCGTCTTCGGCGGTCCTCGGTGACTTTGGTTCGGGTGACTATGCGCTGGCGAATCGGTTCCAGATGGCCTATGCAGCCATGCGAAACGAACAGGGGCTTCCCGGTAAGGCGCTGGTGATCAACTGGCCGCTCTGGAGAGACGGAGGTATGGGGCTTGAAGATGAGGAGAGCGCCAAGATCTACCTGAAAACGAGCGGTCAGCGCTTCTTGGAAGTGGAAGAAGGGCTGGCGATGTTTGACCTCCTTCTCTCGCAGGAGCGGACGCAGCATCTGGTCATGGCCGGAGAGCGCCGTCGAGTCGAGCACTTCCTCGGCCAGTCACAGCCTGAGCCTTCGAAGGCTCCGACCTCGCAAGCGGTCCTCTCTTCCGGTTCCGGAAGATGTCCGGAGATGAAGGGATTCACGGTGGCACAATGCTTGACGTGGGAGTTGCAAGAACTGATCGGCGTAATTCTAAAGGTCTCGCGGGACAAGTTGGACGTGGGGACGAACCTGGCCGATTTTGGATTTGAGTCGGTCAGCTTGGTCGAGCTGGCCACTGCGATGACGAAGCATTTTGGCGTGGAGATCTCCCCAGCGGTGTTTTTCGGGCATTCGACGATTCAGGCGCTGGTCTCGCATCTGGAGAGTGAGCATGGAGAAGTCGTGCGCGCCTTCTACGCGACGGAACGAGTGCAGCCTGAGCGTGTGGATAAACAGCCGGAAGCGTCTCTTGAGGACACTATTGCGGAAACGGCGGCGACCGAGACCTCGGGAGCGGGGCCGGAGCCGATTGCGATCATCGGGATGAGCGGGCGCTTCCCGCAGGCGCGCAACATCGAAGAATTGTGGGACATTCTCGCCGAAGGACGGGATGCGGTCACCGAGATTCCGGAAGACCGATATGACTGGCGGGAGTATTATGGCGACCGCAGTCGCAGCAAATGGCTGGGTGCGATCCCGGGCGTGCGGGAGTTCGATCCGCTGTTCTTTGAGATCTCGCCGATGGAAGCCGAAGCGATGGACCCGAAACAGCGCCTGCTCCTGCAAGAGGCGTGGCGGGCGCTGGAAGATGCGGGATTGGGCAAGCGACATCTGAACGAGAGCAAGATCGGCATGTTCGTCGGCGTGGAAGAAGGCGACTATCAGATGCTGTCTCAAGGCGAGGACACCAGCATCACGTCGAACCATAACGCGATTCTTGCGGCGCGCCTGCCGTATTTCCTGAACTTTAGCGGCCCGGTGATGGCGATTAATACCGCCTGCTCCTCCGGGTTGGTGGTAGCCCATCAGGCCTGCTTGAGCCTGCGAAATGGGGAGTGTGACGCGGCGGTGGTCGCCGGCGTGAACTTGCTGCTGACGCCGGCCGCTTACCTAGGAATGACAGAGGCCGGCATGCTGTCGGAGGATGGCAAATGCAAGGCGTTTGACAACGGGGCGAACGGTTTGGTGCCGGGGGAAGCCGTGGCGGTGGTCGTGCTCAAGCGGCTCTCGCAAGCACTGGCGGACGGCGACCCGGTCTACGCGGTCATCCAAGGCAGCGGCGTGAACTATGACGGCAAGACGAACGGCATCACGGCGCCAAGCACCGTCGCACAGGCGAATCTCTTACAGGATGTGTACGAGCAGTACGAGGTAGACCCGGAAGAGATCGACTACATCGTGACGCACGGCACCGGGACGAAGCTCGGGGACCCGGTCGAGGTTCATGCGCTGCAGGACGTCTTCAAGCGCCGCACGCAAAAGCGCGGGTATTGTGCGCTGACTTCGACCAAGACCAATCTGGGCCACACGTTTGCGGCGTCAGGTTTGGTCAACCTGATCAGCTTGGTTCAGGCGATGCGGCATGAGACCATCCCGGCCAGTCTGCATTGCGAGACGGAGAACGAGTACATCCGTTGGGAGAACAGTGCCTTTTATGTGAACAAGACGAGCAAGCCGTGGGGGAAGCGGGAAGGCGCAGGCCGTGTGGGAGCGTTGAGTTCGTTCGGCATGAGCGGCACCAACGCGCACATGGTCGTCCGCAGTTTTGAAAAGGGTGGGAATACCGGTCCCCAGGACTCGCATTACCTGCTCCCATTTTCGGCGAAAACGGACGAGGCGCTGCAAGAGAAGCTGCAAGACATGATCGCGATGCTGGAGACCGATTCGGGCGCTGCAGGCAGTCTCGCGCAGATCAGCTACACGTTGCTGGAGGGACGTCAGCATTTTGCCCATCGTCTGGCGTTCGTGGTGCAGGATGCGCAGGAGATGCTGCGCGTTCTGAAACAGGCGCGGGAAGGTGTGCAAGATGCCAACGTGTTCCGCGGCAAGGTGACGCGCGAGAAGGCCGGAGAGTCGGCCCTGCAGGAGCAGGCGTTGGAGCTGGCAGGGAAGAGCCGCGAATTGGCGACGAACACTGCTGCCTATCAGGAGCACCTTCGTACACTTGCCGGTCTGTATTGCCAAGGCGGCGAGATCGCGGGAGACGCGCTGTTCGGCGCAGAAAGACCTACGCGCACGAACCTGCCGACCTATCCGTTCACACGGGAAGAATACTGGGTTGCACAGAAGGCGGAGGTCAGCGCTCTTCCGACGGCGTCGCAGTTGCATCCGCTGGTTCATCGGAACACGTCTGATTTTGCGGAACAGCGCTTTTCCTCGACGTTCACGGGAGCGGAGTTCTTCTTGGCCGATCATGTGGTTAAGGGGCAGAAGGTGCTGCCAGGCGTGGCCTATCTGGAGATGGCCCGCAAGGCGGTCGAGCAGGCGGCTGGCCTGAAGGATGTTCGCCTGCGCAATGTGGTCTGGGCGCGGCCGATCCTCGTCGGCGAAGAACCTGTCGAGGTGCACATCGCCCTCTTCCCGGAGGCGGGCGGAGAGGTTGGATATGAGGTCTACACCCTGCAAGACGGGGAGGAGATCGTGCACAGCCAAGGACGCGCCGTGCGGAATACGCCGGCGGAAGAGGCGCCGAAGCGGGACCTGAAGGAGCTGCAAGCATCCTTCGTGCAGGGACAGTACGGGGCAGCGGAGTGCTATGAATTTTTCCGTGCGATGGGCATGGAGTACGGGCCGGCCTATCAAGGCATCGAGCAGGTGCAGGTGGGCGAAGGGCAAGTGCTGGCCGAATTGAGGCTGCCGTCCGTCGTCTCTGACTCTCTGGCCGACTACCTTCTGCATCCGAGCCTTGCAGATGCGGCCTTGCAATCGGCCATCGGGTTACTGATCGGGCAAGAGATCTTCAAGCCGGCACTGCCGTTTGCGCTGCAGGAGCTAGATGTCTTTGGGCCGTGTGAAGCCGAGATGTGGGCGCTCGTTCGATACAGCGCGGGCAGCCGGCCGGAAGACAAGGTGCAAAAGCTCGATGTCGACCTCTGCGACAAGGAAGGAAGCGTTCGCATCCGTTTCAAAGGGTGTACCTCCCGCGTGCTGCAAGCTGGAGCGGTTGCGGAAGACGAGCAGGCTGCTGTGCCGGAGAAGCTCGTGGAAACGAGCCGGGAAGAGGTAGCTGCTGCGAGCACGGACCCTTTGCAGGAGAGAGCGATCGCGTATCTCAAAGAGCAGGTGTCCACCGTTTTGAAATGGCCGGTGAGCCGTCTTGATGCGGATGCGTCGCTTGAACAGTACGGGATTGATTCCATGCTGGTGATGAGGCTGACCAACCAGTTGGAAAAAACTTTTGGCTCCCTGCCCAAGACGCTCTTTTTTGAGTATCAGAACCTGAGAGACCTGGCTGGGTACTTCCTCGACTCGCATCGAGCGCAATTGGTGCGGCTGACAGGGGACAAGGAACTGGCGCAAGACGCCGCACCGGCCCGCAAGCCTGCGGTCAAGGAAAAGCCGGAACGGACGGTACTCGTCAGCCGTCGACGCCAGCGGTTCGCTTCGACGGCGCATGCACAAGAAGAGGTAGCGAACGGCAGGATGGACGTCGCGATCATCGGCGTCTCCGGCCGCTATCCGGGGGCGCACAACCTTCAGGAATTCTGGGGCAATCTGCGGAACGGCGAGGATTCGATCACGGAGATTCCTCAAGAACGCTGGGATCATAGCCTCTATTTTGACCCGGACAAAAGCAAGCCAGGCAAGACGAACAGCAAATGGGGCGGATTTATTGATGGCGTGGATCAATTCGACCCGCTGTTCTTCAACATCTCCCCGCGCGAGGCGGAAATCATGGACCCGCAGGAGCGATTGTTCCTGCAGACCGTCTACGAGGCGATGGAAGATGCGGGTTATACCCGCGAGACGCTCGCCAAGCAGCGCGGACGAGGGCTTGACGGCAACGTTGGGGTTTATGTCGGCGTGATGTACGAAGAGTATCAGCTGTACGGCGCACAGGAGACGCTGCTTGGCCGCCCAATCGCGCTGGCGGGAAGTCCGGCTTCGATCGCCAACCGGGTGTCGTACTTCTTCAACCTGCACGGGCCGAGCCTTGCCGTCGATACGATGTGTTCGTCTTCGCTGACGTCGATTCATCTGGCTTGCCAGAGCTTGCAGCAAGGCGGCTGTGAACTGGCAATCGCCGGCGGTGTCAACGTCTCGATTCACCCGAATAAGTACATTTTGCTCGGCCAAGGCAAGTTCGCGTCGAGCAATGGGCGATGCGAGAGTTTTGGCGAAGGGGGCGACGGGTACGTGCCGGGCGAAGGCGTGGGCGCGGTGCTGCTCAAGCCTTTGTCCAAAGCGATTGAAGACGGAGATCAGATCCACGGCGTGATCAAGGCCACCGCGATCAACCACGGAGGCAAAACCAACGGGTACACCGTCCCGAACCCGAATGCGCAGGCGAATGTGATCGAGCAGGCGCTGCGGCAGGCGGGACTTGACCCGAGCATGGTCTCCTACATCGAAGCGCATGGAACCGGCACCTCGCTTGGCGATCCGATCGAAATCGCAGGCTTGACCAAGGCCTTCCAGGCCACGGCAAACGCCAAACTGCAATCCTGTGCCATCGGCTCGGCCAAGTCGAACATCGGTCACTGCGAGAGCGCAGCGGGCATCGCCGGCGTTACGAAGGTGTTGCTGCAGATGAAGCATCGCCAACTCGCGCCTTCGCTGCACGCCAAGGTGCTCAACCCGAACATCGACTTTGGCGCGACCCCGTTCGTCGTGCAGCAGGAGCTGGCGGAGTGGAAGCGTCCACTGGTGGAGATCGGCGGTCAGGTTCGAGAAGTGCCGCGCATCGCCGGCATCTCGTCATTCGGGGCGGGCGGTTCCAACGCGCATGTGATCATAGAGGAGTACGTTTCGGTAGAGCCGCTGCGCACGCCTGTCGAGGTGTCCCCGCAGAATCCGGTGCTGCTCGTGCTGTCGGCCAAAAATGAACAGCGCCTGCGTCAACAGGCGGAGAACCTGCTCGCGGAACTGCAGGAGGGACGATTCGCCGACGAAGATCTCGCGGACATGGCCTATACCTTGCAGGTGGGACGAGAAGCGATGGAAGAGCGTCTCGCCGTAGTTGCAGGTTCGGTGCAGCAGCTGGTTCGCAAGCTGGAGGCGTTTATCAGCGGACAGGAAGAGATCAGTAAACTGTTCCGAGGGCAGGTCAAAGGCAACCGAGACACCTTCTCGCTCTTCGCCGCAGATGAAGAGCTACAGGAAGCGATTGAAAAATGGATTCAGCGCCGTAAGCTGTCTAAGCTGGCCGACCTGTGGGTCAAGGGCCTGGCGCTCGATTGGAGCAAACTGTGGGGCGAGGAATTGCCGCGCCGCATCAGCCTGCCGACCTATCCATTTGCCAAACAGCGTTGCTGGGCACCGCAGCTTGAGCGTCCGTCCGTCGTTCAAGCAAGCTTGACGACGGATGCGCTTCATCCGCTTTTGCATCGGAACACGTCCGATTTTTCCGAACAGAGATACAGCACGAGCTTGACGGGGCAGGAGTTTTTCCTCGCCGATCATGTTGTGAAGGGACAGCGCGTTCTGCCGGGCGTCGCCTATCTGGAGATGGCGCGCGCCGCCGTCGAACTGGCGGCCGGAGTTCTCGACGAGGACACACAATTCCTTCGTCTGCAAAATGTGGTCTGGACGCACCCTGTCACTGTTTGCGAGCGGCCTGTTGAGGTACACATCGGACTGTGCGAAGAGGAAGATGGCACGATCTCCTACGAGATCTTCAGCGGCGTTGACGCGAACATACACAGCCAAGGGCGTGCTGTCGTGATGGGCAAGAAACAGGTGGAGCAGTTGCCTGTTGAGGAGTTGAAGGCAGCTTGCAGCACACGTGAGATCAGCGTGTCGGAGTGCTATGAAAGCTTTGCCGCGATGGGCTTGGAGTATGGTCCGGCGCAGCGTGCGCTCGATCTATTGCAGGTCGGCGACGGGCAGATTCTGGCTCGTTTGACATTGCCGCCTTGCGTGACGGGAACCGATTCGCAATACGTCCTGCACCCAAGCCTGATGGACGCGGCCTTGCAGGCGGCGATCGGGTTCCAACTCGGCGTGGCACCGCTGAAGCCGGCGCTTCCGTTTGCGTTGCAGGAGCTTGACATCTATGCTCCTTGCACGTCTTCGATGTGGGCACAGGTTCGCTACAGCGAGGGGTGCAAGCCGGGGGATAGCGTGCAGAAGCTCGATATTCGCCTTTGTGACGAGCAAGGCAATGTGTGTGCGCACATGAAGGGCTTTTCCTCTCGCGTGCTGGAAAATCAGGCCGACTCGGAGGCGTTCGAAACGCTCATGCTGGCACTGCATTGGACGGAACAGGCGCACGAACAGCAAGAGGCGACGGCCTATGCGGATCATCTCGTGCTGTCCTGCGAGTTCGAAGCTGACGTGCAAGGAGCGCGCTGCCTGACGTTGCAAGCGGATGAGAGAGACATCGAGGTGCGTTTTGAAGCGTATGCGATGCAGGCGTTGGAGGAGATTCAGCGCATCTTGCAAGGCAAGCCCAAGGGCAAGGTGCTGGTGCAGATCGTCGTGCCGGACCATGCGGAACAACTTCTGTTCGCCGGGCTGTCAGGGCTGCTGAAAACCGCCCAGATGGAAAATCCGAACTTGATCGGGCAGCTGATCGAAGTCGATGAGTTCGAAGCGGTTGAGAAGAAGCTGCTGGCAGATCGCAACAGCGGTAAGGAAGACCGCATTCGATATCAGGGAAGCTCGCGACAAGTGGCGGGCTGGCGCGAAGTTCGCGCATCCGCAGATGCGGATGCCCTTTTGACACCGTGGAAAGAGGGCGGCATCTATCTCCTCACCGGCGGTGCGGGCGGTCTTGGACTGGTGTTTGCCAAGGAGATCGCCACACAGGCGCCGGGTGTAACGCTGGTGCTCACAGGTCGATCCGTGCTGGGCGAGCCTCAACGAGAGGCGCTGTTCGAACTGGAGTCTCTGGGGGCGCGCGTGGTGTACAAGCAGGTGGATGTGACCGATCGAGCGGCAGTCGAGAAGCTGTTTGCAGAGCTGCGGGCGGATCATGGTACCCTGAACGGCATCCTGCACAGCGCCGGGGTGATTCGAGACAGCTTCATCATCAAGAAAACAGCAGCGGAACTGACTCAAGTGCTGGCACCGAAGGTGCGCGGGCTTGTGAATCTTGATGTCGCCAGCCAAGACATGGCCTTGGACTTCTTTGTCTTGTTCTCTTCGCTGTCCAGCGGCCTTGGCAATCCGGGGCAGGCCGACTATGCGGCGGCTAATGCGTTCATGGATCAGTACGCGGCGCATCGCAACAGACGGGTGGCCGCCGGGGATCGCCTTGGCCGGACGCTGTCGATCAACTGGCCGCTCTGGAAAGAGGGCGGCATGCGTGTCGATCCAGAAACCGAGAAGATGATGATGCAGAGCCTCGGCATGATCCCGCTGCGCACCAAGAGCGGACTTCGTGCCTTCTATGAAGGCTTGAGATCGGGTCAGGACCAAGTGCTGGTGATCGAAGGAAAAGCGGAGCGCATCAAGAAGAAACTGCTGCCGGCATCTGTCACTGTCTCGCCGTCCTCTGTCGCTGTTGCTGTCGATGACAAGGGGGACAGCATGAATCTGCGAAAGCGCGTGCTGGACCTGCTGACTCAGACGGTTTCCCGTCTGCTCAAGGTCGATGCAGAAGAGCTGGATGCGGATGCAGAGCTGAGCGAGTACGGTTTTGATTCGATCACGCTGACCGAGTTTGCCAACGATTTAAACGAGGCGTATAAGCTGGACCTGATGCCGACGATCTTCTTCGAGCATCCGACGCTGCATGAGTTTGCCGGTTATTTGTCCGACGAATTCCGAGATGTGTTCGCCTCGCGCTTGACGGCTCCTTCCTCCCCGGCTGCCCCCGTGCAAGCGGAAACGGCACGGGCGGAAGTCGCAGCGGCCCTGCTGCAAGAAGAAGCTACTTCGACCCGAGCGACGAGACAAAAGCGCCGCCCGCGTACCGCTGTGGTGCAACAGGCACAATCGGCGGTGACCGAGCCGATCGCCATCGTGGGGATGAGCGGGGCCTTCCCGCAATCCCGCGACATGCAGGAGTTCTGGCACAACCTCGTGGAAGGCATCGACTGTATCTCCGAGATTCCTCCGGAACGCTGGAATTGGAGAGCCTATTTTGGCGACCCGAAGACGGAAGCCAACAAAACGAACATCAAGTGGGGCGGCTTCCTCGACGAGACCGACAAGTTCGATTCGCTCTTCTTCGGCATCTCGCCGCTTGAAGCCAAGCTGATGGACCCTCAGCAGCGCCTTTTGATGACCTATGTCTGGAAGGCGATCGAGGATGCGGGCTATTCGGCACAGAGCCTGTCGGGCAGCAAGACGGGGATTTTCGTCGGAACGGGAAGCAGCGGGTATAGCGGACTGATCACGCAGGCGCACTTCCCGATTGAAGGGTACTCGTCCACGGGCGTCGTGCCGTCGGTCGGACCGAACCGAATGAGCTATGCCCTGAACCTTCATGGCCCGAGTGAGCCGGTGGAGACCGCTTGTTCAAGTTCGCTGGTCGCCATCCACCGCGCCGTCAGCGCGATGCAAAACGGCGACTGCGATATGGCGGTCGTCGGCGGTGTGAACACGATCGTAACCCCGGAGGCGCACATCAGCTTCAATAAGGCCGGCATGCTATCTGAAGACGGGCGCTGCAAGACGTTCTCGGACGGAGCGAACGGCTATGTACGCGGCGAAGGGGTCGGCATGCTCGTTTTGAAAAAGCTGTCGGTTGCCGAGCGCGACGGAGATCATATCTACGGCTTGATTCGCTCGACGGCGGTCAACCACGGGGGACGCGCGAACTCTCTGACGGCTCCCAACCCGAAGGCCCAAGCGGACCTGTTGATCAACGCGTACGACAAAGCCGGCATCGACCCGCGGACCGTCACCTACATCGAGGCGCACGGAACGGGCACCGAATTGGGTGACCCGATTGAGATCAACGGATTGAAGAGCGCATTCCAAGAGTTGTACAGAAGAACAGGTACGCAAGAGGTCGAGAGCGTTCACTGCGGGCTGGGTTCGGTGAAAACGAACATCGGCCACCTTGAACTAGCGGCCGGCATAGCAGGCGTGATCAAAGTGCTGCTGCAGCTCCGTCACCGGACGCTGGCACCTACGCTGCATTGCGAAACGGTCAATCCCTACATCCAATTGGAGGGCAGCCCGTTCTATCTCGTGCGGGAGGCGAAGCGATGGGAGGCTCTGCAAGACGCAGCCGGCCAAGACCTGCCGCGCCGTGCGGGCGTCAGTTCCTTCGGGTTCGGCGGCGTCAACGCGCATGTCATGATCGAGGAGTATCTGCCGAAGGAGCAGCCGAGATCGAAGACGGAGAACTCCACCGAGAACCTGGTCGTCATCGCGCTGTCAGCCAAGAATGAACAGCGCCTCCAGGAGCAGGTGCGGCAACTGTGCAACGTCCTCGTCGCGCAGGAGTTTGCCGACGAAGACCTCGCATCCATCGCTTACACGCTGCAAGTTGGGCGCGATGCGATGGAAGAGCGCCTGGCGCTGGTAGTCACGTCGGTTGAAGAGATCGAGCGCAGATTGCAGGCGTTCTTGCAAGGGCAGACCGGGTTGAACGGTGTCTGGCGAGGACAGGTCAAGCGCGGCAAGGCGAGCTCGGGCGAAGCGGCCGCTCATCCGGAATCGCGAGGGGCGGAGCAGATCGCCGAACTCTGGGTGAAGGGCCAGTTTTCTGACTGGAACCAACTCTACGGCGAGAACCGACCGCGCCGTCTCAGCCTGCCGACCTATCCGTTCGCGAAGGAGCGCCACTGGATTTCGCAAGCGCAGGATGTCTATGAAGCGCTGCTGTTTGAACCGATCTGGACCGGGCAGGCGGTGGTCCCGCAATCTTCACCACCGTCTCTCGCGCTGCATCTTGTGCTGCTCTGCGAGGTCGAGGCGAAGCTCGATTCGTTGCAGTATCGCATCCTGCAAGCCGGCTCCGCCGCGCTTGCAGAACGCTTCCAAGCGTATGCGGCACAGGTGTTCACGGAGATTCAGACCCTTCTGCACAACAAGCCGAAGGGCAAGGTGCTGATGCAGATCGCCGTGCTGTCACAGGCGGATTCGCAGCTGTTCACCGCGCTGTCCGGCATGTTGCGAACGGCGCAGTTGGAGAACCCGAACTTCATCGGGCAAGTGATTGAAGTGGAGTCGGGCGTAGGGCTTGAAGCGAGACTGCAAGAGAACCTGCATGCCCTGAAAGACGACCATGTCCGCTATCAAAACGGCAAGCGTCTTGTTGCTGGGTGGCGCGAAGTTGAGATCGACCAAGAGCGCGCCCCGGTTCCGTGGCGTTCAGGAGGTATCTACCTGCTTACGGGCGGCGCCGGCGGGATCGGGATGATCGTCGCCGAGGAGATCGCACGGCAGGCCGCCAACCCGACACTGATTCTCGCGGGCCGATCCCCGCTGTCGGACGCTGGTCAGGCCTGTCTGCGGAAACTGCGGGGCATGGGCGCATGCGTAGAATATCGACAAGTCGACGTGAGCTCTGCTCTTGAGGTTACACGCCTGATCGAAGGCATCTGTGAAAAATTCGGCACCCTGCACGGAATCTTGCATGGTGCGGGCGTCAACCGGGATCAGTTCATTTTCAAGAAAACGCAAGAGGAGCTGGCCGAGGTGCTGGCTCCCAAGGTTGCAGGTCTGGTGCATCTGGATGCGGCCAGCAAAGGCCTGAACCTCGACTTCTTCGTGCTCTTCTCCTCCGTCGCAGCCGTCCTCGGCAATCTCGGACAGGCCGACTACGCGACGGCGAACGCATTTCTGGATGCCTTTGCGAACTCTCGCGGCGGACGCATCTTGTCCATCAACTGGCCGCTCTGGCAAGAGGGCGGAATGCGCGTTGACAAAGAGACGGAAAAGCTGCTGCTACAACGCATTGGGATGATCCCTCTGCGAACTCAAACCGGGTTGCAGGCCTTGTATCGCGGTCTGGCAACCGGCAAAGATCAGGTGATGGTGTTGGAAGGCAAACGTGCACAAATCAAGCAGACCTTGCACTCAGAACCGGTTCACGCAACGTCCGCTTCCTCGACGGCGGTCCTGCCGCCGCTGGAAGCAGCCCTGCTGCACATGGTTTCCGAGTTGCTCAACGTGAAGGGAAACGAGATCGATCCGGAAGCGCAACTGACGGAATACGGCTTCGATCCGTACCTGCTCAGCGAACTGGCGCAGAAGATCAACCGTCAATACGGGCTGGAACTCACGCCGGCTTCGCTCTATGAGACCACGCTTCGTCAAGTGTTAGAACGCATCGAGGTACGCGCAGCCAAAGCCGAAGAGGGTGTCACGCCTGCCAAGGAGCAAGACGACGCACTGCGCGCCAAGACCTTGCATGCGCTAAAAGTTCTCTTCAGCGAGACCACTGACATCCGCGCGAACCAGTTGGATGCCGAAGAGCCGCTGGAGAGCTACGGGATCGATTCGCTGATGATCTCCAAGCTCAACCAGAAGCTCGCAGAGATTTTTGGTGATCTGTCCAAGACGCTCTTCTTTGTATACCGCACGCTGGGCGCGTTGGCCGACTATTTTGTCGAGGAAGAACGGACGGCCTGCCAGCGGTGGACGGGGTATGAAGCACCCGTCGCAGCGGATGCAACTGTTGCACAGCCGCCGGCAAGACCTTTCGAACGGATCGCGCCTGTAGCGCCATTGCCGACAAAACCGAACAAGCGCGAACCGATTGCGATCATCGGAATCTCCGGCCGCTATCCCAAGTCGCCTTCGCTACAGCACTATTGGGAGAATCTAAAAGCGGGCCGAGACTGCGTCTCCGAGGTTCCGAGCGAACGCTGGTCGCTGGATGATTTTTACCATCCGAATCAAGACGAAGCGATGAGACAAGGCAAAAGCTACAGCAAATGGGGCGGTTTTGTAGACGGATTCGCAGACTTCGATCCGCAGTTCTTCAACCTGTCGCCCCGAGAGATGATCAACATCGACCCGCAGGAGCGCCTCTTCTTGGAAGAGAGCTGGAAGGCGCTGGAGGATGCCGGATATACCAAGGAGAGCATCGCGGACCAGCACGAAGGCCGCGTCGGGGTGTTTGTCGGCGTGACCAAAACCGGCTTTGAGCTGTATGGGCCGGATCTGTGGAAGCAAGGGGAGAAGATCTTCCCGCGCACGTCTTTTGCTTCCGTTGCGAACCGCGTGTCGTATTTCCTCAACCTCAACGGGCCGAGCATGCCGGTGGATACGATGTGCTCCTCTTCGCTGAGCGCGATTCATGAGGCTTGCGAGCACTTGTATCGCGGGGACTGCGAGATGGCGATTGCGGGCGGGGTGAACCTGTACCTGCATCCTTCCACCTACGTTTTCCTCAGTGCGCAGCGCATGCTCTCGACGGACGGGCAGTGCAAGAGCTTCGGGCTGAACGGCAACGGATTCGTGCCGGGCGAAGGTGTGGGCGCAGTATTGCTCAAGCCGTTGTCGCAAGCGCTCACGGACGGCGACCAGATTCATGCGCTGATCCGAGCCTCCCGCGTGAACCACGGCGGCAAGACCAACGGGTACACCGTGCCCAACCCGACTGCGCAAGGCGACCTGATCTTCGAGACCTTGGAGCGGGCCGGACTCAACGCGCGCCAAGTCAGCTACATCGAAGCGCACGGCACGGGCACAGAGCTCGGCGATCCGATCGAGATCACCGGGCTGACACAAGCTTTCCGACGCCATACGAAGGACACCGAATTCTGCGCAATCGGCTCGGTGAAGTCGAACATCGGACATCTGGAAGCGGCAGCCGGCATCGCGGGACTTGCGAAGATCGTCATGCAGATGAAGCATGGCCAACTTGCGTCGAGCCTGCATGCGCAAGAGTTGAACCCGAATATTCAGTTTGGAAAAACGCCGTTTGTGGTGCAGCAGGAGTTGACCGACTGGAAGCGTCCAGTGGTAGAGATCGACGGCAAAGAACAGGAAGGTTCGCGCATCGCAGGTCTGTCCTCGTTTGGTGCAGGGGGTGCCAATGCGCACATCCTCATCGAAGAGTATAGACCTGAGCAAGCATCTGGGACGCAGGCGCGGGTCACGCCGCAGAACCCGGCTGTGATCGTGCTGTCGGCTCGCCAGGAAGAGCAGCTTCGCCAACAGGCTCTGCAGCTGCTGGTAGCCATCGAGGACGGGCGAATCACGGAGGCCAATCTGTCTGATGCGGCCTACACGCTGCAGGTGGGACGCGAGCCGATGGAAGAGCGGCTGGCGCTGGTCGTTGGCTCTCTGCAAGAGATGACTGACAAGCTGAAGCGCTATGCAGCTGGCGAGACGGGCGTAGAAGACCTATATCGTGGGCAATTCAGACGCAACAATGAGGATCTGATGCTGTTTGCCGCCGATGAAGATATGGCGCTGACGATTGAAGCGTGGATTGCAAAGCGCAAGTTCGGCAAACTCCTTTCCTTGTGGGTCAAGGGATTGACCTTAGATTGGAAAAAGCTGCACGGTGCACACCAGCCCCGCCTGATCAGTCTCCCGTCGTACCCGTTCGCCAAACAACGCCTCTGGCTCCCGGCGATCCGTGTAGCACCGGTAGCACCGGCAGCACCAGTCGCACCGGAGGGCGAACTCAAGCCGATCGGACCGGCCAAAGCGTCGTCGAACCGTTCCGTCCGAACGAACGGGATCGCGCTGCAGCCGCTGTCGGCTGTCCGCGAGCCGTCCTTGGAACGGTCAGCACCACGTCGACCGATCCAACTGTCACCTGTAGGTCAAGCGACGACGGCCCCGGCCCCTGTGGAGATCAAAGTGGCGATGCCTGCACCGTCTGTTCCGGCCTCCATCCCGGCGGAGTCTTTGCAAAAAGAGCTGCAAGCGACCCTGGCCGAAGCGCTGTTTTTGCAGCCGAGCGATGTCGACGTGAACAAGGCATTCGTGGACATGGGGCTGGACTCCATCGTCGGTGTGGAATGGGTTCGCGTGATCAATCAACAGTACGGCACGGACATCTCGGCGACCAAAGTCTATGACTACCCGACCATCCGCGAGTTTGCCAGCTACATCGCAAACGTGTTGAGCAAAAACGCACCAAGAGCGGCACTGACACCAGCACCTGCACGAACATCAGCGCCGACGCCTGCACCGCAAATCGAAGCTCCCAAGGCGGTTCCTTCCGTCTCGGCGGCCACCCTGCACGAAGAATTGCGCGCAAGTCTCGCAGACGCGTTGTTCCTGCAAGCGGCTGACATCGACCTCGACAAAAAGTTCGTCGACATGGGGCTGGATTCCATCGTCGGAGTGGAGTGGATTCGCGTAATCAACCAGCAACATGGCACCGACATCCCGGCGACCAAAGTCTACGACTACCCGACCCTTCGCGAATTCGCCGCCTATTTGAGCAAGCAGTTGCACAAGCATCCGATAGCGGAACAGCCGGCAACGGAGCTCTCCGTAGACGATCTGCTCTTGCAGGTGTATGAAGGGAATCTCGACAGCGAACAAGCCGATCAATTGCTTCAGCAGTTCAAAATCAAGGAGGAAGTAAAATGACCAAACAAGAGATCTTTGAAGTCGTCGTCCGCAATACCCGTGAAGTGCTCCCGGAGCTGGAAGGTCACACCTTCCAGCCGACTGACCAACTGGCCAATCTTGGCGCGAATTCGGTGGATCGCGCGGAGATCGTCATGATCATCATCGAAGAGCTGGACCTGAAGATCCCGCTTGTCGAGCTGTCCACAGCGAAAAACATCGGTGAACTGGTCGAGGTCCTCTATGGCAAGCTCCGGACCGCCTGAGTTGCTCATCACGGGCCTTGGCGTCACCTCGGCCATCGGGCAGGGCAAGTTGGATTTTACCTCCGCTCTGCTGGCAGGCCGCCATGCGTTCGGCGTGATGCAACGCCCAGGCAGACAAAAAGGAACCTCCTTTCTCGGAGCGGAGGTTCCTTCTTTGTCTCTTCCGGAGCGTTTTACCAAACGGCTGTTGCGTACGCTCTCTTTTTCCGGGCAAGTGGCGCTGGCCACCTTGCAAGAGGCTTGGGACGAAGCGCAGCTCAGTACGGTCGACCCGTCCCGAATCGGCCTTGTGGTAGGCGGCTCCAACCTACAGCAGCGCGAACTGCTGCAAGCGCATGAATCCTACCGGGACCAGCTCGACTTTCTGCGTCCGACCTACGGACTCTCTTTTCTGGACAGCGACCTGAGCGGCCTGTGTACCGAACAGTTTGGCATACGCGGGTTCGGCTACACGATCGGCGGGGCTTCGGCCAGCGGACAGTTGGCGGTCTTACAGGCCGCTGAAGCGGTTCGTTCGGGACAAGTTGATGTCTGCCTCGCGATGGGAGGCTTGATGGATCTGTCCTACATGGAGCTTCAGGGATTACGAGCACTCGGCGCGATGGGAAGCGACCGCTATGCGGACGACCCAGCTCGGGCATGCCGTCCGTTTGACAAGGGACGCGACGGGTTCATTTACGGGGAAGGATGCGGCGTCATCGTGATCGAACGGGCCGAACATGCGATCCAACGGCAGGTACGACCCTACGCGAGCGTGGTCGGATGGGGCCTGGCGATGGATGCCAACCGCAACCCGAACCCCTCGTGCGAGGGGGAGGTTCGAGTGATTCGACTAGCGCTGGAACGAGCGGGCCTGTCACCCGAGGAGATCGACTACATCAACCCGCATGGAACGGGATCGGGGATCGGCGATGAGACCGAATTGCAGGCTCTGCGCGAATGCGGGCTGCTTGCGGCGCGCATCAACGCCACCAAGTCGATCACGGGCCACGGGCTGACGGCGGCCGGCGCTGTGGAGATCGTCACAACGCTGCTGCAGATGAGAGCGTCTCAGCTGCATCCGACCCGCAACTTGGAGGACCCGATGGACGTCGAGTTCAACTGGGTGCGTGGAGAAGCGGAGCCGCATGACATGTACAGAGCCCTGAACCTGAGCATGGGATTTGGCGGCGTTAACACCGCCATTTGTTTACAACGAGTATGAGGAGGACGACTATGGTTGCCGTCGGTATCGAAGCGATGAATGTGTTCGGGGGGACCGCGTATCTCGATGTCATGGATCTGGCCAGACATCGAAACCTGGACATCCCCAGATTTGAAAATTTGCTGATGAAGCAAAAGGCGGTCGCCTTGCCGTTTGAAGACCCGGTGACATTTGCAGTCAACGCGGCTAAGCCGGTGGTCGATGCGCTGTCCGAGGAAGAAAAAAACCGCATCGAACTGCTGATTACCTGCACGGAATCCGGGATCGATTTCGGCAAGTCGCTCAGCACCTACGTGCATCATCAACTGGGACTGAGCCGTACCTGCCGCCTGTTCGAGATCAAGCAAGCCTGCTATTCAGGCACCGCCGGATTCCAGATGGCGATCAACTTCATTCTCTCCCAAGTCTCGCCCGGAGCAAAAGCGCTCGTCGTCGCCACGGACATCTCCCGGTTCCTGGCCGTCGAAGGCGGAGATGCGCTCAGCGAAGACTGGTCGTTCGCCGAACCGAGCGGCGGCGCAGGCGCGGTGGCGCTTCTGGTCAGCGACAAGCCGCACGTGTTCCAAGTCGATGTCGGAGCCAACGGATATTACGGCTACGAGGTGATGGACACCTGCCGCCCGGTGGCCGACAGCGAAGCGGGCGACGCGGACCTCTCCCTGCTCTCGTATCTGGATTGCTGCGAGAATGCGTTCCTGGAATACCAGCACCGCGTCGCCGATGTCGATTACCGCGTCACGTTCCAGTACCTGTCCTTCCACACGCCGTTTGGCGGCATGGTCAAAGGCGCGCACCGCACGATGATGCGCAAGATCGCCAAGGTCAAAGGCCCGGAGATCGAAGCCGATTTCCAACAGCGCGTGGTGCCGGGTCTGACCTACTGCCAGCGGGTGGGCAACATCATGGGGGCCACCGTTCTGCTCTCCTTGGCGAGCACGATCGACAACGGGCAGTTTGAAGGGAACAAGCGCATCGGGATCTTCTCCTATGGCTCGGGCTGCTGCTCCGAATTTTACAGCGGCGTCGTCACTCCTCGCAGTCAAGAAGTGCTGCGCGGCTTCAAGCTTCAAGAGCAACTGAACAACCGCTACCGACTGTCGATGGACGAATATGAGAAGGTTCTCCACAGCAGCAGCACCGTTAAATTTGGCACCCGCAATGTCAAGCTGGACTTGAACCTGATCCCGGGCGCCCTCGCTTCCGGGCAAGCCGGACAGCGCCTGTATCTGGAAGAGATCTCAGAATTCCATCGAGAATACCGGTGGTGCTGATGAACACAGCCGCCTACGAGACGATCCGGGTGCGGATGCAAGGCCCGGTGTGCTTTTTGCAGTTCAACCGTCCCGAGGCGAAGAACACGATCAACGAGCGCTTGGTGTACGAGTGTCGCCAGGTGATCGATCACTGCCGGGAACAGGCTTCGATCCTCGTGCTGGAGGGGTTGCCGGACGTGTTCTGCTTCGGGGCCGATTTTCAAGAGCTGCATGAGAAAAAGGCGAGCGGGCAGAGCCTCGATCCGTCACCGGAGCCGCTGTACGACCTATGGCTCGATCTGGCGACTGGCCCGTTTATCACCATCTCGCACGTTCGCGGCAAGGTCAACGCAGGCGGCGTCGGGTTTGTCGCCGCCTGCGATATCGTGCTGGCGGATGAAACGGCGGAGTTCTCCTTGTCCGAATTGCTCTTCGGACTTCTGCCGGCATGCGTGCTGCCGTTTTTGATCCGGCGGATCGGTTTTCAGAAGGCGAACTATCTGACGCTGATGACGCAGCCGATCAACGTCAGACAAGCCGTGGAGTGGGGGCTTGTCGATGCCTGTGATGCAGAGAGCGAGACCTTGCTTCGCAAGCATCTCATGCGGCTGCGCTATGTGCCGAGGCGCGGCATCGAGCGATACAAGCGCTTGATGAACAGCTTGCAGGATGGTCTGCACCGCGCCAAGCCGTTGGCGCTCGAAGCGAACCGGGAAGTGTTTGCAGATCCGCGCAACCAAGAGCTGATTTTCCGTTATATCGAAACGGGGCAATTCCCGTGGGAGAGCTGATCCACGGAGAGTGGAGGAGAACATGACGAATCCAGTGGTGGAATGCAGAGAGATCGAGAAGGGGATCGTGCAAGTGACCTTGCAGGATCGGGAACAGAAGAACACCTTTACCGAAGGGCTAGTGAGCGGCCTGATCGAAGCGTTCGAGAAGATCGCCGCGAATGAACGCTGCAAGGCGGTCATCCTCACTGGCTATGGCAATTATTTTTGCTCCGGCGGCACGATGGAAGGGCTGCTGGCGATTCATGAAGGAAGAGGCCGATTCACCGATGCGAACGTCTACGCGCTCGCCTTGGAGTGCAAGGTTCCGGTGATCGCCGCGATGCAAGGGCACGCGATCGGCGGCGGGTTTGTCGTCGGGCTGTTTGCCGACTTTGTGATCTTGAGCCGTGAGAGCGTGTACACGACCAATTTTATGCGATTTGGATTCACACCCGGTATGGGAGCTACTTACATCGTGCCGAAGAAGTTAGGCTTCTCCCTCGGAGAAGAGATGCTAATGAGCGCCAACAATTACAGAGGCGCCGATTTGGAAAAAAGGGGCGTGCCGTTCCCCGTCGTTCCGCGTGAAGACGTGATAAACCGGGCGCTGCAGCTGGCGCGCCAACTGGCAGAAAAACCGAGAGTGTCGCTGATCACCTTAAAGGACCATCTGGTCCGGCCGATTCGGGAGGAACTGCCTCGCGTGATCGAGCAAGAGATGGCCATGCATGACAAGACATTCCATGAACCGGAAGTGAAAGACAGAATCATCTCCCTGTTCGGAAATTAACAAGCATTCGCCGTGCTTGCGACCATACATTTTGCTGTAAAAGAGGGGTTCAGATGAAGATACAAGAGATCTTACGTACGCTTGAAGCCAAAGAGATCAGCCCTGAAGAGGCCAAACAGGCCCTTGCACGGGCTCGATCCCACGAGTTGCAAATGTCCGTCCCCCTTGCGAATGCTGTGCGCGAACTGTTCGTCGATCCGGCGGTTCGGCTGCAGCCGGAATCGCTAGGCCAGCCGCTGTTCCAAACGAGATACCGCACCATTTGGAGTTACTTTGCCGGCTCGATGTATCGAGGGATCGCATCTGAGGAGATGGTGGTGCGCATGGGGCAGGCCGGTCTGCTGGCCTTTTTTGGCAGCGCCGGTTTTCAGGTGCATGAACTGGAGCCTGTCCTGCAGCGCGTTCAGGCGCGGCTGGGTTCGGACAAGCCGTATGGCATGTGCTTGATCGCCAACCTGAACGACCCGGACGAAGAGCGGCGCACAGCGGAACTGTACGTCGAGTACGGCGTGAAGGCGATCGAAGTGTCCGCCTTCTCCGCTCCGACGCTCCCGCTGGTCTATCTGCGCCTCAAGGGCCTGTCCCGTCAAAACGGCCGTCTGATCTTCCCGCGCCGTCTGATCGCCAAATGCTCGCATCTGGACACGGCGCGCGTGTTTCTTTCGCCGCCGCCGGAGCCGCTCGTCCAGCAGCTGCTGCGCTACGGCCTGATCAGCGAGGAGGAGGCCGCCCTGTCGCAAACGATTCCGCTGGTCGACGACCTCGCGATCGAAGCGGACTCGGGCGGTCACACGAACCAAGGTGTATCGTTCTCCCTCCTGCCCGCCATCCGCGCGCTAAAAGACCAGCTCCAGCGGCAGTACCGCTACCAAGAGGAGATTCTCATCGGCTGCGGCGGAGGGATCGGCACGCCGGAAGCGGTCGCGTCGGCCTTCATGCTCGGGGCTGATTTTATTTTCACAGGATCGATCAATCAATGCACGGTAGAGAGCGGGGCCCATCCGGTCGTCAAGGACCTGCTGCAGTCCGTTTCGATCCACGACATGGCGATCACGGTTGCAGGCGATATGTTTGAGATCGGCGCGAAGGTGCAGGTGGTGAAAAAACACACCTGGTTCGCCGCCCGCGCCAACAAGCTGCACCAGTTGTTCCACCAATACAACTCGATCGACGAGATTCCGCTGTCGATCCGGCATGAGATCGAAACGAAATATTTTAAGAAGACGTTTGAGGAAGTCTGGGATCTCGTCTGCGCCTACAAGCGCGCCAAACATCCGGAGCAGCTCGAAGAGGCGGCCGAGAACCCGCGTTTCAAGATGGGGCTGATCTTCAAGTGGTATTTTGCCCATTCCGCACAGGCGACTCTGCGAGGGGATGAGCAAGAGCGGGATAATTTTCAGATCTTCTGCGGCCCGGCGATGGGGGCGTTCAACAGGTGGGTACAAGGCACGCCGTATGAGTCTTGGCAGCAGCGCCATGTGAACACGGTGGCAGAACTGCTAATGCGCAAGGCGTGTGAACATCTGGAATCCCGTCAGTCCACGTCCGTTTCGGCAGCCGGCGCAGAAGCGGTGCCGAGTTTTGAAGGGGCGGCGATCGCGATCATCGGGCTGAGCGGTCAATTCCCGATGTCCAAGAATGCAGACGAGTTCTGGAACAACCTCGAACAAGGGCGCGACTGCATTTCCGAGATTCCGGCGACGCGCTGGTCGCTCGACGAGCACTATTCGCCGGACCCGAGTGCGCCGGGCAAAACCTACTCCAAGTGGATGGGCGTGCTGGAGGATGCGGACAAGTTCGACCCGCTGTTCTTCAATATCTCGCCTGCCGAAGCGGAGTTGATGGACCCGCAGCAGCGGCTGTTCTTGGAGAGCGCATGGCAGGCCATCGAAGACGCCGGCATCGCGCCGTCCTCTATGTCCGGCAGCCGAACCGGCGTATTCGTCGGCTGCGGCACGAACGACTACGGGCAGGCGCTGAACCATCAAGGCTTGAACGCACAAGGCCTGGTGGGGGCGGCTTCCTCGATCCTCAGCGCTCGCATCTCGTATCTGCTCAACCTCAAAGGCCCGTGCCTTGCGATCGACACCGCCTGCTCCTCCTCGCTGGTGGCGATGGCCGAAGCCTGCAACAGCCTGCTGCTTGGAACGAGCGACTTGGCATTGAGCGGCGGGGTGTACGCGGCGGCCGGGCCTTCCTTGCACATCATGACGAGCAAGGCGGGCATGTTGTCGCACGACGGACGCTGCTATTCGTTTGATACGCGCGCCAACGGCTTTGTGCCGGGTGAGGGCGTGGGCGTCTTGGTGCTCAAGCGCTTTGAAGATGCTGTGCGGGACGAAGACCCGATCTATGGCGTGATTCGCGGCTGGGGTGTCAATCAGGACGGCAAGACGAACGGGATCACCGCGCCGAGCGTCAATTCGCAGATCCAGCTGGAGCAGGACGTGTATGAACGATTTGGCATCGATCCGGAGACGATCTCCCTGATCGAAGCGCATGGGACGGGCACGAAGCTGGGCGACCCGATTGAAGTCGAGGCGCTGACCGAGTCCTTCCGGCACTTCACGGAGAAAACCGGCTATTGCGCTCTCGGTTCGGTGAAAAGCAACATCGGACACCTGTTGACGGCAGCCGGAGTGGCGGGAGTGATCAAGGTGCTGCTGGCCATAAAGCATCGACAGGTGCCGCCGACGGTACATTTTAACCAATTGAACGAGCACATTCGGCTCGCGAAGAGTCCTTTTTACATTAATACCGACCTGATTCCATGGAAGGTGCCAGCCGGGATGCCGCGCCGTGCCGGGGTGAGCTCCTTCGGATTCAGCGGGACGAACGCGCATGTCGTCATCGAAGAGCATTTGGAAAAAGAGAGTCTGGCTTCGGCAGCAAGAGAAGCGGATGCGCCGTTGCTCTTTGTGTTGTCTGCCATGACCGAGGAACAGCTGCGGACGTATGCAGCCTCGATGGCGGGCTTCCTCGAACGGGAGCGCGACCTGAGCCTTGCGAGCATCGCGTACACCCTGCAGACGGGACGCGATGCAAGAGAGGTGCGGCTGGCGTTTGTAGCCCATTCGAGAGACGAAGCCCGTCATAATTTTGAAACCTATGCAGAGGGGCGGAAACTCCCCGGTTTCTTGACAGCGCAGTCGGGAACGGGGCAGGAGGAGGCGCAGGGCATTGCAAACAAGCCTCTGCAAGAAATAGCCGAACTTTGGGTGAAGGGCGTCCGGCTCGACTGGTCGGAACTCTATGCCGATTCGAGACCGCGCCGCGCTCATCTTCCGACCTATCCGTTTGCCAGAGAGCGCTTCTGGGTGCCGGTGCCGGAGATGGAGGAAGGGGAGGCTTCGACGCTGACAGCCGCCCTGCACCCGCTGCTGCACAGAAATACCTCCAAACTGACAGAGCAATGCTTCTCTTCGACGTTTACCGGGCGAGAATTTTTCCTATCCGATCATCGGGTGCAAGGGCGGAAGGTGCTGCCGGGTGTCGCCTATCTGGAAATAGCGCGCGCCGCGCTGGAGCAGGCCGCCGACATGCCGTCGATCTCTTTGAAAAATGTGGTCTGGGCGCGTCCGATCATCGCAGAAGAAGACGCGGTGTCGGTGCAGATTGGGCTGTTCCCGGAAGAGAACGGCGAGATCGGATTTGAAGTGTACAGCGGCTTGGACGGCGAGATCGTACACAGCCAAGGGCGCGCGGTACCAGCTTTGTCGGACGTCGAGGCTCCCGTACTCGACCTTGCTTCTTTGCAGGCGCAGTGCGGGCAGCGCGAACGAGGCGCGGCGGAATGCTATGACTTGTACCGCCGAGCGGGCTTCGAGTACGGGCCGGCTTTCCAAGGGATGGAGCACATCTATGTTGGGCAGGAGATGATCTTGGCCCGCTTGTCGCTGCCAGCCACCGTCGCGAGCACCGCGCGTCAGTTCATCCTGCACCCGAGCCTGCTGGACTCGGCTTTGCAGACGGCCATCGGCTTCCTGACTGACGAAACGACGCTCCAGCCGGCCCTGCCGTTCGCGCTGGAGGAGCTGAAGATCTTCGGGCCTTGCACCACTTCGATGTGGGCCTTCGTGCGCCGCAGTAAAGGTAACAAGCCAGGAGACAAGGTACACAAGCTCGATTTCGACCTGTGCGACGAGAGCGGAAGCGTCCGCGTGCGGATGAAGGGCTATTCCTCCCGCATACTCGACCGCGAGCGAGGAGTCGAGGTGGGGACGCTGATGCTCAGACCGGACTGGACAGAGCGTCCGGTCAATCTACAGGCTGTGCAGACGTTGTATGCGGACCATCTGGTGATGCTCTGCGAAGTGGACGCTGAGATCGAACAGAGCGGGATGCGGAGTCTGATCTTGCAGACAGAGGGAAAAGGGCTTGCCCAACGCTTCGAGGCCTATTCAGCACATGCGTTTGAGGCGATCAAGTCGATTTTGCAAGAAAGACGCAAAGGGAAGGCGCTCGTGCAGATCGTCGTTCCGGCGCAAGGGGACGGGCAGGTCTTCGCCGGCCTCTCTACACTGCTGAAGACCGCTCAGCTGGAGAATCCGAACCTTGTCGGGCAGCTGATCGAAGTTGAAGATGCGAGCAACCTTACGGAGACCTTGCGAGAAAATGCTCGCTGTGCAGGCGACGCACACGTCCGTTACCAAGGCGGCAAACGCTGGGGAACAGGATGGAGCGAAGTCAAGCCGGGCGAAGAGGTGTTGCGCATTCCGTGGAAGGACCAAGGCGTCTACCTGCTCACAGGCGGCGCCGGGGGCCTAGGCCGCATTTTTGCTGGCGAAATCGCACGGCAAGTGAAGGGGGCGACGCTCGTCCTGACGGGACGGGGGCCGCTGAGCGCTGAGAAACAGGCAGAACTTCAGTTCTTGGACGCAAATGTTGTGTACAGGCAAGTGGACGTGACCGACTTCGCGGGGGTCATGCAGCTGATCGAGAGCATTCAAGCTGAGCATGGCGCTCTGCACGGCATCCTGCACAGCGCAGGCGTGATTCGCGACAACTTGATCCTCAAGAAGACGACAGCGGAGTTGCAGGACGTGCTGGCTCCCAAAGTGGCCGGTGCCGTGCATCTCGATGATGCGACGCAACATCTGCCGCTCGACTTCTTCGTGACGTTCTCCTCGGTGGCCGGAGCCATCGGCAACCCTGGGCAAGCGGACTATGCGACGGCCAATGCCTTCCTCGATGCTTTTGCGGGGTATCGAAACGAACGGGTCGCAAACGGCAAACGCTCCGGCCGGACGCTGTCGATCAACTGGCCGCTCTGGCAAGACGGCGGGATGCAGGTGGAGCAGGAGACGGAGCAGACGTTGCGAGAGACCCTCGGCATGATCCCGATGCAGACGGCAACCGGAATTCGCGCTTTGTATCAGGGCATGGCTTCCGAGCAAGGCCAGATTCTTGTCGTCGAAGGCGATCTGGATCGCATCCGCGCCGTTTTTTCAAAAACAGCACCGACAGCCGCAGTTGGGCCAGTGTCTAGGCTGGAAGAAGAGCCGACTCTCATTTCGAGCGAGTTTGAAGTGAGAGCGATCGAGTATTTCAAAACGTTGCTCTCTTCCGTCCTGAAGATGCCAGCCAGCCGGCTTGAGGCCAATGCGCCCTTTGAGAAATACGGCATCGATTCGATTCTGATCATGCAGCTGACCAACCAACTGGAAAAGACGTTTGGCTCCTTGCCGAAAACGCTGTTCTTTGAATATCAAAACCTCCGCGAGCTGACCGGATACTTCTTGGACGCCTATCGTGTTCTCTTGCAGCAGCTCTTGGGCATCGGGGAGCAGGAGCGGGTTTCGGAATCTGCTTCGGTGGTGGCCGCGTCCACTCCTGAACCGTCGGCTGTCAGCAGCCGCAGACGTTCGAGGCTGGCCGCGAGTTCGACGGCTGTGCATGCAGCGCCGATCACGCAACCTGCGAAGGTGGCCAAGGAAGAACAGGACATCGCGATCATCGGCGTCTCCGGCCGCTATCCGGGGGCGCGCAACCTTCAGGAATTCTGGGGCAATCTGCGGAACGGCGAGGATTCGATCACGGAGATTCCTCAAGAACGCTGGGATCATAGCCTCTATTTTGACCCGGACAAAAGCAAGCCAGGCAAGACGAACAGTAAATGGGGCGGATTTATTGACGGCGTGGATCAATTCGACCCGCTGTTCTTCAACATCTCCCCGCGCGAGGCGGAGATCATGGACCCGCAGGAGCGATTGTTCCTGCAGACCGTCTACGAGGCGATGGAAGATGCGGGGTATACACGCGAGATGCTCTCCAAACATCACGGGCTGGGGCTTGACGGCAACGTCGGGGTCTATGTCGGCGTGATGTACGAAGAGTATCAGCTGTACGGCGCACAGGAGACGAGCCTTGGCCGACCGCTTGCCCTATCTGGCAACCCCTCGTCAATCGCCAACCGGGTGTCATACTTCTTCAACCTGCACGGGCCGAGCCTTGCCGTCGATACGATGTGCTCGTCTTCACTGACGTCGATTCATCTGGCTTGCCAGAGCTTGCAGCAAGGCGGCTGTGAACTGGCGATCGCCGGCGGTGTCAACGTCTCGATTCACCCGAACAAGTACCTGCTGCTCGGCCAAGGCAAGTTCGCGTCGAGCAAGGGCAGGTGCGAGAGCTTTGGCGAAGGGGGCGACGGGTACGTGCCGGGCGAAGGCGTGGGCGCTGTACTGCTCAAGCCTCTGTCCAAGGCGATTGAAGACGGAGATCAGATCCACGGCGTGATCAAGGCCACCGCGATCAACCACGGGGGCAAAACCAACGGGTACACCGTTCCGAACCCGAATGCGCAGGCGAATGTGATCGAGCAGGCGCTGCGGCAGGCAGGGCTTGACCCGAGCATGGTCTCTTACATCGAAGCGCACGGAACCGGCACCTCGCTTGGCGACCCGATTGAGATCGCCGGCTTGACCAAGGCTTTCCAAGCAGGGAAAAACGTTAAACTGCAATCCTGTGCCATTGGCTCAGCCAAGTCGAACATCGGGCACTGCGAGAGCGCAGCGGGCATCGCCGGCGTTACGAAGGTGCTGCTGCAGATGAAGCATCGTCAACTCGCACCATCGTTGCATGCCAAGGTGCTCAACCCAAACATCGATTTTGACGCGACCCCATTCGTCGTGCAGCAGGAGCTTGCGGAGTGGAAGCGCCCGCTGGTGGAGATCGGCGGTCAGGTTCGCGAAGTGCCGCGCATCGCGGGCATCTCATCGTTTGGAGCGGGCGGTTCCAACGCGTACGTGATCATCGAAGAGTACGTACCGGCAGAGTCGCTGCGCACGCCTGTCGAGGTGACGCCGCAGAATCCGGCCGTGATCGTGTTGTCGGCCAAGAACGAAGAACGGTTGCAGGAGCTGGCCGCTCGCCTGCTTCACGCGATCGAGACGCAGCCGTTCACAGATGCGGACCTCGCTGACATCGCCTACACCTTGCAGATCGGTCGAGAAGCGCATGATGCGCGCATGGCGCTGCTCGTCGACTCGCTTCAAGACCTCACGACCAAGTTGCGCACCTGCGTGTCCGGTCAAGAGGATGTCCCAACCCTCTATCGCGGCCATGTCAAAGCCAACCGAGACACCCTCTCGCTCTTCCTCGCCGATGAAGAGCTGCAGGAAGCGATTGAAAAATGGATTCAGCGCCGCAAGCACGTCAAGCTCGTCGACCTGTGGGTCAAAGGATTGGAGCTTGACTGGAACAAGCTCTACGGCGAACACAAGCCGCGCCGCATCAGCCTGCCGACCTATCCGTTTGCCAAACAGCGCTACTGGGTGCCGGAAGGAATGGCGGGAGCGGCACGCACCCTGATGTCTTCGAGCGTCGTGGAAAACCTTGAAGTGCTCGCCCCGGTCTCGACGAACCTGCAAGCAAGGGTGCAAGAGGGAAGCGATGGCACGCTCAACATCGAACTGTGCGACGCCCAAGGGAACATCTGCGTTCGCCTGACTGGACTGCAGGCTGAACCTGCACAAGCGAAACCTGCACAAACCAAGAAGCAGCCGGAATCCCTCGAGTTGATGACATTCCGAGAAATCTGGCAAGAGCAATCCCTGCCTTCTGTCACAGCCCGGAACGCTGGAACGCTCGTCTGTTTCCTGTCCGATCCGGTACTGCAGCAAACGGTGCGGGAGGCGCTCAAGTTCCTGAGCCCGAGCCTGCAAGTCGAGTTCATCGCACAGGGAAGCTCGATTCCAGAGTCCTTCCAACGCATGCAGGAGGAGCGTCGAGACGTCTTCGGGATGCTGTATCTGTGGCCGCTTGAAGACAAGTCTCTGATTCGAGAGTACTCCAGTATCGTGAACATCCTGAAGTTCCTCGACGCTTCAGGTCTGAAGCCCGAACGCCTGCTGCTGGCTGGGCAATTCGAGAACGGAGTGGAGCGAAGCTACTTCGAATCGTGGATCGGCTTTGAAAGATCTTTGGGCCTAGTGCTGCCTAACACGAAGGTGACGGCGGTCTTGCAGGCGGGCTCTTCCTCGCTTCAAGACTGGATGCCGCTGCTCTGGCGTGAACTCCATGCCCCGCAAGCGCAAAGCGTCCTGTACGAAGCAGGCAAGCGCCACCTCTGCACCGTCCAGCCGACCCGCCTTGAAGCGGGCCAACGCACGGTGCGGGCAGGCGGCACCTACCTGATCACCGGCGGTCTCGGTGCGCTCGGCTACTTGTTCGCGGAGCATCTGGCCCAAAAACAGCCTGTGAACCTCATCCTCATCGGCCGCTCCGAGCTCGACGAAGTGAAGCGCAGCAAGCTGAGCGATCTGGAGATGCTGGGCAGCCAAGTCTTCTACCTGCAAGCGGACGTATGTGACGAAGAGCAGATGCGAGCCGGGCTGGTTCGTGCACGCGATCGCTTCGGACCTCTGCACGGCGTGCTGCACGCAGCAGGATTGTCCGGGGATGAGAGCCTTTTTGCCAAGGACATCAAGGCGTTTGAACGGGTTCTGAGCCCGAAAATCGCAGGAACCCTGCTGCTCGACGAATTGCTGGCTGAGGAGACCGACCTTGATTTTGTCTGCTACTTCTCCTCGTCATCCGCCGTGTTGGGCGATTTCGGTTCCTGTGACTACGCGATCGGCAACCGCTTCCAGATGGCCTACGCGCAACACCGTCACGAACAGCAGTTGCCGGGCCAGACGCTGGTGATCAACTGGCCGCTCTGGAAAGAAGGCGGAATGGGTCTTGATGAAGGAGAGATCACGGCGAACTACCTGAAGTCGAGCGGACAGCGCTTCTTGGAAGCGGAAGAGGGAGTGGAGCTCTTTGACCTGATCCTCTCGCAGAACGACGTGCAGCATCTGGTCCTCGTCGGGCAGCCAAGCCGCGTCAAACGCTTCCTCGGAATGGCTGCACAAGCTCCGACAGCGGTTCAAACCACTACGCCGCCGACTGTCAGCGTCTCGTCGGGTGCAGCGATGCGTCCGGAGTTGCAAGGATTCTCGCTTGAGCAATGCATCGAGTGGGATCTCAAAGAACAGGTCAGCCAGATCCTGAAAATCTCCCGCGACGAACTCGATGTCGAGGAAAATCTGGTCGACTTCGGGTTTGACTCGATCAGCTTGGCCGAGCTTGGCAACCGTCTTTCCAAAAACTACGGCCTCGAAGTGACGCCGGCCTTGTTCTTCAGCCACTCCACGATGGAAAAATTGACCCTGCACTTCCTGCGCGAACACGAGGCGTTGATGACGCAGTACTACCTTGAACCGACTGCCGAACCAGCCCCTGAACCGACACCTGTTCCGGTTGTCGCTCCGGACCGGCAAGAAGTCGCGGTGACAAAAGAGACTCTCGTGCCGCCGCCGACGTCCAGCGTTCACGAACCGATCGCCGTGATCGGGATGAGCGGACGCTTCCCGCAAGCGGACAGTGTGCAGGACTTCTGGCAGAATCTCAAAACGGGCAAGAACGCGATCACCGTGATTCCTTTGGATCGCTGGGACTGGCAAAGTGACTATGAAAAAGGCAAAATCACGTCCAAATGGGGCGGATTCGTAAAAGACGTCGACTGCTTCGATCCGCTGTTCTTCGAGATCTCGCCGAGAGAAGCAGAGTACATGGACCCGAAACAACGCCTGTTCTTGGAGGAAGCATGGCATGCGCTCGAAGATGCCGGCTACATGGGCGATCAGATTCGCGGCAAGTTGTGCGGCGTCTACGTCGGTGTCGAAGAGGGTGAATACGGGTTCCTGACAGGGGATGGCGGCCCGCTCAACGGCAATCAAAATGCGACGTTGGCCGCCCGCATCGCCTACGCCCTCGACTTGAAGGGGCCGAATATGGCGTTGACCGCCGCTTGCTCCTCCGGGCTGGTTGCGCTCCATCAAGCCTGCCAAGCCTTGCGCGCAGGGGACTGCGACGTGGCGCTGGCCGGCGGGGTCAATCTTTTGATCTCCCCGATGATCTACCAAGGGATGAGCAAGATCGACATGCTGTCCCCGGACGGACACTCGTATGTGTTTGATTCGCGTGCGAACGGGTTGGTGCCGAGCGAAGCCGTTGCCGTCGTCGTGCTCAAGCCTCTGTCCAAAGCGATCGCCGATCGCGACCAGATCTACGGCTGCATCACAGCGACCGGAGTCAACTACAACGGCCAATCGAATGGTATCACATCGCCGAACCCGGACGCTCAAGCCGATCTGATCCGCAGCGTGTATGACCGTTATGGAATCGATTCGTCTGACATCCAGTTCGTCATGTCGCACAGCACTGGGTCGAAGCTAGGAGATCCGATGGAGATCCAAGCGCTGACCAGCGCCTTTCGCAAGCCTGGCTCTCAAACGCAGAACTGTGCGCTCTCCTCGACCAAGCCGCTCATCGGGCACACGTTTGCCGCATCGGGCATCGTCAGCCTGATCAGCATGCTGATGGCGATGCGCGAACGCACCCTGTTGGGCTTGCACGGATTCGAATCAAGCAACGAGTACATCCGATTTGAGGAGAGTCCGTTCGTCGTCAGCACTGAGAACCGAGCGTGGACGACGCAGGAAGGCCGCCCGCGAGTCGGCGCGATCAGCACGACAGGGATCAGCGGCACGAATGCCCATGCTGTGATCGAAGAATACATTCCGACCGCGATGGCCGTGCAGGTAGAACGACTGGGCGCAGCACAGCAACTGGTGATCCTCTCGGCCCGAAACCACGACCGCCTGCAGCAAATGGCGGCTCGTCTGACCGAGCATCTCGCGAGCGAAGCGGGCCGATCCCTGACGCTCGCCCAGATCGCCTACACGCTGCAAGTCGGTCGCGAGCCGATGAAAAAGCGCGCAGCCTTCATCGTCTCTTCCAAAGAAGAACTACTGCAGCGCTTGCAGGAATACATCTCCTCGTCTGTTGTGGACGAGACACGTCCTGCACCAGATCGCCACCAAGCCAGAGCCCTTGTGGAAACCGCGCTGCAAGAGCGCAATCTTGAGCAGCTGGCCGCCCTCTGGCTCTCCGGCAGCAAAGTGCCGTGGCAGCGACTACATGACGACAAGAACGTGCAGCGCGTCTCGCTGCCGACCTATCCATTTGTGAAGCGTAGATGCTGGGTGGAGGGGCCGAAACCGCAAGAAAAGGAATTTGCCATCTCCAACAAGGCGGCCGAGTTCTATACGCGCGTCGTCGAAAGCGGAGACTCCGGCTTCCAAGAAGAGTATCTGACCTTCTGCCCGTTTGAGGAAAAAATTCCTGGCTTCTCGATCAGCCGCGTGTACCTGAACCCGGAACAATATCCAGCCGAACTTGAGATGGTGCGCAGCAAGCAGATCGAGATGCGCCGCGTGCTGTTCAGCCGAGGCGATTTCCAGCGCGCGCAGGCTCTGCTCGACATTGGATGCGGTCATGGGACAGACGTGATTCAGTTGGCCAAGCGTTACCCGCATCTGAAAACGCAGGGCTTTACGATCACGGAGGCGCAGGCGGACCTTGGCAACCGGAGAATTCAAGAACTGAACTTGGGCACACAAGCTGCCATCTTCCATGGAGACAGCTCCAAAGACCGATTCCCAGGTCGCTATGACATGATGATCGGAATCGAAGTCAGCTGCCACATCCCTGGCAAGCAGGGGCTGTTCCAAAACATGTCCTCGGCGCTCAACGAAGGGGGGCAGGTGCTGATGATGGACTTCATCGCGAACCTGTGCGGAGCCATTGCCGATCCGAGCATCGACATCTACATCCCGACTGTACATGGCTGGATCGACCTGCTGGCGGAGCATCACCTCGTTCTTGACGAAGTGATTGACGTCTCCAAGCAGGTCGCCAACTCTCTTCATGATCCTGAGCACGCGGAGAATACGAAAGGTCTTCCGGAAGTCGTACAAAATTCCATTCGGAACTTTGCCAATAGCTCGATCGCGCTTGAGAAAGGCTGGATCAGCTACTGTCTGTTCGTCATCATCAAAAATTCAGCTCTCAGCCCGACAGAACTGCGAGAGCACAACGCAAAGCAGATGTCCAACAGGACGCCGTATCTGGAAGCTCGGCGCAACATGTTGCAACAAATCTAAAGGAGTGAGGGAGCATGAGTTACGGGATGACCAGAACTGAGATCAAAGAGATCTTGTTCGAGATCTTCGAACAGACCTTGGGTTTGGAACGCACCGAACTGGAGCAAGCGGATACCTTCAAGGAACTGGGGATCGGATCGCTCAATGCGGTTGAACTGCTCGAAGCGATCAACGTCCGGTTCAACCTAAACCTGCCGACCAGCATCGTATTTGAATGTGCAGACCTTGAGTCTCTGGCAGTCTACATGGAAAAGCAGTTCCATACCCTCGGACAACCTGCAAAACAAGCACAGCCGACGGTATCGGTACCAACGCCGAAACCAGCACCAGCACCAGCACCGACACCCACTCCGCCCGCTCGCGAAGCACGGGTCGAGACCGATGAGATCGTCATCATCGGTCTCTCCGTCCGGAGTGCCGGGGCGAACGATCAAGAAGAATTCTGGAACCTGATTCGCGACGGGAAAAAATGCATCAGCGAAGTGAGCGATCCGAAACGGCTGGAATACATCCAAGATCATTCGTCCAATCCGTTTCCGATCAACTATGGCAAGATGGACGACATCGACCGCTTCGACCCGCTCTTTTTTAACATCTCGGCCATCGAAGCTGAGAAGATGGATGTCACCCAGCGTATTTTGCTGGAAGAAGCATACAAGTCTTTAGAAGATGCCGGCTACACCCCGACGCAGCTGCGCGGGCAGCCCGTCGGCACCTTCATCGGCACCGCCGGTTCCTCGGCGCTCGCTCAAGATTTTTCCCATTATTCCATGCTCGGATATGACATCAGCATCCTCGCGGCTCGCATGGCGTACTATCTGGATCTGAAAGGGCCGGCGCTGGCGGTGAACACGGCCTGCTCCTCTTCGATGGTGGCGATCGACCTGGCCTGCCAGCAGTTGAAGAGCGGGGAGATCAACCTCGCCATCGCAGGCGGAATCACGGTCTACAGCCATCCGGGCTCGTTCATCTCCATGCACAACGCCGGGATGCTGTCTCCTAATGGAGAGTGCCGTCCGTTTGACGATGGAGCGAACGGCATCGTTGTAGGCGACGGCGTCGGGGTCTTGATTCTCAAGCGCCTCTGCGATGCCGAGCGGGACAACGACCACATCTACGGCATCATCCGAGGCAGCGGCACCAACCAAGACGGCCAGACCTCCGGCATCACCGCGCCGAGCTTCCTCGCGCAGAGCCAACTGCAAGAATCGATCTACCGCAAGTACGAGATCGACGTGGAAGACATTCAATACATCGAAGCGCATGGCACGGGCACCAAGCTTGGCGATCCGATCGAGATTCACGCCCTTAACAACACCTTCCGCAAGTTCACGACTCAGAAAGGCTTCTGCGGAATCGGTTCGCTCAAGGCGAACATTGGTCACACGACGGCTGCAGCAGGCGTGCTGGGCGTGATCAAAGTCTTGATGAGCATGAAGCATGGAGAGATGCCGCCCTCCATCCAGTATGCACAGGGCAACAAGCACATCGACTTTGCCAACAGCCCGGTCTATGTCAACACAGCTCGTCGCGAGTGGACGCCAAATCGAAATGGCAAGCGCCTGGCTGCCGTAAACTCGTTCGGCTACAGCGGCACGAATGCCCATATGGTGATCGAAGACTATTCCAATTCGTCGCGTGCGGTTGCAACGCCGATCAACGAAGCGATGCCAGGTCTGTTCGTGCTGTCGGCCCAAAGTGTAGAATCGCTGCAAGCCAATGCCGATGCCGCGCTCCGCTACCTCCGCTCTCACCCGGACGTCTCGCTTTCCGACTTCCTGTACACCTATCAAGTGGCGAGAGAGAGCATGGCACAACGGCTTGCCATCGTTGTCAAAGACCGGGACCAACTGATCGGCCAGCTCGAACGCTACCTAGCAGGGGCCGGCAAGTCTGGAGAAATCTTCGTGGGCACCGTCGGCAAGAACGGCAGCGTCAACGGGATCAATCTGGCCGACACCGAAGAGGGACAAGCGTTCCTCCTGAGCCTGCTTCACAACTGCAAGCTCAAGACGGTTGCAGAACTGTGGGTCAACGGCAACCGGATCGACTGGGAAGGGCTCTACTCGGCGGGGACGGTCAAGCGACTGACCGGACTGCCGACCTATTCGTTTGCGCGAGAGCGCTACCCGCTGCCTGCGTTTGAAATCGTGCAGACAGGCTTCGGCAATCAGGCAAAATCTGCCGTCAACGCCCTGCATCCGCTGCTCCATCGCAACACGTCAGACCTGAACGAAATGCGCTACAGCACCGTCTTCGCCGGCGAGGAGACCTTCCTTCGCGATCGGATGGTGCCGGAATTCGCCCTGTTGGAGATGGCGCGCGCGGCTGTGGAACAGGCGTCCGGCGCTCTAAAGGAAGGTCGCACCCGCCTTCGCTTGCAAAATATCGTCTGGGAGTCGCCGCTCGCAGTGGGTGCTGACGGGTCGCAGGTGCACATCGCACTGTACCTGGCCGCTAATGGAGAGATCTCCTTTGAGATCTACAATGACGAGGAAGAGCTGCACGCATCAGGAAGCGCCTTGCTGACAGAGGACGAAGCGCCACTCCTCGATGCGTCCACCTTGCAGGAGCGGGGCGCGCGCGTCACGCTGCCGATGGTGCCTTCGCAGTTTCTGCTCCATCCACACTTGCTGGATGCCGTGCTGCAAGGGAGTGTGCCCGCCACCTTGCAAGAGGTCGCGATCTATGCCCCTTGCCCCGCCTCCATGTGGGTTGTGGCAGACGACGGCAACTTCACGTTCTGCGACGAACAAGGCAAGGTCTGTCTGCAAATCAGCGGTCTGCAAACGCAAAAGAACCGCCCGCAAGCGGTCTCTCTATCCGCCGAGCCGTTTGCCTTGATGACCTTTGAGGAGATCTGGCAAGAACAAGCTCGAAACAACCACACGCCGTCCAACTTGAACACGCTGCTCTGCTTCCTCTCAAATGCGGAGGCTCAGCGTGCGGTCGTGGAAGCGGTACAGGCGCGAAGCCCGCAGACGCAGGTCCTTTTCGTCGCGCAAGGGACATCCTGCCAGCAGGCGCTCCGCAGCGTCCAAGAACAACAGGGGGAAGTCGATGCCTTGCTCTACCTCTGGCCGCTGGAAGACGCTTCGCTCTTGGAGGACACGAAACCGATCCTCGACATCGTACAAGCCCTTGCGACGACGAAGCTTAAAGTCAAGAGCCTGATGCTCGTCGGCCAGCACCGAAATGCGACCGAGCGTGCGTACCTTGAATCATGGATCGGCTTTGAGCGCTCCTTGGGCTTGGTGCTCCCGGATACCCGAGCGGCTGTCATGATGCAAGAAGCCGGGGCCGTTTCCTTGCAGGAGAACATGCATCTCCTTCTGGACGAGCTTAATGCTTCCAAAATCGAAAGCGTCCTCTACCAAAACGGCAAGCGCCACGTCTGCAAGGTACAGCCGACCCGCATCCAAGCGGGCTCTTCCACCTTGCTGAAATCGGGAGGCACTTACCTGATCACTGGCGGTCTGGGCGGTCTGGGCTACCTGTTCGCCGAGCATCTGGCTGGCAAACACCCGGTCAACCTGATCCTGACCGGGCGCTCGGCGCTCGATGCTGCCAAAGAGGCGAAGATCGAAGCGCTTGAAAAACGAGACAGCCGCGTCTTCTATCTGCAAGCGGACGTCTGTGACCGCACGCGTATGGAGGCGGGGCTTGCAGAAGCCAGGTCGCAGTTCGGCCGTGTTCACGGCATCCTGCACGCAGCCGGCCACGTCGGAGCCGAGAGCATTCTCGACAAGGATGACCGCCGGTTCCAGCAAGTGCTCGACCCGAAGGTCAAAGGAACGCTTCTGCTCGACGAACTGCTGCAAGGGGAGCCGGAACTTGATTTTACCTGCTACTTCTCCTCTTCGTCGGCGATCATCGGGGACTTCGGCTCGTGCGACTATTCGATTGCCAACCGCTTCCAAATGGCCTATGGCGAGCTGCGCAACGGGACAACATTCGTCATCAACTGGCCGCTTTGGAAAGCCGGGGGCATGCATTTTGAGAAGAAAGAAAACACGGAAGCCTACTTCAAGACCAGCGGGCTACGCTTCTTGGAAGTGGAAGAGGGCCTTGCGATCTTTGACCGCATTCTGTCGCAGAACCGCACTCAGCATCTTGTGATGGTCGGCCAGCCGAGCCGCATCGAACGCATGTTAGGCCTCGAAAAGTCGGCAGCGCCCACTCCGGTGCCCGTGCATTCCGGCAGCAACACCTCTTGCGGCAAGGGAAGACGTCCGGAGATGAAAGGATTCACGCTCGAACAGTGCGTGGAGTGGGATCTCAAAGAGCAGATCAGCTCTGTTCTCAAGATTCCGCGCACAAAACTGAACGTCGAAGAGAACTTGGCCGATTTCGGGTTTGATTCGATCAGCTTGGCCGAGTTTGCCGGTTTCCTGTCGAAACACTACAGCATTGCCGTGACGCCCGCCTTGTTCTTTGATCATTCCACGATCAGAGCTCTGACCCAGTTTTACGCGGTCACACATGGGGAGGCAATGCGGGGCTTCTACCAAGAGCAAGCTGCATCCGCACCGGCGATCGGGGCAGCACCTGTCGCTCCAATCGTCAGCACCCCGTCCAAGCACCCTTCGCGCAAAAAGACCGGCAAGGTGCGATTCGCGGCCGGAGGAGCGGTGCGCAGTGCGCAGGAGCCGATTGCCATTGTCGGGATCAGCGGCAGATTCCCGCAGGCAAGCAACGTGCAGGAACTGTGGAAAAACATCCGAGACGGGAAGGAAGCGATCACGGTCGTCCTGTCTGACCGCTGGGACTGGCGGGAAGAGAAGGGCATGGGCAAATGGGGCGGATTTGTCTCGGACGTCGACTGCTTCGATCCCTTGTTCTTTAAGATCTCGCCCAAAGAAGCGGAGTATATCGATCCGAAACAGCGCCTGTTCCTGCAGGAAGCATGGCATGCGCTGGAAGATGCCGGCTATATGGGCGAGCGCATTCGTGGAACCGCATGCGGCGTCTATGTCGGGGTGGAAGAGGGAGAGTACGGGTTCTTGGCCGGAGAGGACAGTCCGCTGAACAGCAACCAAAACGCCACGCTCGCGGCCCGCATCTCCTATGCGCTCAACCTCAAGGGCCCGAACATGGCGATCACCGCCGCCTGCTCGTCCGGTCTCGTCGCGATTCACCAAGCCTGCCAAGCCCTGCGCCAAGGCGAATGCGACATGGCGCTGGCCGGCGGTGTCAGCCTGTTGATCTCGCCGGTGATTCACAACGGCATGGGCAAGCTCGACATGCTCTCCCCGGATGGCACCTGCTTTGTGTTCGACGGGCGTGCAAATGGCCTGGTGCCGAGCGAAGCGGTAGCTGTCGTCGTGCTCAAGCCGCTGAGCAAAGCGTTGGAGGATGGCGATCAGATCTACGGCTGCATCAAGGGCAGCGCCGTCAACTACGACGGCCAGACCAACGGCATCACCGCGCCGAGCCCTGCGAGCCAAGCAGACCTGCTTCATCAAGTCTATAAGCGCTTCGGCATCAACCCGGCCGACATCCAGTATGTACTCTCCCACAGCGTCGGTTCCAGATTGGGAGACCCCATCGAGGTGCAGGCGCTCACCAACGCCTTCCGCCGACACACCGACCGGACGCAATACTGCACGCTCGGCTCGATCAAGCCGTTGATCGGGCATACGTTCGCCGCATCCGGCGTCGTCAGCTTGATCTCCATGCTGATGGCGATGAAAGAGCGGACGATTCCGGCTCTGCACAACTATGAGTCAAGCAACGACTACATCAACCTGACAGACAGCCCGTTCGTGATTCATACCAAGAATAGATCGTGGACCACAGCCGATGAGCGCCCGCGCCTCGGTGCAGTCAGTACGACCGGCATCAGCGGCACGAACGCGCATCTTGTGGTCGAAGAATACATCCCGGCGCAGCAAGAGGCGGTCGATCACGAACCGACGGAAGCACCGCAGATCATCGTCCTCTCCGCGAAGAATCGCGAGCGTCTGGACGACGTTGCCGCACAACTGCTCGCGTTCCTCGAAGCCGACGAGAGCTTGAAGCTGCCTGACATCGCGCACACGCTGCAAGTCGGTCGTGACGAGATGGAGGCGCGGCTTGCGATGGTGGTACAAAGCCGCGACGAACTGATGCAAGGTCTGCGAGGCTATTTGAAAAAAGGCGACGCGCCCATCACGCTCTATCACGGCGATCTGAACGAGTCTCATTCCGAGATCCTCGATCTTCTGGCCGTGATCACCGGAGAGACCGTTCTTCGAGTCTTGCTGGCAGAGGGCAATCTTGGAAAATTAGCCCTCTACTGGGCGAAAGGCGGCAAGATTCCTTGGGAAGCGCTGCAAGGCGTCGCATCCGCCCGTAGCATCTCCTTGCCGACCTATCCGTTTGAGCGCCGCCGCTGCTGGCTGACCGCTCCGACAATCGCAAGACGAGAGCTGGCAACGCAGAGCCTGCCAGCAGTCGCTGCTGCTTCTGCTTCCGAGGCGGTTCCCGTCTGCGAGGAACAGGACCTCAACATCGCGGAGGATCTGCAGGAGCGAGTCATCGGCATCATCTCCGAACTGGTGGGCCTCATGCCTGCGGAGCTGAAGGTGAACAAGCCGCTCGACCACTACGGGTTTGACTCGATTCTGTTCATGCAGCTGCTGCAGCAGATACAAACGCAGATCGACCCTTCCTTCTCCTTCGTCAAACTGAGCGAGTGCCGATCGATGGAAGACCTGATTCGAGAGCTGGTCCCCAATGGGGCGACCAAGGCGAAACCGAAAGCGGAGATCGTGAGCCAGACTCCCGCACCGCCGCAAGCACCGCTCGCAGCACCACTGGCCCACAAGCCCGTGCAGACCAGCTTGCAGCAGTTCCCGGAACTCGTCCTGCTGAACCAAGCGACGGAAGGTCGTCCGATCTTCTGGATGCACGGGACGGCAGGCGGCGTCGGCATCTACTCGATGATCGCCAAAGTGAGCAACCGACCCTTCTACGGCATCAAAGCGCGTGGTTGGATGAGCAACCGCATCCCGATCCGAGGCATCTACGCGATGGCCGCGTATTACGTGCACATCATTCAGAGCGTGCAGCCGGAAGGGCCGTATGACTTTGGCGGCTATTCGCTCGGCGGCCTTCTCGCCTACGAAGTGGCCCGTCAATTGCAGGAATTGGGGCAAAAGGTGAACTCCATCATGTTCCTCGACACCTTGTATTCGGACAAAATCTATACCAAGACCATTTTACCGGAAGCGATGTTCAATAGAAAAACCGCGATCCTGCAGTCGGTCAACATGTCCCTGCTCACCGAGATTCAGCACGAGCCGGAGAAGATTCCGACCACATTGATTCACCGTGATGATCTGGACCCGACACTCTCGGATGAGGAATATTCCAAGCAGCTGCTGACCCTGGCCCGCGAGCGCGGCTACAAGCGCACGGAAGACTACCTGAACACCATGATTCAGAGTAGTTCTGACGTGCAGGAAGCGATCGACCGCAGCGGATTTACCATCTTGCCGTTGAGCTATCCGCAAGAGGTCAGCGCCTATTTCTTCCGCAACAAAAGCGGCTCGTTCCTCGGGGCACTGGAACCGTACTTCAAAGTCAAGACGAGCCCCGTATTCGACCAAGGGGATTATTGGTCCGAATTTGAACGTCAGATCGACGATTTCCACCTATTCGACATTGACTCGTCCAACCACATGATGCTGCTCTCGGAACCAAAAGCAGCTGCATCGATCCTTGCCTTCAGCCAAGAGCTCTACTCCGCATTTGGCCTGGACCCGACGTTCCTTGAAACGTTTGCCCATGAGCATCGCAGTCTCGTCGGCACCACTTCATAACGCCAAAAAGGGATTCTCACGCGGGTCGTGAGAATCCCTTTTTTTCTGTCTTCCAAATTAGTCTTTTTTGATCGCGAAGGTCAGTTCCGCTTCAGCGGCCAGCTCGCCGTCGACATAAGCAACGGCCTGTTCTTTGCCCATGACGCCTTTGAGTTTCGTGATCGAGACTTCGATGCGCAGTTGGTCGCCCGGAACGACTTGGCGGCGGAAGCGAGCACCGTCAATCCCGGCCAGGAAGGCAATCTTGCCTTTAAAGTCCGGCACGCTCAACATCGCGACGCCTCGAACCTGTGCCATCGCCTCGACGATCAGCACCCCCGGCATCACCGGAAATCCTGGGAAATGCCCTTGGAAAAACGGTTCGTTGATGCTGACATTCTTGAATCCGAAGGTACTGTCCCCAAGGAGGTCTCCGTCCGTCGAGATCCACAAAATCATAGCCCTCTGACAGCCCCCACGAACTCAGCGTTTGCCCGGAAAACCGCCCCACATCGGGGTCGCAGATGAGCACCCGAATCGCGCGCTACATTAATAAGGCGTTTCCGTAAGCCCGAGGTCCGAGCTCTGCCCGCGCACGCTGCGACCCGTGCAATACAACTGCTTCAAAGCGAAGAAGGGTACCACCTTTCGGTTCGTCGTATGATTGAACCCAAAAGTGTCTTTGGGCAACTGAAAAGTAACCGGGGATTCCGGCGTTTTCTGCTTCGTGGTTTGCCAAAAGTGAGTCTTGAGGTTGGGTGGCTTTCGCTGCCCACAATTTGCTCAAGTGGGCAACACTGAAGCAAAAGCGCAAGTTCTGGGGCTAGTTTAGCCCCGAAACTCGCGCTTTTTTTATATCATTCAAAATTCGAAGCGGTAAGGGCATCACAAGGTAGATAAAAAACTACTTTTGGGACAGCCCTTTTTTTCTTGTTTTTACCTGCTGCGGCGTGACTATCTGATTCCTGTTTTTCTCATACTAAAAGGGAAACGAACCCAAAGTACAGATAAAGGACTGATGACGGATGGATACGACGCAGCGGCAGCCTCTCTATTTGCGTTTACGCAAGCGGATTGGGATACGTCCCGAGAAGGAAGTGACGCTCGGGCAGGCGGCGAGGCTGCTTGGTGAGTCCGAAGAGCAGGAACAGCGCCTCGGCCAGCTCGTTCTATATCGTCACAGCAAGCCGGACGGCAACCGCGTCGTCATCGATTTGCTGCAAATTGTCAGCCGGCTGCGCGAGCTGGAGCCTGGTCTGTCTATTGAAGCCTATGGCGATCCGCAGGTACTGGTTATGATTGCGGATAAGCCGCCAAAGCCGCGCATTCCGCTGCTTATTTTTTCATGGCTGCTGCTTTTTTTCGGCGCAGGTCTGGCGATTATGAACTTCCATACGGATGTCAGTATGAAGGAGGTCCATATTCGGATCGTCGAGCTGATTACCGGAGAGCATAATGAACATCCGCTTTGGTTTCAAATTCCATATTCCTTCGGCATTGGGCTTGGCATGGTGCTGTTTTTCAACCATCTGTTCCGAAAAAAATTCAATGAAGAGCCGAATCCGCTAGAAGTAGAGCTGTTCACCTACCAGGAAAATGTGAACGCCTATGTTATCGCCGACGAGATGCGTAAAAAAAATGATCGCCAAACCGCTCGGAGTGAGGACGATGCTTGATTGGCCGATTCATGCGTTTATTGTCATGCTGGGCTTGTCGGGAGGGCTTGCGGTAGGCAGCGGACTGGTGGCGCTGCTAACAGTGCTGGATCTTATTCCGCGATTAGCCCAAATTGCCTATGCTTACAGCCTGTCCATTTGGTTTGAAACGGCGGTAATAAGCGGTGCGGTTTATTGGACATTCGCAGATTTTTTCGATTGGAAGCTTTCGCTTGCGGGCATTACGTCACAGATTGCTGTCGGGCTGCTCAATGGCATTTTCGTCGGCTTGCTTGCGGCGGCGCTGACGGAAGTGCTGAATGTGTTTCCCATCCTCGCCAAACGCATCCATCTGTCGGACTATTTAGTTGGCCTTGTGATGGCGATGGTGCTTGGCAAGACGCTCGGGTCGCTGCTGGACTGGCTTTGGTATCAATGGTAGGGAAATGGTAGAGAATGAGCAGGGCTATGCTGGAGAACTGAGGTGAAGGAAGAAGATGGATAAGGATCAAGAGCAGCACAATGTACCGGGGCAAGATTACAGGCAGGCGAGCATTCCTGGCATGATGAAGCTGGGAAATGAGCCGGACACCGAAGCGGGCAGGGAGAAGCATTCTTCCGGTAAAAGAGAGCGAGGCTGGCGGCAGGTGAAGGGGTTTATTCATGCCAAGCAGCTTGCTGGCGGGGAGAAGGAGAATCCGCATGTGGAGAGTAGAAGCGACCACCAGCAAAATAGGGAGGAAGGGCAGCATGGCCACGATCAGCCGCTGCATGCCCGTCCCAAAGCACAAGGAAGCAGGCAGGGACAGCGGCAAACGCAGGGACGAGGGAAGTCGCAAGGCAAAGAGCAAGGGCAGGATGGTCGCGAGGAGCGGATTCCTTCGGATTTGGATGATGTATTGGAGCGGCTGAAAAATGAGCTTGGCTACGGCAGCAGCTTCGATGTTGTTGTTCGGGAAATGATATTCGGCGAGCGGCGAGTCGCCCTCGTGTTTATGAACGGCCTCGCAAAGGATACGCTGCAAACAGAAGTGCTGAAGCGGCTGACCTACTTGCAGCCGGATGATTTATCATCCGATGCGCTGCATGCCTTTCTCGATATGTATGTGCCAGCATCTCAGGTCAAGTCCGAGCAGGATTGGAATAAGCTGCTGACGGGCATTCTCTCTGGCGGAACGGCGCTGTTCATCGACAAGGAAGCGACGGCGCTGCTTATTGACGCCAAAAACTTCCCGGCACGTTCGCCAGATGAGCCAAGCCTGGAACGGGTCGTCAGAGGCAGTCGCGACGGCTTCGTCGAAACGTTGATGATGAATATTTCGCTTGTAAGGCGCAGGCTGCGTGATCCGCAGCTTCGTTACGAGCTGGTGCAGATTGGCGAGCGCACACAGACCGATGTATGTATCGCTTACATTAATGATTTGGTAGATAAGGAATTGCTTAAATCCGTTAAGGAAAAAATTTCGCTGGTCAAGGTAGACGGCATTCCGCTTGCCGACAAGCAACTGGAGGAGGCGACCGTTAAACGGGGCTGGAGCCCATTCCCGCTCGTCCGTTATTCGGAGCGTCCGGATGTTGTGGCCTCGCATTTGCTGGAAGGAGCGGTTGTCGTCTTCGTGGACACATCGCCCAGCGTCATGATTTTGCCGACGACGTATTTCGATCTTATCCAGCATGTTGAGGAAAATCGCCAGACGCCGTTTATCGGCACCTATCTGCGCTGGGTACGGTTTATTGGCATATTCGCCTCGCTTTTTCTGCTGCCGCTCTGGCTGCTGTTCGTTATCCATCCGGAGCTGAAGCCGCAGGCGCTGGAGTTTCTCGGGCCATCGAAAACAGGCAAGCTGCCGCTGCTCGTACAATTTCTACTGGCGGAGGTAGGTGTCGATCTGCTGCGGCTCGCCTCGGTGCATACGCCAACTTCGCTGGCGACGGCAATGTCGCTCGTATCGGCTATTCTCATTGGCGATATTGCGGTCCAGACGGGCATTTTCGTCAATGAGGTCATTTTGTATATGTCGGTTGCGGCTATTGGGATGTTTGCGACGCCGAGCTATGAACTGGGGCTGGCGAACCGCATTGTCAGGCTTGTGCTCATTACGCTTGTTGCTGCCTTTCAGGTGCCGGGCTTCATTGTTGGGACGACGGTTATCCTGCTGTTTTTGTGCATGGAGCGTTCGTTCAATCGTCCCTACATGTGGCCGTTCATTCCGTTTGATTTCCGGGCGATGATGAATATCATTTTCCGGACGCCCGTGCTGCAAAATCGCAAGCGGCCCAATCTGCTGCGGCCCCAGCAACTCGATAAAATGCCCGAAACGGAGTAAAGCCGTAAATAATGCAAATGACTTGTTAAATTATCCATTACGCTTGCGGGTAGATTGCGATATACTGTTGCTATTGGTGTAAATCGAATCTATTCACGTATGGAGGAATAATAACAATGTACTTGCATGGAACGAGCAAAGTTAATGCTCAGGGGCATTTGGAAATCGGCGGCTGTGATGTAACGGAGCTGGCGAAAGAATATGGTACGCCGCTATATATTGTCGATGAGGCGCTAGTGCGAAAGCGCGCGAATGAATATGTGACCGCTTTTCAAAAATCTGGCCTGCAATTTCAAGTGGCCTATGCAAGCAAAGCATTCAGCACAATGGCAATGTGTGCGCTTGCCGAGCAGGAAAACCTGTCGCTTGACGTCGTTTCCGACGGAGAGCTGCACACGGCGCTGAAAGCGGGCTTCCCAGCAGCGCGCATTCACTTCCACGGCAACAATAAATCGCCGGATGAAATTAATATGGCGCTGGATGCAGGCATCGGCTGCTTCGTAGTAGACAATTCTACTGAGCTTAAAGTGCTTAATGCGCTGGCGAAGGACAAAGGCTTGACGGTTAAAATTTTGCTGCGGATTACGCCGGGTGTTGAGGCGCATACGCATGACTATATTTCCACGGGCCAACAAGATTCCAAGTTCGGCTTCGACTTGACGAATGGCGCGGCTAAACTGGCGATTAAGGAAGCGATGGAGCTGTCCAATCTGGATGTGCTTGGCGTTCATTCCCACATCGGCTCGCAAATTTTTGAAGTAGACGGCTTTAAGATGGCTGTTGAGAAAATGTCGGCGTTTGCAATTGAAATTCGCCAAGACCTTGGCTTGACGTTCCAGGTGATCAATCTTGGCGGCGGCTTCGGCATCCGTTATGTAGATGGAGATTCCCCGCTTCCAGTTGCTCAATACGTTGCAGCGATTACGGATACGCTCATTTCCAGCTTTACTGCAGCGGAATTCCCGCTTCCTGAAATTTGGGTTGAGCCGGGCCGCAGCATCGTTGGCGATGCAGGCACAACGCTTTATACAGTTGGAACTAGCAAGGAAATTCCAGGCGTGCGCAAATATATCGCTGTAGATGGCGGCATGATGGATAACCCGCGTCCGGCGCTTTATCAATCCGTTTATGAAGCGGTGCTTGCAAATCGTGCGAACGAGGCAAGCGAAGAGACGGTTACCGTAGCGGGCAAAGCCTGCGAAAGCGGCGACAAGCTCATTATTGATTTGGAATTGCCGAAAGCAAACAGCGGCGATCTGCTTGCAGTATTTTGCACAGGCGCTTATAATTATTCGATGGCGAGCAACTACAACCGTTTCCGCCGTCCAGCTGTCGTATTCGTAAAAGACGGCGTGTCTGATCTCGTCGTTCAGCGCGAATCTTTGGACAATATTGTCGGCAATGACTTGCTTCCGGCAAGACTTCGCAAAACAGCCCTTGCGAAATAAGGGTTAAATTTGGTAACGTAGTCTTATTCGGATATAGAAAGGTAGATGTTTAATAGATGGCAAAACAAGCGAAAATTACAATGGCAAACGGAGCAGAGGTTATTATTGACCTTTTTGATCAAGATGCGCCTAACACAGTTGCAAACTTTGAGAAGCTTGCAAACGATGGTTTTTATAATGGTTTGACTTTCCACCGCGTAATCCCGGGCTTCGTTGCTCAAGGCGGTTGTCCTACTGGAAATGGTACAGGCGGTCCTGGCTACACGATCAACTGTGAGATCAACCCAAACAAGCATGAGCGCGGTTCCCTTGCAATGGCACATGCTGGACGCAACACAGGCGGAAGCCAATTCTACATCGGCTATGCTCCACAGCCGCATCTGGATGGCGGACACACTGTATTTGGCAAAGTAGCTAAAGGCATGGAGCATGTTGACACGTTCCGCCAAGGCGAAAAAATGGAAAAAGTTGAAATTGTAACGGTTTAATCGTTTTGGGAAGGCCGCTTGTTTTTCCGATTGGTCGGGGGAACAAGCGGCCTTTTTTATAACAGGCTTGAACATCATGACTGCTAATTGAGAATCAGAATCGAAAACTCTTGCTTTTTCAATTTTGCGGTGGTAACATTTCATCAGAGTTACATTTTAAAAGTAAGTGACCATAAGAAAAAACGCCTGACGGCGTTCTTTCTATTTAAAAGCCATCGTTTGGCGAAACGTATAGACAAAAATAATACAGTGGCTTTCCTTCGGGGTCGGGTGAAAATCCCAACCGGCGGTGATCAGGAGGCTGTCTAAGCGCTTGGGATGTTGAAGCGACAGATGTGCTGCCTGTCAGTCCGTGACCCGTATACAATGAATTCAGAGCGTGTGAGCGCATGAACGGATTGTGTACGGCTGACCTGGTGCAATTCCGGGACCGACAGTACAGTCTGGATGGGAGAAGGAGACACTTTCAAGGCGTGATTTCATGCTTATTTGCTTGCACTTTTTTCGCTGGGCAATTAGGTCTGTTAAAATCGATTATTTGTGTACTTGAAAGCGGGTCTCTAAGATATACTCTCATCTCCGTTGGCTATGTTGCTAATGGAGGTTTTTTGCGTTCATGGATATTTTGAATGACAGTTATTATATGAGCTTAGCACTGGATATGGCAGAGAAGGCGGCTGGACAGACGGATATTAATCCAATCGTCGGCTGCGTCGTTGTAAAGGAAGGCCGAATTATCGGCATTGGTACGCATCTCAAGCGGGGAACCGGGCATGCTGAGGTGCATGCGCTGCAAATGGCGGGCGAAGAAGCGGAAGGCGCTACCGCGTATGTAACGCTGGAGCCGTGCAGCCATTTTGGCAAGACGCCGCCTTGCTGCGAGCGGCTTATTGATGCCAAGGTGGCAAGGGTAGTCGTTGCAACGACCGATCCGAACCCACAGGTAGCTGGGCGGGGGCTTGAACGGCTGAAGGAATGCGGCATTGAGGTTGAGGTGGGCCTTCTAGGGGAACGTTCCAACCAAATGAATGAAAAATTTAATAAATACATTACGACGAAGCTGCCGTTTGTCACCCTTAAGACAGCGAGCACGCTCGATGGCAAAATTGCTTCCCGCACCGGCGACAGCAGATGGGTAACGGGCAGTGCTGCAAGGGAGCAGGTGCATACGCTGCGCCATCAGCATATGGGTATCATGGTCGGTATCAGCACCGTTCTGGCAGACGATCCGCAGCTCACGACAAGAGCAGACGTACCGGCGCTGCATCCGGCGCGGATTGTCATCGACAGCAGCCTGAAGCTGCCGCTCACCGCGCGCGTGGTCACGGATCGGACAGCAAGAACGATCGTCATTGCGACTGAGCAGGCGGATGACGCCAAGGCGCAGGAGCTGCTGGCTGCTGGCGTCGAGCTCATTCGGGCAGGCTCCGGAGAGCAGGTTGATTTGCCGGAAGCGATGAGAAAGCTTGGCGAGCTGGTAATAGGGTCGATTTTGCTGGAAGGCGGAGGCAAGCTCAATGGCGCAATGCTAACAGCAGGACTCATCGATAAAATTATGATTTACATGGCTACCAAAATCATTGGCGGAGCAGCAGCTCCCGGCACCTTTGATTTTGAAGGCTTTGAAAAAATGGCGCAGGCTATTGAACTGGAGCGCACGCAGGTGGAGCAAGCGGGGACTGATATTTGCATAAGCGGCTACCCGGTCTACCGTCATGTTTAGAGAGGAGGGTTAGCCGTGTTTACGGGTCTGATTGAAGAAGTCGGCAAGCTGAAGCGGGTGGTCAAGCAGGGCGAGGCTATGGTAGTGACGATTGCCGCCTCCCGCGTCCTCGAAGGTGTGGCGCTGGGCGACAGCATAGCCGTAAACGGCGTTTGTCTGACGGTCATCTCCTTTACAGGCAGCACCTTTGACGCTGATGTAATGCCGGAGACATACCGGCGCTCCAATCTTCACCAGCTAAAGCCTGGTGAACAGGTCAATCTGGAGCGCGCGATGCTGGCTGGAGGGCGCTTTGGCGGTCATATGGTGCAGGGGCATATTGACGGCACAGGCGTCATTGCAAAAAGGGCAACCGACGCCAATGCTGTTATATTCAGCATTAAGCTGAACGATGCGGCAACGCTGAAATATGTCATTCCGAAAGGTTCGATCGCCATTGACGGCATCAGCCTAACGGTTGTTAGCACGAATGATTCGGGCTTCTCGGTGTCCGTCATCCCGCATACGCTTGGCGAAACGGCTTTGCTGGATAAGCGCATAGGCGATTCCGTTAATATCGAATGCGATATGATTGGCAAATATGTGGAGCATTTGCTGCATTTCAAGCCAGCTCGCGAGGCTGGAGCGACTTCCGGCAGCAAAGCTGGCACGGCAAGCGGAGCGAAGCTGAGCACTGCTTTTTTAAGTGAAAATGGATTTATGTAATAACGAATAGATGTTTAGTTGAAGTGGTGAACGATCAGGGAGGGAAGCTTTATGGGACAGCAGGATCAGCCTTTGGAGAAATCATTGTTTAATACGATTGAGGAAGCGCTTGAGGATTTGCTGCTTGGCAAGCCCGTTATCGTTGTAGATGATGAGGATCGTGAAAATGAAGGCGACCTCATTGCGCTGGCCTCAATGGCGACGCCTGAAGTGATCAATTTTATGATTACGAAGGCGCGCGGGCTTGTGTGCGTTCCGATTACCGCAGAGCGGGCGGAGCAGCTTGAGCTGCCGCCGATGGTAGCGCGCAATACGGATTTTCATGGAACGGCATTTACCGTTTCCGTTGACCATATTTCCACAACGACCGGCATTTCTGCGCACGAGCGCTCCGAGACGGTCAAGTCGCTCATTGACCCGAATACGAAGGCGGCGGATTTCCGCAAGCCGGGCCACATTTTTCCGCTGATTGCGAAAGATGGCGGCGTGCTCAGACGGGCAGGCCACACAGAGGCGGGTATTGATCTGGCCTTAATGTGCGGCTCAGAGCCCGCAGCTGTCATTTGCGAAGTCATTAATGAAGACGGCACGATGGCCAGATTGCCGGATCTCGTTGAGTTTAAGCGTGAGCATGATCTCAAGCTTATTACAATTCAAGAGCTGATTGTATACCGCAATGCGAAGGAAAAGCTCGTTGAGCGTGTCGTTGAGGTTAATATGCCGACGGATTTCGGAGATTTTAAAGCGATTGGTTTTACGAATGATGTAGATGGCAAGGAGCATGTTGCTTTTGTAAAAGGCGAGATTGATCCGGAAAGCCCGCTGCTTGTGCGCGTGCACTCGGAATGCTTGACGGGCGATGTATTCCATTCGCATCGCTGTGATTGCGGACCGCAGCTTGCGGCAGCGCTGACGCAGATTGAGGAAGCGGGCAATGGCGTGCTGCTCTATATGCGCCAAGAAGGACGCGGAATCGGCCTAATCAACAAGCTAAAAGCTTATGTGCTTCAGGAGCAGGGGCTCGATACGGTCGATGCCAATTTGCAGCTTGGATTTGCGCCGGACTTGCGCGACTACGGCATTGGAGCACAAATTTTGCGCGATCTCGGCATTCGCAAAATGCGCCTGCTCACCAACAACCCGCGCAAAATTAAAGGGCTGGAAGGCTACGGGCTTGAAGTTACTGAGCGTGTGCCGATTCAAATGGAAGCGAATAAGGACAATGACCGTTATTTGCGGACCAAGCAAGCGAAGCTCGGCCATCTGTTTGATTTTCAGGATCAAAATCAAGAACAACAGTAATATTACACGCATTATAAAAACCAATTGGGAGGAATTGAATTATGCCACATGTATATGAGGGACATTTAGTATCTGAAGGCTTGCGTTACGGAATCGTTGTTGGAAGGTTTAATGAATTTATTGCTGGCAAGCTGCTTAGCGGAGCGCTTGATGCATTTAAACGCCATGGCGCATTGGATAACGAGGTTGAGGTTGCTTGGGTACCTGGAGCTTTTGAAATTCCGCTTATCGCGCAAAAGATGGCAGAGAGCGGCAAATACGATGCGGTTATTACGCTGGGCGCCGTTATTCGGGGGTCAACACCGCATTTTGACTACGTGTGCAACGAGGCGGCAAAAGGAGTGGCGGCTGTTGGCTTGAAAACGGGCGTACCGACGATTTTTGGCGTATTGACGGTTGATTCCATCGAGCAAGCGATTGAGCGTGCAGGAACAAAAGCTGGAAATAAAGGGTACGAAGCTGCAGCCAGTGCAATAGAGATGGCTAATTTAACAAAATTGCTGCATAATTAAGCTTAAGGCTTGCAGCTCGCGCGAAGGGCCTCTGAGAAGAGGCCCTTCTATTTTTTATTGTAATGGATGAATGCTGTTGGTTGGCATCAGCTGTTTACGCTTACGAGTGGCGCAGCGATTTTATCGGAAGATTAGTCGGGAGGAAATGGCAGTGTCAGTGCTTTACAAGCTGGAATCTTTCGAAGGGCCTCTGGATCTGCTGCTGCATTTGATTGATAAAGCAGAAATCGATATTCATGAGGTATCAATCAACGAGATTACAGATCAGTATATGGACTATTTGAACGCAATGACGGAGATGGAGCTTGAGGTGACCAGCGAGTTTCTGGTGATGGCGGCTACGCTGCTGGCCATTAAGAGCAGGCAGCTGCTGCCGAAGCCGCCCGTGTTTGAGGAAGAGTATGAGGATTGGCCGGATGATGGCCTTGATCCTCGCGATGAGCTCATTCAGAAGCTCGTTGAATATCGCAAATTCAAGCAAATTGCCGAGCAGCTGCGCGAGAAGGAAACGCAGCGGAGCCTCGTTTTTTCGCGTGAGCCGGAGGACATGACCCCCTTTTTGCAGGAGCAGGACATTAACCCGCTTGAGGGCTTGCATGTGTCTGATCTGGTAGCGGCTTTTCAGCGTGCGCTCAAAAAGGCGGCGAGGCGCCAATTTGTGGCGACTGTGCAGCGGGACGAAATATCCGTAAAGGATCGGATTCGCGACATTGTTGAGGTGCTGCGGCAGTATGAGACGGTGCAGTTTTCAAAGCTGATTCGTGAAAATATGGACAAGCATGAAATCGTCGTAACGTTTTTGGCGATTTTGGAGTTGATGAAGATGAAGCATATTCGTTGTTTTCAGCATCAGCTGTTTGATGATATTGTGATTCATTGGAGAGGGGATGCGGAGGACAGTGGATTATCAGAAGTTGAAGTCGATTATTGAGGGCCTGCTGTTCATGGCAGGCGATGAAGGGCTGACGAAGCGGCAAATTGCAGATATTATGCAGTTTGATGCCGAGCTTGCTGCCGATTTGGTGTATGAGCTGCATCGGGATCTTGCTCGGGAGGAGCGAGGCGTTCAGGTAACGGAGGTTGCCGGTGCTTATCGATTGACGACGCATCCAGATCACGCCGCTTATTTTGAGCGGATGGCCTATACGCCAACACGTTCTCAGCTGTCGCAAGCAGCGCTGGAGACATTATCAATCGTTGCTTACCGCCAGCCGATTACCCGTATTGATATCGAGGAAATTCGCGGTGTCAAAACCGATAGAGCGATTCAGTCACTCGTCTCCAAAGATTTAATTGAAGAGGTGGGCCGCGCGGAAGCAATTGGACGTCCTATTTTGTATGGCACGACCAAAGCGTTTCTCGATTATTTCGGCTTGTCCAGCATTAAAGCTTTGCCAGAGCCGAAGCATATCGATGTGGAAGACGCCCTTGAAGAACAGACACAAATGCTGTTTGAACGCATCGGCGAGCGGCAAATGACGATTGACGAGATTCCACCGAATTAATCAGGCTTGCAGAGAATGAGATTTGACCGCCGGGTCATACTATATTCAACCCATAATAGGAAAACGGAGGAAGCACTATGCCCGGAAACCTTTACGGCTTGATGACGGCGGCAGGTCTCTTTTTTTTGTTCTTAGTGCTGCTTGCCCTTGCTTCGCCGGTACGCGTATATGGAAAGCTTAGAAGGAAGGGCGACCTTGACCATATCGATGTGCGAATTGTAGGGCTGTATGGACTGCTGCATTATAAGGTGAAGATTCCGCAAATGAAATTGCAGGGAGCCACAATCCGGCTGCATGAGCAAATAAGCACCAAGCAGGCGGGCGTGGAGCATTCCAAGGAGCTGCAGGGGAAAATTGACGCCGAAAATGTACAGCGGTTTATTGAAAAACTGAAGCATGCGCTGGAAGTAACCGATAATTTGCGAGGCTGGGTCAAGCAGCTGCTGAAAAAGGTGCAATTGACCGAATGGAAATGGTCGACAACGGTAGGCGTTGGGGACGCGATGTGGACGGCCATGACGACTGGGGCTGTGTGGTCGATTAAAACGACGATGCTGGGCGTCATATCACAGTTCGTATTGCTTAAAGCCGATCCGGTGCTCCAGGTGCAGCCGACGTACCAAGGGACTTATTTTCAGACAGAATGGCAATGTACGGCCAAGCTTAGCATGTTCCATGCGGTGAGATCAGGCTTGGCCTTGAAGCGGCGGCTCAAAAAAGGGTCGCAAGGCATTCAGGTGTGGCACCATATTTTGTTTGAATAACGGATGAGTAGAAACTGAATATTTCGAAATAAAGCAAAGCCGCCTCCTTAAAGAAGAGCGGGGTTTTGCTTTTTTTATTTTAGAAGCAATACATAAGTTTTCGTCGAACTGTGCTTTTATTTTTCTGACTGAAACGTACGGCGCCGTCAAAGGATGGCGACAGCCGTATACGTTTAGTACATACAATGTAGGGCTGCGGGAAACATTATTAGCGTAGCCTGCATTAAATTGATTTGTACAATTAGGAGGAGATGTCGTGAAAGAGCATCCAATACAAGGCCTTATGCAGACAGCAATGGAAAATATTAAAGAAATGGTCGACGTCAACACAATTGTAGGTGACCCCGTACAAACGCCGGACGGCAGCATTATTATGCCGATAAGCAAGGTCGGATTTGGATTTGTTGCAGGCGGCAGCGATATGCGGTTTAGCGGTGACAGCTCGACCTCGTCCAGCAGCTCAGATGACAGCCACAATGCTTCAGTAGTATCCCCATTTGGCGGAGGAAGCGGGGGCGGCGTATCGATCACGCCTATTGCCTTCCTCGTTGTTGGCACACAAGGCGTCAAAATCGTGCCGCTCGACAATAACACGCATCTGTTGGAACGAATTATTGATTCGACGCCGTATGTATTCGATAAGGTGCAATCCATGATGCGCAGCTCGTCCAGTGGCACGAGCCAATTAGCAGGCACCAATATGAATGCAGGCTATATGAGTACAACGGACTCAACCGTTATTTAAGGCCAAAGCTGCCCGCAAGGGCAGTTTTTCATTTAAAGCACAAAATTTTATAAGCGAAGCCGATATAAATAGGGTTTTATTTATGCGAAGCGGGATTTGTCCGCCGAGAAAAGGGTAAGTCATCTACACATTACAGTCTAATTTTGCCGAGACAAGCATACAGTGTACAAGGCGTTTAAAAATCTGTGGGGAAGGCAATGTCCTCTCATGAATATCGGACTTACACATAGGAAAGGGGCCGCGAACAATGATTAGCAATGTGAAAATAGCTCGTATATCGCTTTTGTTAGGTTTGGCGATCTGTTTGTTAGGGACAAGCCTGCCAGCGCCAGGCTACGCGGCTGAACCAGAACCGCTGAGCACACATGCATCAGCGTCGGCGCTGATTGATGTCACCTCGGGCAGATTGCTCTACAGTGAGGACGGAGACAAGCCGATGCTTATAGCCAGCTTAACCAAAATTATGACGGCAATTGTAGCGATAGAGCATGGCAATCTGTCAGGCACCGTCAAGACGGGCAAGCGGGCGGTAGGCAAGGAAGGCTCTTCGATTTACTTGCAGCTTAATGAAGAAATGAAATTGCAGGACATGCTATATGGCCTCATGCTGCGATCGGGAAATGACGCAGCAACCGCGATTGCAGAGCATGTCGGCGGTTCAGAGGAAGGCTTTGTTATGCTGATGAATGAAAAAGCGTCTTTTCTGGGAATGACAAACTCCCAATTTAAAAACCCTCATGGCCTTGATGAGAAGGGGCATTATTCCTCAGCTAACGATCTTGCTAAGCTGACCGCTTATGCGCTCCGCAATCCTGTATTCGCCAAAATTGTCAGTACACCCGTCAAGCAGGTCCCAAACCCGCATGAGCAGTGGCAATATAAATGGGTCAACAAAAATAAAATGCTCCAAATGTATGATGGCGCAGATGGCGTTAAGACTGGCTACACGAAACAGGCGCTGCGCTGCCTTGTCAGCTCCGCCACCCGAGGCGGTCAGCAGCTGGCAGCTGTCACGCTAAGCGATGGAGACGATTGGGCGGATCATCGCCATATGCTTGATTGGGGCTTTCAGCATTATCCGCTATCCCAAATAGCGGGCAAGGGACAGGCGCTCACCGGCTATCCTTATGCTGTAGGGCAAACCTTCAGCTACCCCCTAACGGAGGAGGAAAAAGGCCAGCTGACTTCACGGCTTATCGTTGTAAATACAGCAACGACGCGTTATGCATTAGGCGAAAGAGGATCGCTCGAGTGGTATATGAACGGGGCGAAAATAGGAGCTGTGCCTATCTATGATACGGGGAGCAGCAGACTTACGCTTCCGGAACGCAAAAAGGCTGAGGCGGATGCTTTTTTCAATGATGGATTGGGGAAGAAAAATTATTTGGCGTCGGCAGGCGAGGCTATTCGGGCTTTGTTTAAATGAAAAAGCCAGCAGCTTGCCTATTTTAATCGAATCTGAAACGGCTGCTTCGTTTTTGATAAGGTAGCCGCCGTTTACGCTTGACTGCTTGGGGAGGCGGGAAGCATGGTTAACTTTATTTGGCTGTTTTTAATTGTCATCAGCGTCGTCGTCGGCGCTTTTAATGGCAAAATTGATGCAGTAGCTGGAGCTGCATTCACAGGAGCGCAAGCTGGCGTGACGATCAGCTTCGGTCTGATCAGCATTATGGTGTTCTGGCTGGGCATGATGCGAATAGCGGAGGATGCAGGATTGTTGAAAAAGATGGCACAGCTGCTCGGCCCCATCGTTCGCTTCCTATTTCCGGATGTGCCCAAAAACCACCCGGCACTCGGCTATATTATGAGCAACCTGAGCGCCAACCTCTTCGGATTAGGCAACGCGGCAACGCCGATGGGCATTAAGGCGATGCAGGAGCTGCAGAAGCTAAACCCAGATCCGGCTGTCGCAACTCCAGCCATGTGTACGCTGCTCGCGTTAAATACATCCAGCATTACGCTGATTCCGACAACATTAATTGCAATTCGCATGAATTACAGCTCGGCGAATCCGGCGGAAATCGTTGGCACGACGCTCGCCGCTACGTTTATTGCTACCGCTGCGGCGATTGTGGCCGATCGCTGGTACCGGAGCAGGCAGAAGCCGCCTATTGTCAAAGGTCCGTCCCAGCCTCTTGCCCCAGCAGCCAAGCCGGGAGCAGCGGCAGCTTCGGGGGGAGGTGGCGGCATTGCTTGACGCTTTTACCAGAGCATCGGCATGGCTGATACCTGCTATTATCGTATTTATTCCACTTTATGCGGCTTTTCGCAAAGTTCCCGTCTATGAGACATTTACTGAAGGTGCCAAGGATGGCTTTGGTACAGCAATTGCAATTATTCCCCATCTCGTCGGGATGATGGTCGCAATCAGCATGTTTCGTGCTTCGGGCGCGATGGATTTTATGATTGGCGTCGTTCGCCCGCTGTTCGATTGGCTCAGCATACCGAGCGAGGTATTGCCGCTTGCGGTGCTTAGGCCGTTGACTGGGGCAGGGTCGCTTGCTTTTACCGCAGATTTGATTCAAACCTATGGGCCGGATTCGATGATTGGGCGAATTGCTTCTACTATTCAAGGAAGCACGGATACGACGCTTTATGTGCTGACCGTTTATTTTGGAGCTATCGGAATTCGAAAAACCAAATATGCGCTTAAAGTGGGCTTGTTTTCCGATCTGGTCGGTTTTTTAGCAGCAATTTTCATTTGCATGTACATATTCGGTTAACAGCGCTTGTGCTTTGCGCCTCATATCGTTATGATAAAGTTTGAGGTGAAAGTATTGGAACGTTTACAGAAAATATTAGCGCAAGCGGGCATCGCATCCCGGAGAAAATGCGAGGAAATGATTTTGGCTGGAGTGGTTGAAGTCAATGGCGAGAAAGTGACCGAGCTCGGTGTGAAAGCGGACCCTGCTGTAGATGTCATTCTTGTGAATGGCAAGCCAATCCGAAATGAGAAAAAAGTGTATGTGATGCTGAATAAGCCGAAGGGCGTTATTACGAGCGCGAGCGATCCGCAAGGCCGCAAAATCGTCTCCGACTATTTGCCGGGCATCAGAGAGCGCGTTTATCCGGTAGGCCGTCTGGACTACGATACGGAAGGGCTGCTGCTGCTCACGAATGACGGCGAGTTCGCCAATCTCCTGACGCATCCGAGCCATCATGTACCGAAAACCTATTATGCGACAGTAAAGGGCGTGCCTCACGGAACGCTGCTGGATCAATTGAAGAAGGGCGTTAAGCTTGAAGACGGCATGACCGCTCCTGCTGAGGTTGAGTACCAGGACGTGAATACGGAAGAAAATACATCAACTGTCCGTATTACGATCTATGAAGGCCGTAATCGTCAGGTTAGAAGGATGTTCGAAGCGATTAATCATCCGGTTGTTCGCTTGAGAAGGGTGAAGTTCGGCGAGCTGGGCTTGCATAATTTGGCAAGGGGGCAATTCCGCCATCTGACGCCTGTAGAAGTGAAAGAGCTGCGCGAAGCTGCTCGCAAGTCACATAAAGTTCATAAAAAGTAGACGGCGGCAGCGGCAATTGCCGCCAGCTTTTCGTTATAATGGATCTATCTATGTTGATACACTAACCGAAATGCAGGTGATGAAAGCTCTATGAAATCGTCACGCAAAATCATGCAGATCGTCATATTGTCAGCCGTGCTCATTATCGGAGGGTATGCGATTGGAACAACTTTGTTTGCTTCCGGCCAAAGCGGGGGCGTTCCGAAGGTGGGAGGAACACCTCCGGAGTTTAAGCTTGTAGATATACAGGGCAACGTACATCAGCTGTCCGATTACAAGGGCAAAGCGATTGTCGTTAATTTCTGGGGAACATTTTGCCCGCCATGCGTGAAGGAAATGCCGGAATTCGAACGTCAATTTGCCAAATGGCAAAATGATGGCCTCGAAATTCTGGCTATTAATTTAAGTGAGGATACACTCACCGTTAACAATTTTGTCCATCAGTTTGAGCTGAACTATCCGATATTGCGGGATGTGGACCGGAAGACGGAGCGGGAGTACGGACTAAGATCGTATCCGACTACTTTTTTCGTTAAACCGGATGGTACAATAATGGATATTACGGTAGGTGGAATGACTGAGGAATATATTGATGAGCGAATAGAGAAGCTGTTAACGTATTAGGAGGTTTCTTCCGTGTTAGCTATACATAACACCAAGTGTGAATGCGGGCATCAGAATGCGGTTGGAACCGTGCTGTGCGAAAGCTGCGGCAAGCCGCTTATGGAGGACCAGCAGCAAAGTGAGCCGCTGGAAATGCGTTATGACGGCATTGCCCGGCGTTCGCAGAAAAAAAACCAAAATCCAATCGACCGGATTTGGAGCTTTTTTTCTTCTGTGAAAATCGCCATTTATTTAATTGTGCTGACGTTTGTCAGCGCATCTCTCGGAACGATTTACCCGCAGGAAAACACATTTATCAATAATTTTGATATTGCGGCTTATTATGAAAGTACATATGGGACACCAGGCAAAATCTATCATATGCTAGGTTTGTCGCATACTTACGAGTCCTGGTGGTTCATTACGCTGCTTGTAATGATCGGGACATCACTCGTCATTTGCAGCCTGGACCGGATTTTGCCGCTTTATAGGGCGCTGAGCAAGCAGCAAATTCGCAAGCATCTCCAGTTCATCAATCGGCAGAAGACGGTATATTCCGCAAAAGTGGACGAGCCTGCCGAAGCATGGGTGGAGCAGTTTGCGGCTCAGCTAAAGCGGAAGCGCTACCGCGTTCATATGGACGGCTCGGCACTGCTTGCGGAGAAAAACCGATTTAGTAGATGGGGTCCTTATATTAATCATATCGGCCTTATATTGTTTCTGCTGTCGATACTCGCCCGCAGCCTGCCTGGCTGGCAAATGGACAGCTATATTTCGATTGCCGACGGCGCGACCGTACCGATTGAAGGCACCAACTATTATGTCAAAAATGAAAAGTTTACCGTTGATTTTTATACGGATGATGAGCTTCCGCCGGAGCTGAAGGGACAAGCAAGGGCAAAGCTTTATGAAACAGCGGCTGTGCTTTATACATGTACAAGCGGCTGCGAGGCTGGCGAGAAGCCGGTGCTTGAGGAAGTAGCGAAGCATGATATTATCGTCAACAGCCCACTGAAATACAAAGGTTTGAAGCTGTATCAGTTTGACTTCGATCTGACGCCGAAACTCATAAGCGTCCAGCCTATGCTGATTAACAAAGAGACGGGCGAGAAATACGGGCCTTTCGAGCTGACGATGAAGGATGCTGCGCTCGATTATGAGCTCGGCCCTTACAAAATGCGGCTGATCGCCAATTACATGGATTTTGCAGTTGGCGAGAACGGCGAACCAACGACGCTCGGGCGTGAACCAAATGCGCCAGCATTCGTCTTTCTGATTACCGGTCCGGGACTCCCTGAAGCGGGACAGCCTTATATGTATTTCCCGATGCAGAAGGACAAGGAGAAGTTTGGGCAAGATCAAATTAATGGCGCTTTAGCAAGCAAGTTTGAGATCAAGGTTGACGGGATGCAAAATGTCAACTTCTCAGAAGCTTCTACCTCGCTTAATGTTCGTGTGGACAAGGCGCTGAATTTTGTCTGGGTCGGTGCAGCTATATCAATGATCGGCTTGTTGATGGGTTCATACTGGCAGCATCGCAGAATTTGGCTGCGTATTGACGACGGCCAGCTGTCGCTTGGCGCACACACGAATAAAAACTGGTACGGCATGCGGGCGGATGTGGCAGGCGCGCTTCAAAAGATTGGCGTGACCGTAGATCCAAAGTCGCTAGATAACGGAGGGAATAACGCGTGAGTTTAGTTGATTTGAGCAGTGATGCTTTTATAGCCGCTTTTTTTCTGTATTGCTTTGCCTTTTTATTTTATGTCATTGCGATTGCGGGGAAAAAGTGGAGCAACCGCGATCCGTTTCAGCATGAGAAGCGTTGGGGACGCATTGCGTTTGTCACCTCAAGCTTGGGGCTGGCAGCCCATTTGACCTTCTTCTTCACAAGATGGGCAGGTAGCGGTCAAATTCCAACGAGTAATATGTACGAATTTATGACCTTCCTCGGTATGGCGATAATGATTGCTTTTACGATTATATATGCGATTTATCGTAAAGCACTGCTGGGCATGTTCTCCCTGCCGCTAACCGTTATTATCGTAGCTTATGCTTCGGTTTTTCCACAGGAGGTTCAGCCGCTAATTCCAGCGCTTAACTCCATATGGCTTAAAGTACATGTCACGACAGCTGCGCTGGGCGAAGCCTTTTTTGCCGTCGGTTTTGCTGCCGGGCTTATGTATTTGCTGCGGGTTGTTGATTTCAATAGCGAGACGAAGGAAGCGCGGAGATCGCGTTTTTGGGTAGAGTTTTCGCTATATACGATTATTATTATTATTGGTTTTCTGGTTGCGGTATTCGGTTTCCGTGCCGCTGGTTATGAAGCTCAGTTCTCGCAGGAGATGTCGACAGTTGACTCCAAAGGAATTGAGTCGTCTAAAGTCGAAACGGTTGATTATTCCCTGCCTCCGATTGTGAAGCCTTACAACAGCCAGGTCGTCCATTCTGACAGTTTCCTTGGCATGACCGACACGAAGCTGGAGGCACCATCTTGGATGAACGGCGTTAATGCAGGCCGTAAGCTCAATACGGTCATTTGGTCGATTATTGCTGGAACGATTTTGTATGGCTTGCTCCGCCTCGTATTCCGCAAGCCGCTTGGAGCAGTTATTCATCCGGTCATGGAGGGGGTAGACCCGGATGATCTGGATGAAATCAGCTATCGCGCCATTGCAATTGGCTTTCCGATTTTCACGCTCGGTGCGCTCATCTTTGCCATGATTTGGGCAAATATTGCATGGGGGCGGTTCTGGGGCTGGGACCCGAAGGAAGTTTGGGCGCTTATTTCCTGGCTTTACTACAGTGCTTATTTGCATTTCAGATTGTCGCGCGGTTGGCAGGGCCTGCGGTCCTCCTGGCTCGCGGTCATTGGCTTCGTCGTTATTCTCTTTACGCTTGTGGGTGTAAATCTGGTAATAGCGGGTCTTCATTCTTACGCGGGAACGAATTAATCGCGATTGGGAAAGGGGTTAGTGAATATGTCTAATTTCGCCAGCCGAATTTTGGTTGTTGACGATGAAGAACGGATTCGCCGTTTGCTCAAAATGTATTTGGAAAAGGAAGGCTACGTCATTGATGAAGCGGAAGATGGAGAATCCGCGCTGCAAATGGCTACGGCTACGGACTACGCGCTGATTTTGCTCGACGTTATGCTTCCGGGCATTGATGGCGTGGAAATGTGCTCCCGCCTTCGTCAAGTGAAAGCGACGCCTGTCATTATGCTGACGGCGAAAGGCGAGGAAATGAATCGCGTGCAAGGGTTTGAAGTGGGGGCTGACGATTATGTCGTTAAGCCATTTAGCCCGCGCGAAGTCATTTATCGGGTTAAGGCGATTTTGCGCCGCTCCTCGGCCACTGCTTTTTTGACGAAGGAAGTCAATTCCAGCAACAATATCGTATTTCCGCATTTGATCATTGAGCATGATGCCCACCGGGTAACAGCGGCAGGTCAGGAAGTGAGCTTGACGCCAAAGGAATATGAGCTCTTGCACTATTTGGCTGTTTCGCCGGATAAAGTGTTTTCCCGTGAGGAGCTGCTTAAGGATGTATGGAACTATGAGTTTTTCGGTGATCTCCGAACCGTTGATACACATGTCAAGCGCCTGCGCGAGAAGCTGAACAAAGTATCGGGCGATGCAGCAGCCATGATTACAACGGTATGGGGCGTCGGCTACAAGCTTGAGGTGCCAAAGTAATGAATTGGAGGAAGTACTCTCCTTTTCTACTGTGGCATAGCGTCGTAGGCAAGCTGTGGGTAACAATTATTTTGCTCGTGGCCGTCGTGCTGCTGACGCTTGGCGTATTTCTTATTCCGTATATCGGGTATTTATTTGAAAATGATGCCAGCCATGAAGTGATGCTGCTGTTCGTCATCGTTGCAGTTATCGGCTTTCTGATGTCGACCTTTTTTGCCTTTTTTCTATCGCGTAAAATTCAGCAACCGCTGCTCGAGCTGAAGGAGGCTGCGGATTCGATATCGCAAGGAAATTATCAGATGCGGGTGAAAATTCGCTCAAATGATGAAATTGGCGAGCTGGCGAATACGTTCAATAATATGACTGAGCAGGTCGATAAGCTAATTCATGATCTTAATCATGAGAAGGAGCATTTGTCGAGCATCCTGCGCAGCATGGGTGACGGAGTTATTACGTTCGATGCTGAAGGCGAAATCATTTTGACAAATCCGCCGGGGCATTTGCTTATAAACCGCTGGGCTGATCTGAATCAGGAGTGGGGCGATGCTTTTTACGATAGCACAAAGCCATACTCTTCTGTTCCTGGGCCGCTGCTTGATATATTCGAGAAGGTCATGGACGAAGGCCGCGATGTTTCGAATAAAGTATACGTGCACAACAGCATGTGGTCGGTCGTGATGGCTCCGCTGCTGCGCGAGGGCGTTGCCCGTGGAGCGGTCGCAGTTATTCGGAACGTGACGGAGGAGCATAAGCTGGAGAAGCTACGGCGTGACTTTGTGGCGAATGTTTCACATGAGATTAGAACGCCGCTTTCCATGATGCAAGGCTACAGCGAAGCGCTGCTTGATGATATTGTGGCTTCTCCAGAGGAGCGCAAGGAGCTTGTGCAGGTCATTTATGATGAGTCGCTGCGTATGGGCAGGCTAGTCAATGATTTTCTGGATATGGCACGTATGGAAGCTGGGCATGTGGAGCTGAATTTGCGGCAGGTCGATTTGCTGCAAATTATAAGGCGTGTGCATCGCAAGTTCCAAGTATTTGCCAAAGAACGGGAAGTTATGTTTAAGACAGAGCTGCCTGATATCCCGCTCTTGCTGCTAGGGGCGGATGAAGATCGGCTAGAGCAGGTGCTGACCAATTTGCTGGATAATGCGCTGCGGCATACGCCGCTTGGCAAGTCCGTGACGATTGCGGCAAGCCAAATGACGATTAATCAGACCCATTTTATTCAAATGCAAATTAAAGATGAAGGACAGGGCATTCCTAGCGAGGATTTGCCGTATATTTTCGAACGGTTTTACAAAGCGGACAAATCGCGCAAGCGAGGCTCCTCTGTTGGAACTGGTCTCGGTCTTGCGATCGTCAAAAATATTATTACCCAGCATAATGGGCAAATCGAAGTAGACAGCATACTCGGCAAAGGAACGACCTTTACGCTGTTGCTGCCTGTCGAAACGAAGCATTAGCTGTCAAGGCGCTCCTATCGGAGCGCTATTTTTTGTTGAAAAGAAGCATTAAATCTTGTTGCTCGTGAAACATTTTCATTAATAGAATAGAGTTTTCTAACAAAAAAAGTTTTTAAATGACAGGAACCTCGGATACGGCGAATGTATAGTTGATGCAGATGCAGTGGCTGCCTTACACTTTAGGTAGGAATGTCCTACGAGCTTAAGGGTCCAGATACGTTCAATCTTGGCGATAGCGGTGCATTGCTAATCACCTACAAGGCAAGACATTTAAGGCGGTAGAAGCCGATCAGGCCGTGTGTAGTGTGTAGTGTGTAGTGCATAGCAGCCTGTTGTCAGGAATATAGGAGAGAGGAGAGCCATAACAAGTCGATTGGCAAATAAAAACCCCTAAGTGGTCAATTAAGAACACTTAGGGGTTTCTTGCATGGACAGAAGTCCTTATTAGATTTTAATTTCTTTTGCAGTGTTCAGTTCAGTTAAGTTTGTAAGCTGCTCAAGAACCTCTTTCGGCGTTCCTTTGTCAACACGCAGCACCATAATCGCGGAGCCGCCCTCTAGCTGACGACCTACCTGCATCGTCGCGATGTTTACGTCATTCGTGCCAAGCAGCGTACCTACGCGGCCGATAATACCTGGCTTATCGTTATGCGAGATCAGAATCAGGTTGCCTTCTGGTGTAACATCGACAGGGAAGTTGTCAATTTGCACAATGCGAGGACCGTAACCTGTAAGCAGTGTGCCTCCAACAACGCGATCTTCCTTCTTCGTGCGCAGCGATACGGTTACGAGATTCGTAAAGTCCTTCGAAATATGCGATTTTTGAACGACAATGTTGACGTCGCGCTCTTTCGCAAGGTGCAACGAGTTGACGATATTCACTTGCTCTGTACCAAGGTGGTGGGACAGAATACCTTTGACAACGTAGCGAGTCAGTGGCTGTGTATCTACTTCCGCAAGATCACCCGAGTAGCCGACAACGATTTCCTGTACAGGACCGTCGGTCATTTGGGAAATAAAGCTGCCCAGCTTCTCTCCAAGAATGAAATACGGTTGAAGCTTGCTTTGCAGGCCAGCCGGAATTGGCGGCATGTTGACTGCGTTGCTGAACGGCTCATCACGCAAAATGTGCAGTACTTGCTCCGAAACGTCGATCGCAACATTTTCTTGGGCTTCTACTGTCGATGCGCCAAGGTGAGGCGTTACGATAATTTTCGGATGCTTCAGGAACGGGTGGTCCTCAGCAGGAGGCTCTACTTCGAATACGTCGAATGCTGCTCCAGCAACGATGCCTTGATCGATTGCATCAACCAAAGCAATTTCATCGATGATGCCGCCGCGAGCGCAGTTTATGATGCGCATGCCAGGCTTCATAACAGCAAATTGGTCTTTGCCAATCATATGATGAGTCTCAGGTGTAAGCGGGGTGTGCACGGTCATAAAATCCGCGTTACGGACAATTTCTTCCACCGATGCAAGCTTAATGCCAAGCTTCTCTGCACGTTCTTCCGTCATAAACGGATCGTAGCCGAGAATGTCCATGCCGAAAGCTTTTGCACGTTTTGCAACTTCGCTGCCGATACGGCCCATGCCAAGAACGCCGAGCACTTTGTTGCGAAGCTCTACGCCAAGGAAGGATTTGCGATCCCAAACGCCATTGACCGTTTTCATATATGCTTGAGGAATATGGCGGGCTACAGCCATCATCATGGCAAAAGTATGCTCGCAAGTTGTAATCGTATTGCCGTCAGGAGCGTTAATAACGATGATTCCGCGCTGGGTTGCAGCGTCCAGATCAATGTTGTCTACGCCAACGCCTGCGCGTCCAACGACTTTCAGAAGCTTGCCAGCTTCCATAATGCGTGCTGTTACACGCGTTTGGCTGCGAACGAGCAGAGCGTCATATTCGCCAATAATAGCGACGAGCTCGTCCTCGCTTAAACCTGGTTTTTTATCGACAATGATATCTTCCGCGTCTACAAGCTGTTGGATGCCCAGATCGCTGATGGGATCGGATACTAGCACTTTAAACATAAGTAGATTGCCCCCTAAAATTTTTGCGAATGTAAAAATCATTTCGTAAGCTACATCAGGTGTGATACTAAAATAAAAACCGCCCTTGCACACTATGCATGCGAGGCGAGAGTTTCATATAGTCAAACGGCTACTCGAATCATGTCGAACGGACAGAAAGGATAGCCTTTATCATTTTAAAGCATTAACATGGACAATTGCAATCCTCAAACTTGATCAAATGTGAAATTTTTTGATATGATTCATGCATTGCCTGCTTAAATAGATAAAGGGGAGAGACGAGACATGAACAATTGGGAAGAGATCGAAGCGGATGTTTTTTTGCAGCTTTTGGAGAAAGGACATATAGAGGCAGGGCAAGTCATTGACGTTCGTGAGTCATTTGAATGGGATTATTATCATCTGGAGCAGTCCACGCTTATTCCGATGAATACGATCCCTCAGCAATTGGGACAATTAGCGGATGACAAGCCGCTTTATATCGTATGCGCACATGGCGTTCGCAGCGCAAATGTATGCGGATATTTAGAAAAGCAGGGCTACGGCAGCCTCCTCAATGTGACGGGAGGAATGGCGGCCATAGCCCTGCTTCAAGGGTTTCAATACGATTAGCACCAGCGGGCGCTTAAGACGAGGTCGTGGTGAAGAAAGGCAGCAGCGGCAGCACTTCCTTGCTGTACATTTGCTCTGAGCCGCTGCTGTAGTCGCCGTTGCGTACTGCGGCTGTATTCATCAGCAGCTCAGCAATGGCAGCGATGGAGCGGATTTTCATTTTGCTCGCTTGCCCCGTCTTAATAAATTCATCGATCCGGATAACCAGATCCTGTGGATAGTAATTCGTTAGCTGCTTATGCGACAGCAAATGGTCGGCCATTAATTTGTTTTTCACAATAAGGGGCAGCTTGTTCCATTTGCTGATTTCCAAAATATTCGGGAATTTGTATTCGTTAGGAATATCACTGTTTACGGTAGCCGCCCATTTCATCATCGCGCTGTAATACGATTGCTGCGAGGATAGGGTTTGCTTCACGGCTGCTTGGTAAATGGAATCGTCATCAACGGCTGCAATGAGCTTCGCAGAATTGAGCGTCTTCGCTTTGTTTGCTGCTTTATTAGACGTTTGCTCAAACAATTCAAGGCTTTTAATGACGCTCGCCTGTGCTTCACCGAGCAGTGGCGATTGCTGCATGTTGAAGGAGGCGACCTCGGCGGCCTTTTTCTTGGCCAGCTTGGACAAATCCTTGAAAATGGCGTTGCCATCGGCTGAATCGTCCTGCTCCAGCTTCTTCATAGCATTGAACCATTCGTTTTGGAATTCACGGTAGGGCAGAAATACAGTATGATAGTAGGAGACGAGATCTTGCTGCTGATACGGAGTCGACTTGGATTTTGCCTCACTGTTTAACTGTTTCATTTCGTAGCTGGTTTTTGTCTGCTCACTGCCGTACTGTACACCGTAGAAAAATGCGCCAACTGCGCAAACCAGCATGAAAATAAAACCTATGCTGTAAAACATGGCGGAACGGGTTAGCTGCTTTTCCATAACAAAACTCCCTTTTTATGTATGTATTCATTATTGCTCTCTTTTGCAGCCTGTGCGTACAGGTGAATTTACTTCAAAAATACGAACCTCCAGGACGGGCGGGAAGTTATGAAAAAATTCGACATCCGTAAAATACGAGTGCGCAAGGTGACCGTTGACGAGCTTGACGATCGCATGCTGCTCATTAATTTGTACATGACGCAAGCACTTACTTTTATTATCGGCTTGATATGGGTTTTATTTCAGCGTCAAAGCATAATTACTTTATTTCATTTTCCGAAAGAGCTTGCCGTCGTATGGTTTGGACTAGGTTTGGCGGCGGTTGTACTGCTTGTAGATTTGTCTATTTCCCGTTTTGTCCCTGATGAAGCAGCCGATGATGGCGGTGTAAATGACCGGATTTTTCGTGAACGCCCGATTTGGCATATTATCGTATTGTCGTTTGTCGTCTCGGTATGTGAAGAGCTCCTCTTCAGGGGCGCTCTGCAGCATGCGTTCGGGCCGTATTGGACAAGCATTATTTTTGCAGCCATTCATGTCCGCTATTTAAAGCATTGGATTCCAACTGGACTTGTGTTTTCCATTAGCTACGGCTTAGGATGGATTTATATCGAAACCGGCAGCTTATGGGCCCCAATTCTTGCGCACTTTGCGATAGATATGATTATGGGCTTTATTATAAGATTCAGGAGGGAACCGAAAGGGCAATTATGAGCAGGGTACAAAAATTCGGGAAAGCGACGCGCAAAGGGCCGTCGCCCGAGACAACGGAAGCTCCCCGAATTGATGAAGAGGGAAGGGAGCTCCTTCCCCCAAGACGGAAAAAGTTCCCTTCGGGCGCTAGCAAAATAACGAGATGGTATTATAATGTATTGTTTTTCCTTTTTTTGAGCTTGGTCGGCTTATTGTTCTGGTACGGAGTGAAATATGCGAATTAAGCTGCTGTAGCGATTGGCTACCCCAGTTCTTTAATTCGTTTGCTCCGTATCAATTGCAGCCGGATCGATGAAGCCATAGCCCTTGTCTTCAAGCTGCGTCAGCAGCTTGTCAAGCGCTTCAGCGGTCCAGGCCAGCTCATGCATTAAAATGTTGGCGCCTGGATGGAGCTGCTCCAGCACACTCGCGACGACTTTATCAGGATCTCCGGGAGATTTCTGCTCCCAATCTAGTGAACCGTTGGACCACGTCATGTACAGCATGCCGTGGTTTTTGACGATTTCTTTGACGCTATCGTTGCCGGAGCCGTAAGGCGGACGGAAAAACTTTGGCGCTTCGCCGGTTAGCTTCATGACACGATCCTGAACATCAGCAACCTGCTGCTCCACTTTAGCGGCAGATTCTTTTTTCAAATTGATGTGGTCCCAGGAGTGGTTGCCGATCGTCTGTCCCCGCTCATGAATGAGCGAAAGCAAATCAGGATTCGCTTTAACCCGGTAGCCGTTTACGAAAAAGATCGCTTTGGCCTTATGCTTGTCCAGCGTATCGAGCAGACTGGTCAGCACCTCCTTGTTGTGCGGCCCATCATCAAAGGTCAGCAGCACGACTTTGTCCGTCACCCCTTTATCAATCGGCTTGAAGCGGTATACGCTGTCCATTTTGTAAAGCTTGGCTGCCGGTGCCTCGCTTGGCGACGGCGTTGCTTCGGCCTCTGTAGGCGGCGAGGCCGTTGGCTCCTCCTGCTGAAGGGTTGGCGAAGCGGCAGGCGACTGCCTTGCTGTTGGGCTTTCCAGTGCGGAAGCACTTTCCTGCGGCAGGCTGCTGCCTGAGGGGACGCTTTGCTGGCTGCAAGCGGCAGCAACTAAAGCGGCTCCCAGAACAACAGCGAGCGCTGCGGTCATTCGTTTAAACATAATGAACCTCCATTTATGTTGTAGTTGTCAATGGGTATTATTGTAGCATAATCAATAATGCTGTGTTTTGCAGGCTGCTGCATTTCCTTTATTAAGCAGGATAAATAAGGTGGGGCAAGCCACACTAAAAGGTGAAATCGAATATTGAATGGGGATTTTTTAAGGCCCTAAATCAAGGAGGTTTTGTCCTACTATGAGGCTAAGAGGATTTCTTCTCGGAGGGCTTGCCGGGGCAGCCGCTGCTCTCTATGTTGCCCGCAAGCGTCCAGGTACAGCTGCACTTGCAGCGGGCGTGCTGGCGAGCGCTTGCTCATCGATTAGCCATAAGGCGATGTCCTTGTGGAACGACAATTGGACGCAAAAGGCTGTAAATATGGGCCCAAAGCGTACAGACGATACCGCCGGAAAATCCGGAGACGGCTGGGTTCAGATTGAAGCAATGATGAACAGTGATCCGGAGCTGAAACAGCAAGCCGAGGAGATCATGGCGGAATCGTCGAACACGACACATTAACTAACAGTTTCTGGAAGGAATCGTTTGAACGAGGCACTGAAAAAGTGCAGATTCGAACGATTCTTTTTGCCTATTTTAGGTGCAATCCGAGTTTGAACATGATAAAGTAGTTACATAGTTTGATTTGACCATTTTGGTCACATCTTCTAATAAATTTCATACGCTGTTACAACAGATGCTGCAGAGGAGGATCCTGTCATGAAGATCGAACGACTTAGTCAGGACAAGATAAAAATATTTCTGACGTTCGACGACCTGCTGGAACGAGGGATCCAGAAGGACGACATGTGGCGCGAAATTCCAAAGGTGCACGAACTATTCAGTGAAATGATGGATCAAGCATACAGTGAACTTGGATTCGATGCCAGCGGACCGTTAGCGGTCGAAGTGTTTGCCCTGCCGGCCCAAGGTATGGTCGTGATTGTCACTCGCGGCAAAATGAACGGAAGCTCGGAAGAGAGAACTTCCGATGATGATGACGCAGATGACGAAATCTACGAAATGGAAGTGACGCTTGAGCAAAGCGATATCGTCATGTATTCCTTTCGGGATTTCGAGGATGTTATACAGGTTTGCAGACAGCTGCAAGCCGCTGCCCTGACAGAGGATGGGCGCCTGTATGCTTACAATAATAAATATATACTGGCGCTGGAACCGGCTTTGATTGAAACGTCCCGCCATAATGCTGTTATCGCCCTGCTGGCGGAATACGGCGAAGCCACATCGGTCACTTATGCGATGCTGGAGGAGTACGGGAAAGTAATTATGCCTTCCGAGGCTGTGAAAGAAATATGCACTCATTTTTTCAACTAGGCAATGCTTAAGCGAAGAGGGCGCAATGAACAGAGCATCTGCAGGAGTGTCAAGCCTGCTGATGCTCTTCTTCTTTTTTTTGTGAAAAAACAGGATTATAGTATCCCCCGCTTCTGCTAGGTGGCTCCACAGACAGGAAGAGCGTAGCGGTGCGGGGAGATGTCATTATGATAATAGGTATATCCGATGCGCCCGGAGCGTTGTATAATGAAGAGGAATTGAACATCCCTAATTTGTTGGACAAGCTGATTCAGACAGCATGCTGCTGGTGATGATTTCGAAATAGATGTGAAGCGGGATATATGAATAATACGCAGTTTGGTGCAAGTATGCGAAATCCATCAAAACCGTAAAGTGGATAGGCGGCTTGCCGCTTATATGGCGAAGAGCCGTAAAATGGAGGAAGCCTCCCTATCGGGGGCGGGTACAGCAAGGGGGTGAATAACGACGATGACCTGGATTTCTGTGTTGACAGCAGCAGTGGCACCGGGAATAGCGCTGCTGACTTATTTATACTTAAAGGACAAATACGATACGGAGCCGATACATATGGTCGTCCGGATGTTTTTGCTGGGCGTTCTGATTGTGCTGCCAATCATGGTTGTGCAGCGCGGCCTGCAGCTGTGGTGGGGGGACAATCCGATCGTATTTTCCTTTGTGCAATCGGCTGGCGTAGAAGAATTTATAAAATGGTTTGTTCTTTATCATTTTATTTATAATCATACGGAGTTTGACGAGCCTTATGACGGCATCGTTTATGCCGCCTCCATCTCGCTCGGATTTGCGACGCTCGAAAATGTGATGTATGCCTTCCTGACACCCGCAACGTTCGGATCGCTCATTATGAGGGCGCTGCTTCCGGTATCGGGGCATGCCCTATTCGGCATTATGATGGGCTATTATGTAGGTAAAGCGAAGTTCGAAAGCAATGGCAAAAAACGCAGAAATTATATCATTGTATCGTTTCTGCTGCCCATTATGCTGCACGGCAGTTATGACTGGATCATGATTACGATGCGTTCCAGCTGGATCTGGTTCATCATTCCGTTCATGGCCGTGCTATGGGTCGTCGGGCTCCGAAAAATGCAGCGGGCTAATTCGCGCTCTCCGTTTCGTTTTTTGAAGCGGGATGAAGAGGTTAAATTGTAACGATGCCGTCCATACTGTCAGCTAGAGGAAATTTTTCGAAAAGCTGGAGGTAGGGATGGAAGCAGTAAGAGTGAAAGTGACCATTCGCTGCAATGTATGTGGCGAGAAGTTCGTTTTGCGGGGCAAGCGCGAAAGCAGCGGCGTAGATACAGGTTTCAAGCAATGCATTTGCAACAACATCGACGATCTTGATATTGAAGAACATACTTTTTAACTGAATTGAATGCATAAAGCTCCTTTCGGCAAACCAAACTAACACCAGGTTTGCACAAGAAAGGAGCTTTTTGTATGGTTTATAAACGGATAAGCGCGGTGTTGTTCCCGATTGCTGCTATTTTGCTGGTCGGTTCGCTCTATTGGGGTTATCAGGAGCATCAGGAGAAAAATACGGTTTTGATGAAGGCGGAAAATCAGTATCAACGGGCGTTCCACGATTTAACTTACCATGTGGATAAGCTGCATCAGCAGCTTGGCAATACATTAGCCGTTAATTCCACATCACAAGCGTATCATCGAAAAGGGCTCGTTAACGTATGGCGGCTAACAAGCCAGGCACAAAACGAAATCAACCAGCTGCCGCTTTCGATGCTTCCATTTGACAAGGCGGAGGACTTTTTGTCGCGCATCTCCAATTTTGCCTATAAAACTTCCGTTCGCGATTTGACGAAGCATCCGCTGTCAGAGGATGAATTCAAAACCCTCAAAACGCTGTATGCCAACTCAAAGGATATTTCACAAGATTTGCAGGGCATGCAGGAAAAAGTGCTCTCTAATCATTTGCGCTGGATGGATGTCGAGCTGTCATTGGCTGCGCAGCAGGCTAAAGGCGATCAGACGATTGTGGACGGCTTCAAGGGAGTCGATAAAAAGGTAAGCGAGTATCCGGAAATCAACTGGGGACCTTCGGTTTCAAGCATGTACGAGAAGCGTCCGATCAGCATGCTGAGTGGTAAAGCTGTAACGCCGGATGAAATTAAGCAGCGTGCTGCCAAGTTTGCCGGCAAAAAAGGCGAGGGCAAGAACATTCGCGTGGAGGAAAATGGCAAAGGCACGGAATATGCTTCGTATTCCGCAGTATTGTCCGAGCATAAGTCCGGTAACTCGATTCATATGGATTTTTCGCAAAAGGGCGGCCAACTGATTGCTTATATGGATCCCCGTGATATTGGAGAGAAGCAGCTCGGCATCGAGCAAGCGAGGGCTGCGGCTGAAAAGTTTTTGAAAGAACATGGATTTGACGGCATGAAGGCAGTCAGTTATGACGCCTATGATAATGCAGGAACGTTCAGCTTCGTCGGCAACCAAGGCGATGTGCTGATTTACCCAGACAAGCTGACGATCAAGGTTGCCCTTGATAATGGAGATATAGCGGCTCTGCAGGCGAATGAATATGTTTTCGAGCATCATAAGCGGACGCTGCCTAAGGCAGGCATCTCCAATGCAGACGCGCGCAAGGCGCTGAATCCGCAAATGGAAGTGTCGAAAGAGCAGATGGCGCTGATCAAAAACGATGATGGCAATGAAGTGTTATGCTATGAATATACGGGCCGGATCAACGATAACGATTACCGGATTTACATTAATGCAGACAACGGCATGGAAGAATCGATTGAAGTTTTGACTTCGCTTGACAAAGTGGCAAGTTCCGGTAAATAACCTTATGGCTCCTCTCTATATGTCGTGTTATAATGACAGCATTATAGGGGGGAGCCAACTTGTTGCCGAAAATTAACCAAACGCTATTTTTCCAAATTGCTTCTTCTGATGAAGCAGAAGCTGCCATTGAGTACAAGGCGCGTATTGCCGAGGTGCTGGATGAAGGCTTTTTGATTGAGAACCCGATAAATAGCCAAAATGGCAGAATGAAAAGAATGTTTTTGGGCGACGAGCTTTCGGTCTATTTTGTATCGGAGGACGGAATCAAGCATTTCTTTAATTCCCACGTTCTTGGTTTCCGAGAAGATGTCGTCAAGCTGGTCAAAATCCGGAGGCCGGAGCTTGATCAGATTACAAAGGTGCAGCGGCGCAATTTTCTTCGAGTAGCTGCGGAGCTTGAAATCGCAGTGAAAACGCCGGAGCAGGTTCGCTTCGTGACGCTTACAGATGATGTTGGCGGCGGCGGAATTTCGTTCATTTGCGATGGTAAATGGCCGATTTCCCAAGGTCAGGTGCTGGAGTGCTGGCTGCTGGTTCCTTATAAAAATGGTTCTATAGAGCATGCATCATTTAATGCTGAAATTGTGCGGATTGTAAATCTTGAAACGGGGCGCAATCAGGCGATGATTAAATTTGCTGGCATTAATGATTCAGACCGCCAGCGAATTATTCGCTACTGCTTCGAGCGTCAGCTGGAATTCCGCAACCGCTGAATAGCGCAGGCACCCTCTAGGCATGCTATCCTTTAATAGGGATAGAAGGGAATGATTGCATGGCTCGAATGTTTGGGCAAAGCAAGAAACAGCAGGAGGGACAAGCTCCCGGCCAGTCTTTTTCAGCTCGGTTTGATCAAATAGGAAAAGGGCTTGGCATCATGGCTGCCGCGCTGCTTATCGCCTGTTTGCTTGCGCAAACGGCGCTGCAAAGCAGCGCGGTAAGACACTTGCTGTCGGGAGCCGAGCGTATGGAAGGAACCCGTCTAAAAGGACAGGTTTCTTCATAATGCGTTCAAATACTTGAAAGTGGGGTGGAGGGGTTTTTTGCATCCGCTCGTATAGTGTGGTATAATTTTCACGTCCGCAGGCAAAGCCTGCTTTTTTATTGAGAGGTTAGCGTCGCATCTGTCATGGTGTATCAAGCCAGCCATCTCGACATAAGGGGGGTTGACTTTTAGTGATGCAGCAAGACGGTGACGGCGAGCGGATCAACATTGCTATCGATGGACCTGCCGGGGCAGGGAAAAGCACAGTAGCGCGTAAAGTTGCCGAACAATTAGGATATGTTTACATTGATACAGGTGCTATGTATCGAGCCGTGACCTATAGTTCGCAGCAGGCGGGTATTAGGCCGCAGGAAGCTGGCAAGCTGGCTGACCATGTGACACATCTGGACATTAAGCTCCAGGCTGGCAACAATGGACAAACTGTATTTTTGAATGGAGAAAATGTCACTGAACAAATTCGTTCACGCGATGTGACGCTGAGTGTGTCTCATTATGCGGCGAATGAAGCGGTTAGGCAATTTCTTGGCGCAGCCCAGCGTAGGCTGGCTGAGGAAAAAGGCGTTGTAATGGATGGCAGGGACATTGGCTCCCATGTGCTTCCAAACGCTGAGTTGAAGGTTTTTTTAACAGCATCCGTTGAGGAGCGTGCGCTTCGCAGATACAAGGAGCTAGCTGGCAAGCAGCCAGTGACGCTGGAACAGCTTGCGGAAGAAATTTCGCAGCGGGACCAACTGGATGAACAGCGGGAGATTTCACCGCTCGTCCGCGCTGAAGATGCAATCCTGCTGGACAGCACAGCGATGTCGATTGAAGAGGTCGCCGAGGCTATTGTCAAATTAAGCAGAACCAAATTGGCGGGGGCGAAGTAAACTATGTTATACCTGTTGTTCCGATTTCTTCTCCGTGTGCTATATATATGCCTATTCCGTCTTGAAGCCAAAGGGCTTGAGAATATACCTGCTGACGGGCCCGTTATTCTATGCGCCAATCACGTCAGCAATTTTGACCCGCCTACGGTAGGTGTCAAAGTTAAACGGAAAGTCCATTATATGGCGAAAGCGGAATTGTTTAAAATTCCAGTTTTCGGGCCGCTCATTCGGGCATTTGGAGCTTTTCCAGTTAAGCGCGGAGGCGTGAGCAAAGAGGCGATCAAATCATCGATCACCCTGCTGAAGGAAGGCAATGTAATGGGGATTTTCCCGGAAGGCTCTCGCCGCAATCAAGGCGGGGAAGCGAAGAAGGGAGCCGCAATGATTGCGCTTCGCAGCAATGCGGTTGTTATTCCTGTGGCAATTGTGGGTAATTATTCCTTGTTTCGCAAAGTAACGGTCTATTATGGCAAGCCGGTTGATCTTACCGCATTTATTGATGATTCCTCACCGGATAAGCTGGACCGTCTGACTGATGCGATTATGAAGGACGTTCGCGCTCTTCTTGCAGCGAACAAATAAACATAGCTGTTTTAAATGCTGCTTAATGTTTTAATTTAGAACGTTGGCGGATTTAAATAAATTTGTAAGTTGAAAAGTTGTTGGATGAATTGAGGAGGTTATTTCAATGTCAGAAGAAACCAATGTGCAAGAGTCCGCAGTAGCGGAAAATCAAGAGGCTATGGATAATTTCGTATCCTTGAAAAAAGGGGATACAGTTAAAGGTTCGATCGTCAAAATCGAAGATAACCAAGCTTACGTAAGCCTTGGATATAAATATGACGGTGTTATCCCGATTCGCGAACTGTCCGCAGTTCAATTGGATAATGCAAACGATGCCGTACAAGTAGGCCAAGAGGTTGAGCTTAAAGTTATCAGCATTGATGACGAGAAAGAAAAGCTTGTTCTTTCCAAGAAAAGCGTAGATGGCGAGCGCGCTTGGGATTCGCTTCAAGCTCGTTTCGAGAGCGGCGAAGTATTTGAAGTTGTCGTAGCTGACGTTGTAAAAGGCGGCCTTGTCGCTGATGTTGGCGTGCGCGGCTTTATTCCGGCTTCGATGGTTGAGCGTCATTTTGTAGAAGATTTCAGCGACTACAAAGGCCGTACACTTCGCGTAAAAGTGAAAGAAATCGACCAAGAAAACGGCAAAGTTATCTTGTCTGCGAAAGAAGTATTGGACGCAGAATTCGAAGGCAACAAACAAAAATTGATCGCGGCTCTTGAGCCAGGCCAGCAGCTTGAAGGTACAGTTCAACGTTTGACACCATTTGGTGCATTCATTGATATCGGCGGCGTTGACGGTCTTGTTCACGTTTCCGAGCTTTCATGGCAGCACGTTGCTCATCCTAAGGATGTAGTAGCTGAAGGTCAAGCGGTAACGGTTAAAGTTCTTAAAGTTGATCCGGCTGCTGGTAAAATCAGCCTGAGCATCAAAGCTGCTCAACCAGGTCCTTGGGAAACAGCTGGAAGCCAATTCAACATTGGCGATATCGTAACAGGTACAGTTCGTCGCCTCGTTACTTTCGGCGCATTCGTTGAAATTGCTCCAGGCGTTGAAGGTTTGGTTCACATTTCCCAAATCGCTCACCGTCATATTGCGACTCCTTTCGAGGTATTGCAAGAAGGGCAAGAAGTTCAAGCGAAAGTTCTGGACTTCAACCCTGCTGAAAAACGCGTTAGCCTGAGCATCAAGGAAACAGAAGAAGCTCCTGAGCAACCGCAAAAGCCAGAAAGACAACAACGCGAGCGCGCTCCTAAACAAGAGGAACTGAACAATCCGAATGTTAGCTTGAACAGCCAAAGCATGAGCTACTCGCTGGCTGAGCGTTTCGGCGACAAACTGAATAAATTGAAATAATTCGTTTACAGGTATTCTCTCGAAAGGCCAGGCAGCTGCTTGGCCTTTTGTTTTTTTTATATAAGCAATTATATACCTCATTAATAGGGTGATATTATGACTATACATAAGCAATTGGAACGCATTAGGCAAAAGCTGAAGACCGCAGCTCAGACTGATGCAGACCATCAGCTATTTGGAGCGAGAAGCCATACATATGCAATGAACAGCCCGCTTAGCCTCGATGAGCTTCGTCAGTTTGAACAAGCGAATGGCGTCATTTTACCTGAGGAATTTTCAGCTTTTTTAATGCATATCGGAAATGGCGGTGCTGGACCCTATTATGGCATCCATCCATTAGGGACGAAGCAGGCTATTGATCTGGATCGAATAGGTGAGCCTTCTCCTTTGCAAGCAGCAATGACTAAGGAGCAATGGGAGAGCGAATATCCTTGGATCAAGGATGAAAGCGTATTAAGCGATGAAGAATACGGAAAATCGAGCGCAGAACTATTCCAAGGACTGCTCAATATAGGGGAACAAGGCTGCACATACGAAACGATGCTGGTCATTACAGGCAAAAACCGAGGAAAAGTCGTTTATATTGATCTCGATTATCAGAAGCCGTTCGTGACCTATGAAGCCCATTTTTTAGACTGGTATGAGCGCTGGCTGGATGAAGTCATTGCCGGGTATGTAACGAGCTGGTTTGGTACGAGGCGTGGTGGAGATGATAAACAGCTAGTTGAATTGTATCAATCTACAGCGGATGAACATGTGAAAATCGAGGCTTTGGATGGCATGTTTAAGCTAAAGGAGATTTCGCAGGAGACGATTAGCTTTTTAATAGGCGTGTATGCGGGACCTTCCATAGCCTTGCGATGCCTGTCGATGCAGGTGCTTGCAAAAATGAATGCTGCTGAGGCAGAAATTTTCATTAGGCAGGAGCTCACAAGCAGCCATGCTGAAAATCGTTTGCGTGCCATACAGTGCATTCATTGGTATATGCCAAAAGGAGATCCGCGCTTTAATCAGGAATTAATTGCGCTATTCTCAAAAGAGTCAGATGAGGAGGCGTTTCGCTTCATCTGTTATATTTTGCAAGCAGGCGGTGTTGACTTACTGCCTATGCTCCAGCCTTTTTTCAAGCATCCGAATGAAGAAATTCGCGTGCAGGCTGTATATCAGGCGGGCCAATCGAATAAAAAGGCAGATTATGTTGCCGATTTTATACAATTGCTTGATGATCCGGCGGTTAGAGTACAGCATATCACTTTGCAGGCACTGTCTGGAGTGACTAATCCGGTACTGCTCCCTATATATGAGCGTCTGCTGCAGCAGCATAAGACTGACAAAGATTATATTCGGTCTAATATTGAGAGACGGCTTAAGGAGTTTCCGTATAACTCTATGGAGCAGCTTGATAAGCTGCTTTCTTCAGCCTTAAAACAGGTTGGCAAGCTGTTTGGAAAAAAATGATGAACTTTAAATGCATGAACTGTAATTGAGGTTGTTCCTAATGTTTCATAATTAGGAATAGCCTCTTTTTTTTGGCGCATAATAGCTTCACGTGGGGTGATTTGGCTGTGAACGAAGGATATTTGTCGTTCTGGATTATGATTATGGCTTTCATATTAATGATGACAGGCTGGGCGGAATATGTCGGAGCAGGGCGCTCAAAGTTGTTCGTTGCTGCCTTGTGTCTACTTGCGCAGCCGTTTCATTATCTTGTAACCGTTTATGGGACAGCCATTGAGATTTATGGGAGTGTTATGGTTGCGGCAGCTGCTGTCTGCTGGACGCTGCGCAGAAGATCAGCCGGAGAATCCAGACGATACCTGCTGTTATGCGCTTGCTTGACCGGTATTATTTTGGGCGGTATTCAGAAGCTGTATCGGCTTGATCCGGTGTTTTATTGGCTTGACCCCGTTTCGGATGGAGGCCTGCTAGGCGGACTGCTCGCAGCTGCTTTTTCGGTGAAGGCGGGCCATCAATTTGGCCTATTGCTGCTTGCGGCAATAATGGCGGAATTAGCGAATGGGCTGTTATCAAGCGGCGGTTACATGGCTAGAATTGGCTCCTTGGCTTGGTGGGACAGCTTTTGGCTTGCTTTTGCTTGTGCGCGGATCATCAGTATTGCTTTCTATTTGCTCCGCGTTTCTTACAGCAAGGTGACTGGAGCGGGCTGGAGAAATAAAGGAGGGAGCTCCCCGAAATGAGCCACTATTTAATTGTGAATAAGCATCTGCTAGGTGTATTGCTTGGAATGACTTTCGGTATTGTAGCAAGGCTGCTGATGCTGAAAACCGATTATCGCCAATATCCGACTTATCCTCACGGAAGGATTATCCATATTTCGCTAGGCGTCATTGCTGCGGCGCTTGGGGCAGTGGCTGTTCCGGCGCTATACAGTAAAGACTATACGGCGATTACCTTTTTATCACTAGCCGCACAGCAATTTCGGGATGTCAGAAAAATGGAGCGTGAGACGCTGACGAAAATCGACAGCTTGGAGCTTGTCAGCCGTGGGGCAACTTATATAGAGGGCATCGCTATGGTGTTTGAAGGCCGCAATTACCTCGTCATTATGTCATCACTGCTTACTAGTCTTTTCGCTGTAATGGTTAATCTATGGGTTGGCCTGCTGGCAGGAGGAATATCGCTGCTGATCGTCCATCATTTTCGTTCGGGCAAAACGCTGTCGCACATTATTTCGGCGGAATCAGCAGAGGTACGCGTGGATGGGCCGGATTTGCTCGTCGGCGATATATATATTATGAATGTGGGGCTGAAGTCAAATCAGGATATCATTCGCGAGCGCGGAATGGGCTTTATATTGACACCTCTGAACGCGAACAGCAAGGTTACCATGGGTAATTTGGGCCAGCGTCAAGCGATTTTGTACGATTTGGCTACGATGCTGGGCGTTTACCGGGATGATGGCGAACCGGCCTTAATTCCAATGGCGAAACTAGATATGAAGGACGGCAGGCTTGCCGTATTTATGCTTCCGCAGGACAAGGACAAGAGCAAGGCGCTCAAGGTGATCGGGCGCGTTCCGATACTCGAATCGGCTGTACGCATGCCTACAGAAGCAAAAGTCAATAAGCAGGAGGGCTGAAAATGGCGAATATTGTAGCAGTCGTTTCGAGCAACCGGGATGTCTCAGGAGGCGGTGCACCAATCTTTTTCGCAGGCAGCGAGCAGGAATTGGAGCAGACTGCTTTTCTGCTGGAGAAGATTTTGAATGCGAACGCCCACAATCTTAAAAATGGCGTCATTATCCTCGTTAATCACCTTTAAGATGAAAAGTTAGCCAAGGCGGCTGTTTTTTGCTATGATGGTAAGCGTGAGAATTACTGAAGGAGTGAATCGATAACTATGGCAAGACCTGTTATCGCCATCGTCGGGCGCCCGAATGTGGGTAAGTCTACCATATTTAATCGGATAGTCGGCGACAGGCTGGCAATTGTAGAAGATAAGCCGGGGGTTACGAGGGATCGGCTGTACGGCACCGGAGAATGGAATGGCATAGCCTTTAATATTGTAGATACAGGCGGCATTGAAATTGATGGTGAAGATGAGATTATGAAATCGGTTCGGATGCAAGCCGAGCTGGCAATTGAAGAAGCGGATGTCATTATTTTCATGGCAGATGCGAAAGCGGGCCTCACCCATTCGGATGAAGAAGTGGGACAAATGCTGTTTCGCTCCCGCAAGCCTGTCGTACTCGCTATTAACAAGGTGGACAATGCGGGACGTATGGACGAGGTTTATGAATTTTATGGTTTGGGCTTTGGCGAACCGATTGCTATTTCCGGTTCCCATGGCATGGGCATTGGCGATTTGCTGGATGCAGCCGTATCGAAGCTGCCAGAAATTGAAGAGGTTGAATATGAGGACGACGTGATTCGCGTTGCCTTAATTGGACGTCCAAACGTAGGCAAATCCTCGCTTGTTAATGCGCTGCTTGGCGAAGAACGCGTGATCGTCAGCAATGTAGCAGGTACAACTCGCGACGCCATCGATACGCCTTTCGAGCGCGATGGACAGAAGTATGTGCTGATCGACACAGCTGGTATGCGCAAGCGCGGCAAAGTGTATGAATCTACGGAAAAATACAGCGTTATGCGTGCGATGAAAGCGATTGAACGCGCTGACGTTGCCCTCATCTTGATTAGTGGTGAGGAAGGCATTATTGAGCAGGACAAGCATATTGCAGGCTATGCGCATGAAGCGGGCAAAGCGTCTATTTTTGTTGTAAACAAATGGGATGTCGTCGAGAAGGATGAGAAAACGATGCAAGCTTTCTCGCAGACGATTCGCGACCACTTCCTGTTTATGTCGTATGCGCCGATCGTTTATTTATCCGCGCTGACGAAGTCCCGTCTGCATAAGCTGCTGCCTGTCGTGAATCACGTATCGGAGCAGCATGCTTTGCGCATTCAGACGCATTTGCTGAATGATATTGTTGGAGATGCGGTCGCTTACAACCCACCGCCGACGGACAAAGGCAAACGTCTGAAAATCAACTATGTGACACAAGTGGCGACAAAACCGCCGACGATTGTCATTTTCGTCAACGAGCCAGAGATGATGCATTTCTCATATGAGCGTTATTTAGAAAATAAAATACGGGCAGCGTTTAATTTTGAAGGCACGCCGCTACGGTTATTTACACGTCGCAAGTCAGACGAGGATTAGGGGAGAAGAGGCGTGCTGTACTCAGCCATTGCAGTTATTATCAGTTATTTATTAGGTTCCGTTTCATTCAGCATCGTCATCGCGAAATGGCTGAAAGGCATTGACATTCGCGAGCATGGCAGCGGCAATGCCGGGGCGACGAATACGATTCGCGTGCTTGGTAAAGGGCCGGGTATAACGGTCTTTTTGCTGGATATTGCAAAAGGGGTAGTCGCTGTGCTGCTGGGCCAGTGGCTCAGCGGGGGCTACGCTGAAAGCTGGACGCCTGTTCTATGTGGACTTGCGGCCATTGTAGGCCACAACTGGCCAATTTGGTTCCGTTTCAAAGGTGGCAAAGGCATAGCAACAACCGTTGGCGTCATTGTAACGCTTGCGTTCTTGCCAGCGCTGCTTGCGGGAATCGTCGCTATACTTGCGATTGCCATTACACGCTACGTATCGCTCGGTTCCTTGCTGTTCGCAGCATTGACGCCGATCTTTATTGCTTTGCTTACTTATTCCTTGCCGCTGCTTTGCGCGAGCCTTGTATTATGCGTATTCGCGTTTGTCCGTCACAAGGCGAACATTGTGAAGCTGCTGAAGGGAACGGAGAACAAGCTTGGCGCAAAGAAAGGAATGTGAGTCCAATATGGCAAAAGCAAAGTCTGAGCAAGCGCGCCGCGCTGCGGTGCTTGTAGCGGGAAGCTGGGGCACAGCGCTTGCTTCCGTTCTGGCTCGCAACGGCTATGAGGTGCTGCTGTGGACGCGTAATGCGGAGCAGGCAAGCAGCATCAATGAAAGCCGTATGAATGCTAAATATTTGCCAGGCGTAACGCTTCCGGATGGCCTTCGAGCAACGACCGATTTGCAGGAAGCGCTCAGCGGAGCGGAGCTTGCGCTGTTTGTTGCTCCATCCGGGGCGATGCGGGAAGTGGCGAAGCAGGCCGCTCCTTTTCTTGCAGCCGAGACGCTTTGCGTGCATGCAACGAAAGGGTTTGAAGCCGATACGCTTAAGCGGATGACGACGGTGCTTTCCGAAGAGCTGGGCCGTGCGCCTGAGCAAATTGTTGTGCTGTCTGGCCCGAGCCATGCGGAGGAAGTTATTAAACGTCAGCCGACAACCGTAGTTGTCGCTTCGGCAGACATGAAAGCAGCCGAGCAAGCACAGGATGCTTTCATGACCTCCGATTTTCGCGTTTATACGAATCCAGATGTCGTGGGCGTTGAGGTAGCTGGCGCGATTAAAAATATTATCGCGCTCGGTGCCGGCTTATCAGATGGGCTCGGCTTTGGCGATAACGCCAAGGCGGCGCTGCTTACGCGCGGGCTTGCAGAGATCGGACGCCTGGGCGCAGCCATGGGTGCCAATCCGCTCACCTTTGCTGGGCTAGCGGGGGTTGGCGACTTGGTTGTTACTTGTACGAGCCAGCACAGCCGCAACTGGCGTGCGGGGCATATGCTGGCGGATGGCACGCCGCTCGCCGAGGTGCTCACTAGGATGGGGATGGTCGTTGAAGGCGTGCGCACGACACGTGCCGCGTTTGAGCTGGCCAAGCGCTATGAGGTTGAGATGCCCATTACAGCACAACTGTACAAGGTGCTGTTCGAGGAGTTTTCGCCAAAGGCAGCGGTTGAGCATCTTATGGGCCGTCTAAAAACCCATGAGATTGAGAGTATCGGCTAAGACAGGCGCCTACACCAAACGATTGCCCGGCTCATATGATATCCCATCGGAGCTGAAGCTTAAGATCAACAAGCTGATGCGATTGCGATGGGAGGTAAAAGCATGGGGAAAAATATTTCAAAAGACGTGCTCGGCGCAATTAATAAAAAAACAGGCAAAAACATCTCCGAAAACTCGGTCAAGAAGCTGGCCAGCGGTGTAACGGATTCGACGATGCAGAACGAAGCCGAACTACGCAAGCTGATCAAGCAAGTGTCTGAGATGGCGAAGGTGCCTGTGGCAGAATCGACTATAAACGATATTGTCAAAGCCGTTAAGGCGACCGGCATGAATATGAACAGCATGGAATCGCTTGTCAAAATGATGATAAAGAAGTAACAAATCCTTATATTAGGGCAAAAGCGCAAAGCTTTGCTGCAGCGGAGCGATCCCGCTGCAGCTATTTTGCGCCTTTTGTCCTTTTTTGCAGTCAATGATATAATATGGGTTGCATTTATTACATTGGTGAAGAGTGGGAGAAGAGTCGACTATGGATGCTATGATGAAAATGTGGGTTTCGCTGATCGGCATCGGCTTAATGGCCATTTCGGCGGTAATCATTACATTTGCCCGGATTAAGACGAAGGGGATCGTTAAATTTATTTTATCGCTAATTGCTTTTGTTTTGCTGCTCATTGGTTTTATTTGCGGAGTCATTTCAATTATTTAACGGTTATACGAAAGGCATACATACATCCAGATAGAGAAGGGGACGGTTGCGCTTATGATTGAGCTTACGGGGAGAACGAGAACCGCGATTGTAGAAGCGGAGGACGGACTGTCGCTGCTGGACTTAGCGATGAAGCATGATGTGGATTTTGCTTTCTCCTGCACGCGTGGCACCTGTGCCCGATGTCGCTGTCAAGTGATCGAAGGAGCTAGCGGGCTCGAAGGAATAACGGATCAGGAATGGGATCGCATGGACCCGGAAGAGTTTGAAGAAGGCTATCGCCTTGCTTGCCAAGCGATTGTAAAGTCGGTCGATGTGAACATTAAAGCGGTTAATAAAACTTATTTTTAAAATACGAGCAGTTTTAAGTTTCACCTTGGCCGAATTGCCCCTCGTCATTTGCTGCTTTAACGAGTAGGTGAAGTTGATAGAGCAGCGCCGCCATTATTTTTGATAAAGGAAGTGCAAGTGATGAGCATTAGAAGACGAATCGAGCAAGCGCTGGCCTCCATCGCCCAACTGACAGCCGGAAGCGGTACCCCTTGGGTTGTTGGGGGCAGCGCAGGGCTTATGCTGAGAGGCGCGGCGCTGACCAGCGAACCTAGAGATTTGGATTTATACACCGATGAGGCTGACGTCGATCGTCTTCATGCCTTGCTTCAGCCATTTTCTACAGATATTCCAGTATTGGATGAGTCGGGCATATACCGTTCGAGGCTGAGCCACTATCTCATTGACGGCGTGACCGTTGAGCTTGTAGGCGGGTTTGTTGTGCGGGCACATGACAGCTGTTATGAGACGCAGGTGCGTTCGCTGCTGCTGCCATACGCAGAGCAGATAACGGTTGGTAAAGGCTCTGCTCTCGCTGCTACAGTGGCTGTTGTGCCGCTCGCTCATGAGCTATGGTTTAATGTGCTGCGTGATCGCCGAGATCGTTATGAGCTGATCATTGAAGCGTATTGCGAGGACGAAGCCCGCCATTCAGCAGCGCTTGAGCAGCTGGAAAGCCGCAATCAGCTGAGCACAGCACTGAAAGCGGAGGTGCGCCGCTGGATTGCGGAGCAGCGGGTAGGGCAGCTGATATGAGCGCCGAGGTGACGTTTCTGCCTGCTGGCAAAACAATCAAGGTACGCCCCGGTACGACGCTGCTGGACGCTGCAAAACAAGCGGGTATTGCGGTAAGAACGCGCTGCGATGGCAAAGCTGCTTGTTTTATGTGCAAAATGGAAGTAAAGCCGGGCAGCGAGCTGATGCCGATCGGCGATGTGGAACGGCGCAAGCTTGCAGGCTTGGAAGACGGCATGCGGCTTTCCTGCCAGGCGCGTGTGAAGGGCAAGGTACAGGCTGAAATTCCGATGGACCCGCTTCGCGCGGCGGTGCTTAAGCAGCTGGCGAGGCAGGCTGAGGAAGATGATAAGCTTTGGTAAGGCTTTGGAAGATAGGGGGACGCATTAAAATGTTTAATTTTGTGTTTGCGCATCCAATTAGCCGCGAGCTATGGGTGCGGAGGGCAGCGCTGCTGGCAACAGCCGCCGCTCTGCTGGTGTTAACCGGATGCATGTATCCGAATGATCGCCTATCGCAAAATCAAGGCGCTCCGAAAGAGGCAGTCCGGAATGTACAGGCTGCGATTGATGAGTATATGGCAGATACGGGTGTATTGCCCATTAAGAATAGCACGTCTGAAACGCCGTTATATGAGAAGTTCATCCTTGATTTCGTTCCGCTGCAAGGAAAAGGATATTTGGGCGATATTCCGTCAGCGGCGTTTGAGAAGGGCGGCAATTATTATTTTCTGATTACGGATGAAGAAACAGATCCTAAAGTTCGGCTGATGGATTTGCGCATTTATCAGCAGATCAACGATATTTCGAGCTGGGTGCAGGCGTATTCCACTGCTAATGCGGGCAAGCTGCCGAAAGGCGACGAGGCTTATCCGGGCTTTTACTACGTGGATTACAATTTGCTTGGCAAAAAAGCGCCTACGATTGTCAGCAGCTACTCCAGCTTGACGATGGCGGCAATGCTGGACGAGAAAGGCCAGGTTTATGCGGATTATGGCCCTGATCTGATGCAAGCGATCCAGAAGGATGGCAAAACGACCTTTGCGGCCGATTATGACCTGCGCCAGCTGTTGGTTGAGCGGGATGTTTTTGTCCCAGTAAAGGCGCCCGTCTATTATTGGGTGGACGGACAGCCGAAGGCGATATCGTAAATCTGTAATGATTTGATCTTCATAGATTCTGATAGTGGCGTCCTCCAAGCTTGATTCTTCGAGAATCGGTTTGGAGGATTTTTTGCTGTATTGGCATACTGCAGCTGTATTTTTCATATAACTCAATCTTGGAAGGGCAAGAGCGTGACTTAAGCTTTAAAAGAATTGATAACAATCGTCATAATTGGAGAGCTGGAACAATAGGATATTACTAGTCCTAAAAGCTGTACGAGTTGCGTCGCTGGCCTGCCCTCTTGTCCGGTGGAAGGCGGCGAACCGGGAAATCAATTGGGAGGGGATATTCAGTGGAGAAAGTAGACATTTTCAAGGACATAGCCGAACGTACCGGTGGGGATATTTACCTCGGTGTTGTAGGGGCTGTCCGCACGGGCAAATCAACGTTCATCAAGCGGTTCATGGAAACGGTGGTGCTCCCTAACATTACGAGTGAGGCTGATCGTGTACGAGCCGTAGACGAGCTGCCGCAAAGCGCCGCGGGCAAAACCATCATGACAACCGAGCCGAAATTTGTGCCAAACCAAGCGGTGAAATTGAAAGTAGCCGAAGGGCTGGAAGTAAACATGCGGCTGGTCGATTGTGTCGGCTATGCGGTGGAAGGCGCGAAAGGTTATGAGGATGAAAATGGGCCGCGGATGATTACAACACCGTGGTTCGATGATCCGATTCCTTTCCAGGAAGCAGCGGAAATCGGCACGCGCAAAGTCATCCAGGAGCATTCTACATTAGGCGTAGTCGTGACGACTGATGGTTCGATCGCAGAAATCCCGCGCAGCTCCTATGTAGAGGCCGAGGAGCGGGTCATCAGCGAGCTGAAGGAAGTAGGCAAGCCCTTTGTGCTGATTATTAACTCGACGCGTCCGCGCAGCGAGGAAGCGCTGCAGCTGCGCTCCGAGCTTCAAACGAAATATGATATTCCGGTCATTACGCTCAGCGTAGCAACGATGGGGGAAGAGGAAGTTATTTCGGTACTGCGGGAAGTGCTTTACGAGTTCCCTGTTCATGAAGTCAACGTGAATCTGCCAAGCTGGGTGATGGTGCTGAATGAAAATCACTGGCTGCGCAGCAACTATGAAAACTCGGTCCGCGATACGGTGAAGGATATTCGCCGTTTGCGGGATGTGGATCGGGTAGTAGCGCAGTTTATGGATTACGACTTTATCGCCAGGGCGGGACTCAGCGGCATGAACATGGGGCAGGGTGTAGCCGAGATCGACCTTTATGCGCCGGATGAGCTTTATGACCGGATTTTGATGGAAGTGGTCGGCGTAGAAATTCGCGGCAAAGATCATTTGCTCCAGCTGATGCAGGAATTTTCCCATGCGAAGCGGGAATATGACCGCTTCGCCGAAGCGCTGGAAATGGTCAAGGCGACTGGCTACGGCATTGCGGCTCCGACGCTTGCAGAGATGGCGCTGGAGGAGCCGGAGCTCATTCGCCAAGGCTCAAGATTCGGCGTAAGGCTGAAAGCGACTGCTCCATCTATCCATATGATCCGCGTCGATGTGGAATCGGAATTTGCGCCAATTATAGGCTCTGAGAAGCAGACCGAAGAGCTCGTAAGATATTTGATGCAGGATTTCGAGAGCGACCCGATCAAAATTTGGGAGTCCGACATTTTCGGCCGCTCGCTGCATTCCCTTGTAAGAGAAGGCATTCAGGGCAAAATTGCGATGATGCCGGACAACGCGCGCTACAAACTGCAGGAAACGCTGGGCCGCATTATTAACGAGGGGTCTGGTGGCCTGATCGCCATTATTTTGTAACGCTTCTAAACCTAGTTGAAAACAGCCGTTGCTTGAAAGGCCGATCAGGTCTTCAAGCAACGGCTGTTCTGCATTTGCGGCGGTTTGTGCTCAGGCGGCTGGGGCTTTGAAAATGAGGTTGCAATTTTTGAAAAGCGTTACTATAATGACAATTGTTGCGTCAATCGAGTTTTTTTGACAATATATTAAATTCCGATTGACATAGTGGGATAAAGTGATATGATTGCAAGGAAGCAATATACTGATGATGGTTGAGACATGAGATGGGGAGAGGGAAAGAACATGAAACAATGGGGTAAGCTTTCATTAACAATTTTTCTAGCTGCGGTACTACTGGTAATATCGGCTTGCGGAACGGCAAAAAACAATGCGCCTGCAGGTGAAGCATCGGCCTCGCCGACAGCATCAGCTGAAGCTACAGCAGACAATGCAGCTGGCGGAAGCAGCGATTTGGCCGCTTTAAAAGGTAAAAAACTTGCGCTCGTTATGCAATTTAATACAGGAACCTTTTCGTCCCAATATGTAGAAGGGGTGAAAGAGCAAGCCGGAAAATTTGGGGGAGAAGTAACGGTTTTCGCATCCGACAATGATTTGGCGAAAATGTCCTCAAACCTTGATGCAGCCATCAACCAAGGCTTTGACGGCATTTTGATTGACCATGGACAAGCTGCGGCGCTCGAAGCGGGAATTAAAAGAGCGAAAGAGCAAGGCATTTCTGTAGTCGTGTTCGATGCAGACGTGAAAGTGGATGGCGTGCCTGTATTGCAGCAGGATGACCAGAAAATGGCTGAAATTACGCTTGAGCAGCTCGCTAAAGATGCTGGCAGCAAAGGAAATATCGTTAAAGTATGGGTAGCAGGCTTTGCGCCAATGGAGCGCCGTCAAGTGGCCTACAAGCAGTTCCAAGAGAAATATCCTGACATTAAAGAAATTGCCGCTTTCGGTAATGCGAACAACCCAGCACTTGATACACAATCGCAGATGGAAGCGATTTTGCGCCAATACCCGAACAAAGGCGATATTACAGCGGTATGGGCGGCTTGGGATGAGTTCGCTAAAGGCGCTTCCCGTGCCATCCAGCAAGCTGGCCGTACAGAAATTAAAGTATACGGCATCGACATGAGCGATGAGGATCTGCAAATGATTCAAGACAAAACGAGCCCGTGGGTCGCTTCAGCAGCTGTTGATCCTAAAGATATCGGCCGTGTGCAAGTTCGTATTTTGTACAAAGAATTCAAAGGCGATGCGAATGAGCCTTTAGTCGTTCTGGAGCCGGTATACGTTCACCGTGATGCGTTGCCAGAAGCGAAAGTTAGCACTACGGAGCTTTCCGAGCATGTAAAAGGCTGGGGAAGCAGTTCGCAAGGTTATGAGGATTGGATGAAAGATTTGGAAGCATTGAAATAAGGGCTTGCCTTAAGCAATAGGCACATGCAGGGATGGAGAGATGCAAACGATGAGTGCAGACAAACAATTGCAAATGAAGGGAATCCGGAAAGCTTTTTCCGGCATTCCCGCTCTCCGGAATGTTGATTTTATCTTACAAAGCGGTGAGGTCCATGCGCTGCTTGGCGCCAATGGCGCGGGCAAAAGCACGCTGATGAAAATTTTATCAGGGGCCTACAGCCAGGATGAAGGAACCATTGTAATCGATGGCCAGCAAGTTCATATCAGTTCTCCAGGGGATGCCAAGTCATTGGGCATCCATTGTGTTTATCAGGAGGTTGATACCGCACTGGTTGCACAGCTAAGCGTAGTGGAGAATGTCATGCTGGATCGCATTTCGGCAAAAGGAAGCAAGGCGTGGTTGAACTGGGGCAAGCTGGAGAAGGAGGCAGAGGAAACTCTGGCTCGTTTAGGTGCGCGTATTCCCGTGCGGAGGAAGGCGGGAGAGCTGACGCTTGCGGAAAAACAGCTCGTATTAATTGCGCGCTTACTGACCGAGAAAGCTAAATATGTCATTTTTGATGAACCGACCGCCCCTTTGAGTTTGGAAGAAGCGGAGCGGTTATTCGGTGTTATAGCTCAGCTTAAGTCAGAAGGTATCGGCATCGTATTCATTTCTCACCGCCTGCCGGAAATATTTCAAATTTGCGATCGTGTCACCGTTATGCGTGATGGAGAGAGGATTGTTACCGAGGCTGCAGCGGCCATAACGATGCAGGATGTCGTCCACGCCATGCTCGGACGAGTGTTCGAGGAGGAGTATCCGAAGCTTGCTGCTGCAATTGGGAAGCCGCTTCTGAACGTTACCGGCATTCGTAGGGGCCATCAGGTTAAGGATGTAAGCTTTGATGTGAAGAGCGGTGAAATTGTCGCGATAGTCGGCCTTGTAGGAGCGGGGAAAACAGAGCTTTCCCGGCTGCTGTTCGGTGCAGACAAAGCGGATGGCGGTACGGTAAGCGTAAATGGACAGGCCGTCAATTTGGCTTCCCCAGCAGATGCTTTTAAAGGCGGGCTTGTGCTTGTGCCGGAGGAGCGCCGCAAGCAGGGGATTTTGGTAGAGGAATCGGTTAAAAATAATCTCAGCTTGCCGATTTTGAGCTTGCTATCCAAGCTCGGCTTTTTGTCAGGGAAGCGTGAGACGAATAATGCTGAAGCTGTAATTGGGCGGCTTGGGGTCAAAACCTCCTCACCGGAGCAAAAGGTCGCACATCTGAGCGGCGGGAACCAGCAGAAGGTGTCCATTGGCAAATGGCTGCCTACCGGCGCAAGCGTGTATTTGTTCGATGAGCCAACCAAGGGCGTTGACATTGGCGCCAAAAGCGATATTTTCAAAATTATCGGTACGCTCGCAACTCAAGGAAAAGCTATTGTGTATTTGACCTGCGAATTTGCCGAGGCGATCGGTATTGCCGACCGAATTATGGTTATGTGCGACGGGAAGCTCGTCAAGCAGTTTGGACGCGGTGAAGCGACGCAGGAGAAGCTGATGCTATATGCCAGCGGTGGAAGGGATGAAACGGTGTAATGGAGAAGTTTTCAAGCTTTTTATTTAAATATGGCTCGCTCATCGTTATTGCCATTGTCATTTTATTTTTCTCATTATGGGATGAGCATTTTTTCACTTATGCCAATCTTTCTGATATTTTGCGTTCGATTTCCATCGTGACCTTTGTTGCGATTGGCGTAACCTTTTCGCTGACGGTAGACGGCTTTGACTTGTCGGTTGGCTCGACGGTGTCACTGACAACGGTTGTAACCGCCGCTATGATGGTGTGGTTTCAGCAGCCGCTTATTGTTGTACTAATCGTGGCAATCGCGATCGGCGCCTTGGTAGGGCTGCTTAACGCGCTGCTCATCGTACGCATCCGAATTCCGGATCTGCTCGCTACGCTTGCCGTGATGTACATTGTAGCGGGTATTCACAAAACATATACGAAGGGTTACTCGATTTACAACAATATGCCAATGCCTGACGGTTCGACTGCGCCTGGCGTTTTCAACAGCTCCTTCCTGTGGCTGGGCCAAGGCAAAATCGGGCAAATTCCGGTACCTGTTATTTTGATGGTCATTGCTGTTATAGTCGTCCATCTGTTTTTCAAATACAGCAAATGGGGACGTCAAATGCAAACGACAGGCGGCAACGAAGAAGCAGCCCGCTTGTCCGGCATCCGCGTTCGCCGCATTCGTACAGCCGCCTATGTGGCTTCAGGGGTCTTCGCTGCGATTGGCGGGGTATTGTTCGCCGCACGTGTTGGAACGGGGCAAATTGACGCTGGAGCGCCTATGATGATGGAGGCCGTAGCGGCCGTATTTGTAGGTTATTCCGTGTTTGGCGCGGGCAAGCCGAATGTGATCGGTACTTTTTTTGGCGCGCTGCTGATTGGGGTGCTGCTCAACGGTTTGACCATGATGAAGGTGCAGTATTATTCCAATGATATTATCAAAGGTGTTGTGCTCGTTTTGGCGCTCGCCGTTACGTTCATTCATCTGAACAAACGCCGAAATGGGTAGCCTATTTTAATGAGAATCGTGAAAAAATGCGGAAACGCGCTGAAATACTTGAAATTGCCAAACGGCTGTATTACTATAGGTTTGGTAAATGCATAGAAAACTATGGCATGTATATTTTTAGGTGATTCCGTTAATAAGAGGGATAAGATGACTCTTCATTTGCCTAATAGGGAGGTGAAACGAATGAATAAAACGGATTTGATCAACAAGGTTGCTGAATTATCCGATCTGTCCAAGAAAGATGCGACTAAAGCAGTTGATGCAGTATTTGATGCCATCTCTGATGCGCTTCAAGGCGGCGACAAAGTCCAATTGGTTGGCTTTGGCAACTTCGAGGTTCGCGAGCGTCAAGCTCGTAAAGGACGCAATCCGCAAACCGGTTTGGAAATTGATATTCCGGCTAGCAAAATCCCGGCTTTCAAGCCAGGCAAATCGCTTAAGGATCTCGTATCCAACTAGCAGCAGCATTCGTTAAATCGGCGTCCGGACGTTAGCGTTCGGGCGCTTTTTAATAGATAAGCGTTTATAAGTGTGACACTTATAAACGACCTGTCTATCAGAGAGGAACGACAAGGGGGATGGAAAATGGAGCCGACAAACAGCGATTTTATCGTCATTAAGGCGAAGGATCAAGGGGTACAGGTTATTGGGCTGACCCGCGGACAAGATACGAAGTTTCATCACACCGAAAAGCTGGATCGCAACGAAGTGCTGATCGTGCAGTTCACGAACCATACTTCAGCCATCAAGGTGCGGGGAAAAGCGGTCATCATGACGAAGCATGGCCAAATAGAGACCGACCAATAGCGACCTGCCGCTCCCTTCTGCCTTGATGCAGGGCGGGAGTTTTTTTATGCGAAAACAGCCGCTCCAGGCATAGGCTGGACCAAATGTTTGTACAATGGGTATGAGGACATATTCGCGCGTACACACTTGGTATAAAAGGGCGAAACGAGCTTTTGTCACAAAGCTGGCAAAGCCGTTTACGCTTGAAATATAAGAATGATTGGGGTGTGTTGCCCATCATAAGGCTTATATTTCTACGCGAAACGAGCATTTGCCATTATTATGACAAAGCCGTTTACGCTTGAAAGGGGCGGTTATATTGCGCATGGCAAGGCCTTATTTGCTGTCGCTGGTTTTAGTGCTTGCGGTAATGGCGGGGCTTTCCCTGCTGCCAGATATGCGAAAGTCCGAATCGGGCGCGGAAGTGGCTGTATTTCGCCCATCTGCTGCAACAAGGCTGACGAACAGCAATCTTGTTGATATGATGATTGGCCTGCAGCTGGCTACGCCTATTATGCGGGTGGAGTGGGAAAATTCCCTGCTGACAGTGGAGTTTAAAGTGAAGGCGGGAAGAGAGCTGCCGGCAGAATGGACTCGCGATGTAGAGCAATTGCTGCGGTTGTCATTTGCCAGAATGGAAAATGTGAACCGAGTGCTGATCCGCTACGCTGTGCCAGCACATGAGGCAGCTTTACCAAGCAATGCAGGTTTGGCTGGAGGAGAGCGTACGGATCTAGCAGACAGCACGGTGAAATCACGGCTGCTGCTTGCGGCGGATATTCGGCGCACAGACAACTGGCTCGCAAGCCTTGGGGAGCTTGGCAGCGCTGATCCGCTGCATGATGAAATATGGCGGGAGAGGCTGCGGATGAGCTTCACATCGGAGTGGACGAAATGGTATGGGCCGGTGCCTACTTATTCTACCAGACCTGCTGCGGAGTAAAGGCTAATGGCCTGCTCCGACTTTCTCCTTGAAAAAATGCCAATCCTGTGGGCAGCTTCATATGCGCCTTACATAAAGTTGTGCTATAATAGTTTAGATTATTGAGCGGCAATATCTGCTTCTCTGTTCGGAGGCTTACCCCATGAAACCGTATCGTGTACCACAATTAGCGAAGAAGTACGTCGATTATGACATGATTCAAAACCATACGCAGCTTCCTGCTTTTCCCGATTCGCGTCTGCACCTGCTTCAAGCTTTCCTTAGCGAAACCCGCTCCTATGCGGAGAAGGCCGAGCTATTCGCGCTGGTGCTGTCTTTAGTGCAGCTAGGGCTGGATACGCATGATGAGATTGATGTAGAGGATGGAAGCCGCTCGGAGCGCGAGATGCGTTCAAGGCAGCTCAAGGTGCTTGCCGGCGATTATTTCAGCGGCCGTTTCTACCAACTGCTGGCACAAGCCGGAGAGATTGCAATGATAGCCAAGATCAGCCAGGCGGTATGCGAAGTCAACGGGCTCAAAATCACCCTTTATTTACGCATGCAGCAGGATGCCATTCAGGCTGACGATTATTTTAGCAGCATGGTCCAGCTGAAAAGTGGGCTGTTTCTTGCCTTTCAAGATTTGCTGGAAGGTACAGCAGCTCTTTATTGGACGGAGCTGCTCCACGCTTTAAGCTGCTGCGAGATTGTGCTGGAGGAGCTTGCGCGCTGCAAAGTGCCGGCGCGTTTTCACCAGAGCTGGGCCTACTGGCATGTTCTGCAGGTTGGTACGGATGAAGAGCAACTTGCGCTTGAAGGTCCGCAGATGGACGCTGGTTTCATTAGCGGCTTGTTTAACCAATATGATATTCATGCCAAGCTTGCTGTGCTGCTGCAGCAGGCTGTGGAAGATGTCCGGATGATTGCGGGCAAGCTGGAATCAGACAAGCTGATTCAGGAGCTGCAGCACATTTTGGACGCGGTGCTTTACAAGATTGCGGGTTTTGCTCCCGCTCTCAACGAGACGAGGTGACCTTAGACGAATGGATGCAAACTCCAAGGGGCATGTGCATGCAGTATTTGAAAACATCGCTCCCAAATATGATTTAATGAATGACCTGCTAAGCTTTCGGCGTCATAAGGCGTGGCGGAAGTTTACTATGCGTAAAATGAATGTACAGCGGGGCCAGACTGCGCTTGACTTGTGCTGTGGCACCTGCGACTGGACGATATCGCTAGCCCAGGCCAGCGAGAGCGGGGCCATAAGCGGACTTGATTTCAGCCAAAATATGCTGAATGTCGGCCATGAGAAAGTGAAGCAGCTTTCACTCGACAAGCAAATTACGCTTGTGCAGGGCAATGCGATGCAATTGCCTTATGAGGATAATTCTTTTGATTATGTAACGATTGGTTTCGGCCTGCGCAACGTACCCGATTATTTGCAGGTGCTTAAGGAAATGCACCGCGTCGTGAAGCCGGGCGGACAGGTCGTATGTCTGGAGCTTTCAAAACCGGGCTGGCAGCCATTCAAGGCCTTATATTATTTATATTTTGAACGGATTTTGCCAATGATCGGCAAGCTGGTAGCCAAGCGATTCCAGGAATATAAATGGCTGCCGGATTCATTAAAGCTTTTTCCTGACCTAAAGCAGCTGTCCGCACTGTTTGAAGAAGCAGGGCTTGAGCAGGTGAAAGGCTACCCGCTGACTGGAGGCATTGCTGCGCTGCATATAGGCATAAAGGAGAAGAAGCCAACATGATTCGCAAAATACGCATTATTCTTGAAATGATTAAATTTGAGCATACGATATTTGCGCTTCCTTTTGCTTTTATGGGAGCGATTCTGGGCGCTGTTGTCATGGAGCAGCGTCTTCCTTCTTGGGCGGAAATCGGCTGGGTTACACTTGCAATGGTAGGCGCCCGAAGCGCCGCGATGTGCCTTAATCGGCTCATTGATGCGGCGATTGATCTGCGCAACCCCCGCACAAGCAACCGGGCTATTCCGGCAGGCTTGCTGAAGTCAGCGGAGGTGCTTTTGTTTACGATTGTTTCCTTCGTGCTGCTCTTCGTTGCTGCGGCTAATCTGGCTCCGCTTGCGATGAAGCTGCTTCCAATTGCTGTCGTATTGCTGGTGCTCTACTCTTATACGAAGCGTTTTACTTGGTTGTGCCATGTTTTTCTGGGGCTAACGATCGGTTTGTCGCCGCTTGGCGGCTGGGTAGCCGTTACGGGTGGCTTTAACACGGCAGCATGGGTGTTCTACGTAACGATTGCGCTCTGGATTGCCGGTTTCGATATCGTCTATGCAACGCAGGATTATGAGTTTGACCGGAAGGAAGGCTTGAATTCCATTCCTGCCCGGTTTGGCGTAGCGAAGGCGCTGTGGATTGCCCGCAGTTTCCATATGGTGACGGCAGTAGGTTTTGTTACTTTGTTTATAATGACAAACTTGAGCTGGGTTTATTTGCTTGGAACGGTGCTTGCGATTGTTATGCTGTTCTATCAGCATTGGCTGGTGCGTCCAAACGATCTTTCCCGCGTTCAGCTTTCGTTTTTCGGAATGAATGGCACTTTAAGTGTCGTTTTGTTTTTGTTTGCGATTATTGATTTGATGGTATTGCACAAATGGTAGGGGGCGGAGCTGCTGGCGCAGCAGGCAGATGGGTAGTCGGAATAACCGGGGCGAGCGGCTCTATCTACGGCATTCGGCTGGCAGAGGAGCTGCTCAAAGCGGGCTTTGACGTCCATCTCGTTGTAACCGAGGCTGGCTGGAGAGTGCTTAAGGAAGAGCTGGGCTGGGTGTCGAGCCGCAGACAAGCTGCTGTCGAGCTGCATTTTGCAGAGGCAGTGCAGGCGAAGCGGCTTGTTTTGCATCCGAATGCAGATATTGGGGCTAGCATTGCCAGTGGCTCCTTCCGGGTACAGGGAATGGTCGTTGCGCCTTGCTCCATGGGTACGCTCGCTTCCATCGCTCACGGCATTTCCGATGATTTGCTGTCAAGGGCAGCAGACGTGATGCTCAAGGAAGGACGCAAGCTGCTGCTGCTGCCACGCGAGACACCGCTGCATGCGATTCATCTGGAAAACATGCTTAAGCTTGCAAAACTAGGCGTAACGATTGTTCCAGCTATGCCTGCCTTTTATTATAAGCCGCAATCGATGGATGACATGATTGATTTTCTGGTTGGCAAGTTATTAGACAGCATGGGAATTGAACATGCTTTGTTTACAAGATGGGGGGATGGGCCTGATGCTGACTAATGACAGCTTGCCCCTGATGATTGGAGAAATTGATTACGCGAATGCATGGCCGCTCTTTGTTGGTCTTGATCAGCGTCTTGATGCTTCTGAGCTGGGGCTGTGCTCTCGCATTCCGGCAGAGCTTAACCGCAAGCTGCGAGAAGGAGAGCTTCAGGCTTCGGCCGTCTCATCCTATGCTTACGGCTTAAACAGCAGAGACTACTTGCTGCTCCCTGAGCTATGCGTAGGATCGGAGGGCCGGGTTAATTCGGTTCTGCTGTTCCTTAAGCAGCCGATTGAGCGAGTGCGTCCACAGCGAATTGCGGTCACAACCGCTTCAGCCACTTCCGTTAATTTGCTCAAAATCCTTATGAAGCTTTATTACGATCTTGATGCGGAATATATTCCTGCTGAGCCGTCGCTTGACCAGATGCTTGAGGATGCGGATGGGGCGCTCATCATTGGCGACCCGGCTATACATGCTTCTTGGAGAAGTGAAGGGCTGCACATCATTGATCTTGGGGAGCTATGGCATCGCTGGACGGGTCTCGGCATGACCTTTGCGGTTGTGGCGGTTCATAAGGAAGCGGCAGCCGCCTTTCCACAGGAAATTCATGACTTGCATCAGGCGATGCTGGCGACTAAGCGTCACAATCTTGCCGACTTGTCCCCACTCGTGGACAAGGCTTGCAGCGAGCTTGGCGGCGAACGCTCGTATTGGCTGGACTATTTTACATGTCTGCAATATGATTTCGGACAGAAGCTGCGCGAGGGACTGGCGCTGTATTTCCGTTATGCGACACAATTAGGCCTGCTGGACCATGAGGCTCAGCTGGCGTTCTACGAAGACAATTCTGCCGAATAGGTGAAAGAATGAAACTATTAGATATGTACGCAAAATTAAAAGGCGATATAACGCAAATAGAGAAGGAGCTTGAACGCAGCGTCACTTTCGAGCATAAGCTGCTGAGCGAGGCATCCCTTCATCTGCTCAAGGCAGGCGGCAAAAGGCTGCGTCCTGTTTTTGTGCTGCTTGCAGGAAAGTTTGGGCGGTATAATCTGGAGGTCATGAAAAAAATCGCCGTGCCTCTTGAACTGATCCATATGGCCTCGCTTGTCCATGACGATGTAATTGATGATGCAGCTACCAGACGCGGCCAGCCTACGGTCAAGGCCAAATGGGATAATCGGGTCGCGATGTATACCGGAGATTATATTTTCGGCAGAGCGCTCGTTATCGCCACGGAACTCGGCAACCCGCAAATTCATCAGGTGCTGTCCAAGGCGATTGTACAAATGGGCATTGGCGAAATGGAGCAAATCCGTTATTTTTTCAATACGGACCAAACCATACGCCATTATTTGCTGCGCATCAGGCGCAAAACCGCATTGCTCATTGCAGTAAGCTGCCAGCTTGGAGCTATTGCAGCAGATGGGGACAGAGATACGGCAAACCGGCTGTATGAATATGGCTACAATGTGGGCATGGCGTTTCAAATTCGCGATGATTTGCTTGATTTGTTCGGAACCGAGAAGCAGATCGGCAAGCCGCCAGGCTCTGACATTAGACAGGGCAACATTACGCTGCCTGTTATTTTGGCTCTGCAGGATGAAGCAACCCGCGAGCGGCTGCTTGTGGAAATTGCCCGTATTCGCGAGCATAATGGCAATGTGGATACGCGAGATGCGATTGATTTGATCAAAAATAGCAAAGGCATTCATGTCGCTGAGCAGCTCGCAGCAAAGTATGTCGAGAAAGCTCTGGCTGCTTTGAAGGAATTGCCATCTATTCCGGCGAAGAAGAACTTATCCGATATCGCACATTTTGTCGGCAAACGCAATTATTAATCAAGATGCGAAAAGGAGCTGCTACAAGTGGAAAGAACTTTTTTGATGATTAAGCCTGACGGTGTTCAACGTGGCCTCATTGGTGAAATTATGTCGCGCTTTGAGCGTAAAGGGCTTCAATTGGTTGCAGCCAAGTTTATGACTGTAAGTCAGGAGCTTGCCCAAAAGCATTACGAGGAGCATGAAGGCAAGCCTTTTTATGAGCCGCTTCTAGCATTTATTACTTCTGGTCCCGTGTTTGCGATGGTTTGGCAAGGCGATAACGTCATTGCGCTAACCCGTGCTTTAATTGGCAAGACGAACGCAGTGGATGCGCTTCCAGGCACCATTCGCTCTGATTTTGCTGTACATACGAATTTTAATTTGATTCATGGCTCCGACTCGCCCGAAAATGCCGTGCGGGAAATTTCCATTTTCTTCACTCCTGAACAGCTTGTGGACTACGAACAAACGATGCAGCGCTGGGTTTAGCCAGTTGCGATACAAACGGAGGCTGAAGGCATAATGACGGACGATCGGGATTTTGCAACTTTTATCCAGAAGATGAGAGATAAGACCAACATTGATTTATCGCAATATAAGGAAGCACAGATGAAACGCAGGCTCACGACGCTGCGCATGAAGCATGGATTCCAGACTTTCGATGAATACTGGAGAAAGCTGGAGAATGACCGGACTTTGATGAATGAATTTCTCGACCGGATGACGATTAACGTCTCGGAGTTTTGGCGTAACCCGAATCGGTGGGAAGTGCTGAAAAATCAGTTTTTTCCAGAAATGCTGCAAAACAACAGCCGCCTGAAAATTTGGAGCGCGGCGTGCTCAACGGGCGAGGAGCCTTATACGCTCGCGATGATTTTGACGGAGATTGGCGCGATTGGCAAATCGTCGATTATGGCAACGGATCTGGATAATATCGTGCTGCAGAAGGCGCAGGAAGGCATTTATTTAGAGCGTTCGCTTAAGGATGTGCCGCCAGTATTCCGTCAAAAATATTTTGCTCCAGATCATGGGGCCTTTGCCGTATCGAATGATTTGAAAAAATCAATCCAGTTCAAGCAGCAAAATATGCTGCATGATACGTTTGACAGCGGATTCGACCTCATTGTATGCCGCAATGTTATGATTTATTTTACCGAGGACGCGAAGCGCATTTTGTACCACAAGTTTGCAAAAGCTTTGAAGCCGGGCGGCATTTTGTTCGTCGGCAGCACGGAACAGATTTTTTCGCCGGCCCAGTATGGCTTTGATACGGCGGATACGTTCTTTTACAGAAAAACGAGCAATTAATGTATATCGTCTTCCTTGTTCTCCTATACTAGTGGTAGTCAACACCATTTGGAGGCGGAACGAAAGATGGATAAACGCAAAGTGATTCAAGCCTATAAGCTTGGTTTTATATCGATTCAGGAGTGCGCTCAGATTTTGGGGCTGGACAGCGGCCAATTGCCGGGATTATTGAAAGCCCAGCAGTTCGCTTCCGATTACGCGGATTCGCAGAGCAAGCGCACGGTAAATAGCTGACGGAAGACCCATAGAGGGTCGTCGTTTGAAAAAGAGCAGGATCAGGTGCCCAATCAGGCCTCTGATCCTGCTTTTTTTTGACAAATAGGAAAGGATATGATTTTCCCATTCTTTCTCTATAGGTCTCGGACTGAAACGCGCCGCGCCGCCAGAGGACGGCTTTCGGCCGTTTACGCTTGAGATAAAAATGGCGTTTGGACGCGGATTGACGGTGCGCATTTCTTGTCAAACCCGCAAGGCTGTACTATAATGAGCAAAGATGTTTAGGGTAGCTGATGATAGCATGCGCCTAATAATCGGCAGAATGCGCACGCTTGCAGCGCCCCAGGCCATATTAGGTTGTTTGCGTTGAAGGAGGAGCTTTAGGTTGAGTTTACGATATTTGACAGCGGGGGAAACACATGGTCCCCAATTGACCGCCATTATTGAGGGTCTTCCTAGCAATTTAACCATTGATTTTGAGGAAATTAATTTTCAGCTTCACCGTCGCCAGAAAGGCCATGGCCGCGGTCGTCGCATGCAAATTGAGAAAGATACGGCAAACATTGTCGGCGGCGTTCGTCATGGTCGGACGACTGGCGCTCCTGTAGCGCTAATCGTTGAGAACAATGACTGGAAGCATTGGACAAGCGTAATGAACATCGCCCCGATCGAAGGCGGAGATGAAGAGAAGCGCCGGGTACACCGTCCGCGTCCTGGACATGCGGATTTGAACGGCGGTTTGAAATATAATTTGAAGGATCTTCGCAACGTACTGGAGCGCTCCAGTGCCCGCGAGACAGCAGCACGCGTAGCGGTGGGAGCGGTAGCACGTCAGCTTCTTGCTGAATTCGGCATTAAAGTAGGCGGACAGGTTATTCGCATTGGCGAGATTGAAGCGCCGGCAAACCAATTGCCGCTGGATGAGCTCATTCGCCTTACGGAAGAATCGCCTGTGCGCGTCGTTGATAAAGAAACCGAAGAGAAGATGACCGCGTACATTGACCAAATTAAAGCCGAAGGAGATTCCATCGGCGGCGTGGTTGAGTGCATTATTGAGGGCGTGCCAATTGGACTTGGAAGCCATGTGCAATGGGACCGCAAGCTGGATGCGCGCATCGCTGGTGCCGTCGTTTCGATTAATGCCTTCAAAGGCTGCGAAATCGGCATCGGCTTTGAAGCGGCGAAGCTGCGCGGCTCGCAGGTGCATGACGAGATTTTGTACACTGCACAGGAAGGTTATACGAGAGCGACGAACCGTCTGGGCGGATTCGAGGGCGGTATGACCAATGGCGAGCAAATCGTTGTCCGTGGCGTAATGAAGCCAATTCCAACGCTGTACAAGCCGCTTCGCAGCGTGGATATTGACACGAAAGAGCCATTCACAGCGCAAGTAGAACGTTCCGACAGCTGTGCAGTTCCGGCAGCTAGCGTTGTGATGGAGCATGTTGTGGCTTTTGAAGTAGCGAAAGCATTTCTTGAGAAGTTCGGCGGCGACTCCATTGAGGAAATCCGCTCGAACCTGAATCAATACCTAGAGCAAATAGGCAGGTATTAAAGGATGAGAGAGCTAACGGTTGATTTAGGCGAGCGCTCTTATCCAATCTATATCGGGGAGGGTCTCCTGCAGGAGGCTCCCTCTTTTTTCGAAAAGCATGGCATTAGCAAAAAATCTCCGCTGTTAATCATCTCGGATGACAAGGTGGCGCCCCATTATTTGGAGCCGCTTGCAAATGCGCTAAGCGCAGCAGGTTTCCAGCCGTCGACAGCAATCGTACCGTCGGGTGAAAGCTCGAAGTCTTTGGCGATGCTGGAGGATTTGGTTACTCATGCGCTGAAGGCTGGGCTTGACCGCAAGTCGGCGATCGTTGCCCTTGGCGGCGGCGTAGTTGGCGATTTGGCTGGTTTCGTAGCAGCGTCTTATATGCGCGGCGTGAAATTCATTCAAATTCCGACGACGATTTTGGCGCATGACAGCAGTGTTGGCGGCAAAGTGGCAGTCAACCACCCGCTGGCGAAAAATATTATCGGCGCTTTCCATCAACCGGAAATGGTGCTTTATGATTTGAATACGCTTCAGACGCTGCCGCCGCGTGACGTTTCTGCAGGCTTATCGGAAGTGGTCAAACACGGCTTCATCTGGGACGACGCTTTCGTGCAGTGGTGCGATGAAAACTCCGAGCGTCTGCTGGCGCTTGATCCAGAAGCACTCGGCTATGCCTTGTACAAGGGCTGCAGTGTAAAAGCGGCTGTCGTATCCAAGGATGAGCGCGAGAATGACCTGCGTGCGATTCTGAATTTGGGCCATACAATTGGACATGCGCTGGAGGCTGTAGCTGGCTATGGCGAGCTGCTTCATGGCGAGGCGATCTCCATCGGCATGATTGGCTCGGCCAAGCTTGGCCTACGTTATGGAGCGCCAGAGGACGTCTATACAACAACGAAGCGCGTGCTTGCGAAATGCGGGCTTCCGGTGAAGCTGCCGGAGCACTTCGATGTGGACGCGATTATGGAAGCGATGATGCATGACAAAAAGTTCAGCGAAAGCACTATGATTTTCGTAGTGCCGACGGCGATCGGCGAAGTGGAAATCAAGAAGGATGTACCGGCGTCATGGGTTCGGGAAATCGTGGAGGAATTGAAACAGGAGGCCGAGTAATATGAGCGTTAGGGGAATTCGCGGGGCAATTACCGTCGATACAAACGAGAAAGAGCCTATTTTAAAAGCAACACTTGAAATGCTGCATGCCATTGTCGCAGACAATGATGTTCAGCCTGACGATATTTGCAGCGTATTTATTACGGTGACGAATGATTTGGATGATGCGTTCCCTGCTGTGGCCATTCGCCAAATGAGCGGCTGGGAGCTTGTTCCACTCATGTGCGCGCTGGAAGTGCCAGTCAAGGGAAGCCTTGCACGCTGCATAAGGCTTATGGTTACCGTGAATACGGATAAAACGCAAGCCGAAATTAAACATGTGTACTTGGGAGGAGCCCAGGTGCTTCGTCCAGATTTAACGCAATCCTAATCTAATTGACGATCAGGCACAAGATGTTGTATATTGGATGAAGTAAATGAGACTAGTTGAGTAGCAAGTGAGCAGGTTTTAGTTGAAATTAGATGAGCAGAGCAGAGACGAGCATAGCCAAGTTGCGAATATAATGACTATAGAGCAGAGTGCGTAATTATGAAATAGATGATGTATAAGTTTAGCGCTTATAATCGCTTTCTATTTCATCGTGAGAAGAGCCTATCCATCTTATTAGATGGCGACAGCTGTTTTACGTTTACGAATGTACGTATGTGCAAGATGCTGCTATAGATTAATTTGCTGGCTGGCCTTTACTTTTTTGTCCTCATCTTAAATCAACGCCCCTGCCTTGGCAGGGGCTTTTTATTTTGAATGTTTCTACACATAGCGAGAAGGGGGACGTAACGATGAATAGTGAATTACAGCAAGTGGTCAAGCTCTCTGAGGAATACAATCTCATTCCGATCGTTCGTTATATGATGGCGGATACGGAGACGCCGATTCGGCTGTTTCAGCATTTTGCCAAGGAAAAGCATGCATTTCTGCTTGAAAGTGTAGAGGGCGGCGTGAAATGGGCGCGTTATTCGTTCATTGGAACCGATCCATTTATGATGCTGTATGGCAAAAACGGCGAAATGATTTTTGAGAAAAATGGTGAAAAAATCAGCTTCGACGATAAGCCGCTAAGCTTGCTGAAGGATCATCTTCGTTACTATCGCAGTCCGGCGATGTCCCATCTTCCGCCGTTTACGGGCGGGGCTATCGGGTTTTTCGGCTACGATTTGCTGCAATATTATGAGAAGCTTCCAGCCCACCGGATTGATGATTTGCAAATGAATGATTTGCAGTTTATGTTCTGCGATCAGGTCATTGTGTTCGACCACTTCAAGCAGCAGCTGCAAATTATCGGCAATGTGCATGTGCCGAAGGAGAAGACGCAGACGGGCATTGTTCAGTCCTACGGCGTCGAGGAAGCTTATAACGCAGCAGTTGCCAAAATCGAAGCGACGGTCGAGCGCCTGCAGCAGCAGGTGAAAATCCCCGTGCCAATCGGTGCTGGCGTGCCTACTATGCCCGAGGTTGGCGATGTGCAGTCCAATTTGACGAAGGAGCAGTTCATCGCCAATGTCGACAAAGCGAAGGAGTACATTCGCGCAGGCGATATTTTCCAGGTGGTACTGTCCCAGCGCTTCAGCATTGAGACGGATGTTGATCCGCTGCATGTGTACCGCGTACTTCGCACGATGAACCCTTCACCGTACATGTATTATTTGAAAATGGGTGAAGAGGTGATCGTTGGAACATCGCCGGAGGCGCTCGTTAAAGTAGATGGCAGCAAGGTGGAAACCCGCCCAATCGCCGGAACGCGCCCTCGCGGCAAAACGCCGGAGGAGGATCTGGCGCTGGAGCAGGATCTGCTGGCAGATGAGAAGGAGCGGGCGGAGCATCTGATGCTCGTTGACCTAGGTCGCAACGACATTGGCCGTGTATCCGAGTTCGGATCGGTGAAATGCGATTCCTTCATGGAAATCGAGCGTTATTCCCACGTTATGCATATCGTTTCGAATGTGACGGGCAAGCTGCGGGAGGATAAGGATTTTTACGATGCGTTTCTCTCTTGTCTTCCTGCCGGCACCGTATCCGGCGCACCAAAGCTGCGGGCGATGGAAATTATTGCGGAGCTTGAAAATGAAGCTCGCGGCGCTTACGCTGGAGCGATTGGTTATTTAGGCTTCGGCGGTTCGCTCGACACCTGCATCACGATTCGGACGATCATTTTCAAAAATGGCAAAGCCTACGTGCAGAGCGGGGCAGGCATCGTCTGGGATTCCGTTCCGGAGAGCGAATATACCGAAACGGTGAATAAAGCGAAAGCGCTGCTGACGGCCATTCGGGCCGCTGAGCAGCTGTTCGGCAAGCCAGGAGACGCTCGCGATCAGAGCTTCAATGCCATTAATAGCGATTATTACATTAAAGCAGGGGAGGGTTTCGTACAATGACAAACAGCCTGACACCGATTACGATGCAAAGCGCGTTAACTAAATTAATCGGCAGCGAGCATTTGTCACGGGAAGAAGCCCGCTCCGTTATGGATATTATTATGAACGGCGAAGCGACGCCGGTTCAAATTGCAGGCGTGGTGACTGCGCTGCGCATGAAGGGCGAGACGAAGGACGAAATTACGGGCTTTGCCCAGGCGATGCGGGCGCATTCGAGCCATGTGCAGACCGAGCAGGAGGGGCTGCTTGATACGTGCGGCACAGGCGGCTCCGGTATTCATAAATTCAATATATCGACGTCCTCGGCGATTATTGCGGCGGCAGCGGGCATTCGCGTAGCCAAGCATGGCAACCGTGCAATGTCGGGCAAAGCGGGCAGCGCTGATGTGCTGGAGGCGCTGGGCGTGCAAATTACGCTCACGCCGGAGCAGGCGGAGGAATGTCTGAAGCAGGTCGGCATTTGCTTCATGTTCGCGCAGCTGTACCATCCATCGCTTCGCCATGCTTCTGTTCCACGTAAAGAGCTGGGCATTCGGACGATTTTTAATATGCTGGGCCCGCTGACGAATCCTGCTGGTGCTGATCGCCAGCTAATCGGCTTGTATGATGCTAAGAAAACGGACACCGTCGCTTCGGTGCTGGCAGAGCTTGGCGTCAAACGCGCGATGGTCGTGAGCAGCAACGACGGGCTGGACGAAATCAGCATTTCGGCGCCAACTAGAGTATCGGAGCTGCGAAGCGGCGAGGTTCGCACGTATGAAATTACGCCGGAGGAGTTGGGCTTGACCCGCTATCCGATCAGCGAGGTGCTGGGCGGCGATCCTGCGGCCAATGCGGCGATTATTCGCGGCATATTCAGCGGAGAGCAGCGCGGCGCTTATCGCGATATCGTGCTTGCGAATGCAGGGGCTTGCATTTATGTGGGCGGAGCTGCTGCGAGCTTGACAGATGGTGTTAAAATCGCGGCGGACATGATTGATTCCGGATTAGCCGAGCAAAAGCTGCTGGGCCTCATTCAAACGACAGGAGAGCTGACCCATGTTTTTGGATAAAATCGTAGTAACAAAACGCGAAGAGGTTGAAGCATTATCGGCCACATTCCAATTAGCGGAATATGAGCGGACGATTGCCGAGCGTGCTCCGTGCCGCGGCTTTGAGCGTGCATTGACTGCGGGCCGCAAGCGCACCGTTGGACTCATTGCCGAGGTGAAAAAAGCCTCGCCTTCTAAAGGGCTGATTCGCCCTGAGTTTCACCCGGCGGAGCTGGCAGCTGCTTATGAGCAGGCCGGCGCGGATTGTATTTCCGTGCTGACGGATCGGCAATATTTTCAAGGGGCAAATGAGTATTTGACGCTCGTGAAGGATACGGTCAGCATTCCGCTGCTCCGCAAGGACTTTATTATTGATTACCGTCAGGTGTACGAGGCGAGAGTCATTGGGGCGGATGCGATTTTGCTCATTGCGGCGATATTGACGAAGCAGCAGATGTCTGAGCTGTATGATACAGCTGTTTCGCTTGGCATGGATGTGCTGGTCGAGGTGCATAATCGCGAGGAGCTGGAGGCGGTGCTTGAGCTGAATAAAGCGACGCTTATCGGAGTCAATAATCGCGATCTGAAAAGCTTTGTCACCGATCTGCGTACAACGGAGCAGCTGATCGGCTTGATGCCGCAAGGTGTGACCGTTATTAGCGAAAGCGGCATTGCCGGTCCGGCAGATATGGATTATTTGCAAGGTATTGGCGCGCAAGGGGTTCTAATTGGCGAACATTTCATGCGCCAGGCTGATGCAGGTCAGGCTATTATCGATTTGATGGGTCCGGTGGGCCGCTAGTGCAGATGCAGACGACTCCCCGTATTAAAATTTGCGGCCTGAAGACTGTGGAGACGATTCAGCAAATGGACGGATTGCCGTTCCATGATATTGGATTTATATTTGCGGCTAGCAAGCGTCAAGTGCTTCCTGCGCAAGCAGCAGAGCTGGTTGCGGCAGTACACAGCTTGAAGGCGGCAGCGGGGCAGCGTCCCCAAACCGTCGGCGTATTCGTCAATCCTGCGCTTGCGGAGCTGCGCGAGACGCTGGCTACTGCTCCGCTCGATGTGGTACAGCTGCATGGCAGCGAAACGCCTGCTTTTTGCCAAGCGGTCCGTGAGCAATTTGCGGTTAAGGTGTGGAAGGTGTTTTCTATACGTAATGAAGCGGTTGTTCAGTCTGAGGATTCCACAGGCAAGGGCGCTGACAAGGGCACGGATGCTCATACAAGTGCCGATGAGGCGGCTGCCCGACTCTCTCCTTATGCTGGCAAGGTCGATGCTGTATTGATCGACACAGCCGGGGGAGGTACGGGCAAAGCGTTCAACTGGGAGGTTATCGACGACTACCAAGCTGCGGCAGCACAGTTGAATGTGCCGCTTTATGTAGCGGGCGGTCTAAACCCGGACAACGTACAGGAATTGTTAGCTGCGTACGCTCCGAGTGGCCTTGATGTGTCCAGCGGAGTAGAGACGGACGGCGTTAAAGATATTGAGAAAATTAGATTATTCGTCAGAAAGGTGATGCAACGATGAACCGAGTACCGGATGAAAATGGTCGTTTCGGCAAGTTTGGCGGCCGTTATGTTCCCGAGACGTTGATGAACGCACTGCTTGAGCTGGAGGAAGCGTACAACCACTATTCCAAGGATGAATCCTTCCAAGAGGAAATCCGCAATCTGCTGCATAAATATTCGGGCAGACCTACCTCGCTCTATTATGCAGAGCGTCTGAGCGAGCAGCTTGGCGGCGCAAAAATTTATTTGAAGCGCGAGGATTTGAACCATACGGGCGCCCACAAAATCAACAATACAATCGGTCAGGGCGTCCTGGCGAAGCGCATGGGCAAAACGAAAATTATTGCTGAAACTGGCGCAGGCCAGCATGGGGTTGCTTCGGCAACGATTGCGGCATTGCTTGGACTGGAATGCAAAGTATTTATGGGCGAGGAAGATATGAAGCGCCAGCAGCTCAATGTTTTCCGTATGCAGCTGCTTGGAGCGGAAGTCGTGCCGGTTCTTTCGGGAACGCGCACACTTAAGGATGCCTGTAATGAAACGCTCCGCTACTGGGTTAGCCATGTAGACGATACTTATTATATTTTGGGTTCAGCGACAGGGCCGCATCCGTATCCGATGATCGTCCGCGATTTTCAGCGGATTATCGGTGACGAATCGCGCAAGCAAATTGTGGCAGAGGAAGGGCGCCTGCCGGATTATGTAGTAGCAGCGGTTGGCGGCGGCAGCAATGCAATCGGTATTTTTTACCCGTTCATTGAAGATGCGGCTGTGCGTTTGATCGGTGTTGAAGCTGCGGGACGCGGAGTAGAGACCGATGAGCATGCGGCTACCATGACGAAAGGCCGTCATGGCGTATTTCAGGGCTCGCTGAGCTATGTGCTGCAGGATGACAACGGACAAGTGCTGCCGGCGCATTCCATTTCGGCAGGTCTCGACTATCCAGGCATTGGCCCTGAGCATTCGTATTTGAAGGATTCGGGCCGGGCGGAATATTTTCCGATTACGGACGATGAAGCAATGGACGCTTTGCAGCTGCTGTCGCGTACAGAAGGCATCATTCCAGCGCTGGAGTCGGCGCATGCGATTGCCCAGACGGTCAAGCTGGCACCAACGCTTGCTAAAGATCAAATTATTGTCGTCAGCCTGTCCGGCCGCGGCGATAAAGATGTAGAGACGATTATGAGCAAGCTGGGAGGCGCAGTCGATGAATCTCATTGATACGGTATTTACAAAGCTACGTGAGGAAAAGCGTACCGCGCTGATCCCTTTTATAACGGTGGGGGATCCTGACCTCAAAACCTCACTGGCGATTATTAAGCAGCTGGAGGAGTCTGGCGCTGATCTAATCGAGCTGGGCGTTCCTTATTCTGACCCGCTCGCCGATGGTCCGGTTATTCAACGGGCTTCCGAGCGCGCCTTGAGAAGCAGCATTACGCTTCGCGACTGTATTGAAGCGGCAGCGCAAGCACGCGAAGCTGGCGTGAAGCTGCCTTTCATCCTGTTCACCTATTTCAATCCGGTGCTGCAGTTCGGTCTGGAAGCCTTTATGGAGTTGGTGAAAAATAAAGATATCAGCGGTTTGATCATTCCCGATCTGCCGATTGAAGAGGATGCCGAGGTCCGCCAGCTGGCGGAAGCCGCGGGCATTCACCTTATTCCGCTTGTCGCTCCGACCTCCAAGGATCGGGTCGTACGTATTTCGCAAAAGGCGAAAGGCTTCGTCTATTGCGTCTCCTCGCTAGGCGTAACGGGCGTGCGCGCCGAATTCCACAGTGGGATCGACGATTTCCTCGCTACCGTGCGGGAAGCGACTGATCTGCCGATCGCCGTTGGCTTTGGCATTTCGAGCCGCGAGCAAGTGGAGCGTTTCTCCAAGCAATGTGATGGTGTTGTGGTAGGCAGTGCAATTGTACGCAAAATAGAAGAATCCATTCCGCTGCTTGCAGAGGAGAAGACCCGCGCAGAGGGCTTGAAGCAGATCGGCGAGTTTGTAGCCGGGCTCAAAGGCTAGGGCATATTCAGCCTCTTAGCGAGAGGCATCATTTAAGAGGCGCAGAATACGAGCATATTCTGCGCTTCTTTTTTTTAGGCTAAAACGAACACACCTCACGTTGACAGTAAGGACCATGAGAACACAACGTCGAATAAGAAGATTATGTTGGTAACTTCATGTCTGTTTTCTGTGAAGGATACAAACGCTAAGCTTAGACGGATGGCTTATTGTTGAGCTTATGGTTAGTTTTTCCAAATAGTGTTAAAATGGTAGTATACCTAGAAGAGGAGGCAATCCATGTTTGATATTGAAAAAATAAAAGAGGTAGTTCCTCATAGATATCCCTTTCTTTTGGTTGATAGAATCTTGGAAATTGATGAGGGTAAAAAAGCTGTTGGAATTAAAAATGTGACAATCAATGAACCTTATTTCATTGGTCATTTTCCCGACTATCCCGTTATGCCTGGAGTCTTAATTGTAGAAGCACTGGCGCAGGTCGGTGGTATCGTTACGTCTAAAGGAGAAAGCAGTAAAATAGGATTATTGACTGGTATTGATAATTGTCGATTCAAGAGGCAAGTAAAACCAGGAGACCAACTTATTCTTACATTCGAAGTAACTCGAATCAAGGGGCAGATAGTTAAAGGAAAAGGCGTCGCCACGGTAAACAATGAACTGGTTTGTGAAGCCGAAATAATGTTTGCATTCAGCTCGATTTAGGTTTTTAAGCGGGGAACATCAGCAATAGAACGAACGCCGCAAGGCGTTTTTCTTAAGATATAGGAAAGTATATGATTTTCTCATCCTTACTCTATATTTCTCGGACTGAAACGCGCTGCGCCGCCAAAGGACGGCGATAGCCGTTTCACCTTATGTCAGCTCAAAAATAAGATTGATTATGCTCAAATAATGGCCTATACTAGCACTAGACCGACCGACGGTCTATAGAGGGGAGCGACGAAGCGGACGATGCGTATACTGAAAGATCCGGAAGAACGCAAAAATGAAATTTTAGATACGGCAGAAATGCTTTTTTATACGAAGGGCTACAATAAAACGACGATTAATGACATCCTTCAGAAGATTGGCATTGCGAAGGGGACCTTTTATTATTACTTTAAATCCAAAGAGGAAGTTATGGACGCGATCATTATGCGGATTGTGGCGGCGGATGTTGCTTCTGCAAAAAGCATAGCCGCAAGTTCGAATCTGCCAACCTTGGTCAAGCTGTTTCAAATTTTGATGGCTCAGAAGCCTAAGAATGGTGACCGTAAGGAGCTGCTGCTGGAGCAATTCCACCAGGTCGGCAATGCCGAAATGCATCAAAAAAGCCTCGTACAGACCATTATTCACTTGACGCCTGTATTAACAACAGTCATTGAGCAAGGCATAGAGGAGCAAGTTTTTCAAACCGAATACCCCAAGGAGACGGTGGAATTTTTAATTGTATCTTCCACTTTTCTGTTCGATGAAGGTTTATTCGAATGGCAGCCAGAGGAAATGATCCAGAAGGCGAAGGCTTTTATTCATGTTATGGAATTGACGCTGGGAGCGAAAAAAGGCAGCTTTGATTTTATTTTTGATATGCTGGCTAACCCGAATTAACCTTGAATAACCGCTTTAGCGCTGCATCCAAGCTGCCCATGAAAGGCGTGGCCGTTAGCGTATCCAGTTATCTGATACCTGTTCAATGGTTGGGTACGCTTGTATGCCGGCTTATTTTTTTGAATGTTATAGACTGACGGTCAGTCTATAAATGAACGAACCTATTTTTTAAGGAGGAGCTAATCGATGATACAAAGCCAAGCGAAAAAAGAGCTGTTCGGAAGAAGCTTCCAGCTGCTCCTATTGGGACAAATTATTTCGATTTTGGGCAGCGCTCTGCTGCGCTTTGGGCTATCGCTTTATGCGCTGGATCTTACAGGGCGAGCGGATATTTTTGGCACTCTCTATGCGTTATCCAGCATCCCGCTGCTGCTGTCGCCAATTGGCGGGGCCATTGCCGATCGCTTCAACCGCCGTCATTTAATCGTTATATTCGATTTTGCAAGCTGTATCGTTGTTCTGGGCTTTTTGTTCCTATTGGCGGGGGGGCACGCGACGGTTGTTGTTATTGGTATGGTGATGGTATTGCTTTCGCTGATCAGCGCGATGTACCAGCCTGCTGTGCAAGCGAGCATCCCGCTGCTGGTGCAGGAGAGCCGGCTTGAGCAGGCCAATGGAATGGTAAATGGCATCGGCGCCCTTGCCCAAATGGCTGCCCCGGTGCTTGGCGGCATCCTGTATGGCGTCCTTGGCCTGCAAACGTTAATGATCGGAAGCGGTATCGCTTTTTTACTGTCAGCCGTCATGCAGCTTTTTATGGAAATCCCGTTTGTAAAACGCGAGCAGAAGCGAAATATCGTCGCAACGCTTGCAGCAGATATGAAAGTCGGGTTTGCCTATGTAGCCCAGCAGCGCTCGATTTTAAAGGCGATGATATTAGCGGCGCTGCTTAATTTTATTTTAACGCCGTTTTTTGTCGTCGGCGGGCCGATTATTTTGCGGGTTACGATGCATAGCAGCGATACGCTTTATGGAGTTGGCATGGGCATTGTGGAATGCAGCACGATTTTAGGCGCACTAATGATCGGCATCTTTGCGAAAAAAATGCAAATGAGCTCTTTGTATCGGTGGCTGCTCATCATTGCTGCATTGATATTGCCATTATCGATGTCGCTAACGCCATGGATGCTGGGGCTTGGTTATTATCCAGCCTATGTTCTATTTATGGCAAGTGTCGTTCCGATTGCGATGGCACTGACGATGATTTCGATTTTTGTGCTGACCCGGGTGCAAAAGCAGACACCTAATGACCTGCTTGGAAAGGTGATGGCCATCATAATGGCGGTCGCACAGATCGCGGCACCTGTTGGGCAAATCGTCTACGGCAAGCTGTTTGAAACGTTTAGCTTGCAGGTTTATTTCCCTGCGCTGCTCATGTTCGTAGCAATGCTAGTGATGGCTTGGGTGACGAAAAGGTTTTATCACAATCAAATAGAGAAGGGGCAGGAAGATGCTAGAGAAAATGTGGAGAAAAGATATCGCAAGGAATAAGCTGGTTACCGCTATTTTATGTATGTTTATTATGATTTCCTCGCTGCTAGTGGCAAGCAGTGCAAGCATGCTTCTAGAGCTGTTTCGTTCGGTGGATGACTGGTTTGAGAAAGCGGGCGTCCCTCATTTTGTACAGATGCATGCCGGGGAAATCGACCAGCAGGAGATAGAGGATTTTGCCAGCCGCAGTAAGCTGGTGAAGGAGCAGCAAACGGTTGAGATGATTTCAATTGAACCGGCTCATGTTTATTTTGGCGCCAGCGGCGAGTCAGAGGCGGGCAGCGTCATGGAAATGAGCCTTGTGAAGCAAAACAAAGCGTTCGATTTTTTACTTGATTTGGACAATAAGCGGCTGGATGTGCTTCCAGGCGAAATAGCAGTGCCGATTTATTTTATGCAGCAGCATGGCTTGGAGCTCGGGGATACGGTGCGGCTGGCGACGGGCTCCTTTAGCAAAACCTTTACGCTAAAGGATTTTGTTAGGGATGCCCAGATGAATCCGTCTATTGTCAGCTCAAAGCGTATCGTTGTAAGCGATTCGGATTGGGAGACGCTTAAGGGCTATTTTGCCGAAAAAGAATATTTGATCGAATTTCTGCTGCATGATGGGGAGCGAACGAGCGAATTTGAACAGCTCTACCTAGCTTCTGGGCTTCCGCACCAAGGGACTGCGATTACATATGCTCAATTTCGGCTATTGAATGCGCTGACGGATGGCGTTGCGGCCGTTGTCATTCTTTTAGCCAGCGTGCTGCTGATCGTCATCGCCTTTCTCTGCCTGCGGTTTACAATGCTCGCTGCGCTGGAGGAGGAGGTTTATGAGATTGGCGTCATGAAGGCGATTGGTATAGCCGGAAGCGAAATCCGCCAGCTTTATTTAATGAAATATCGGCTGATCGCTTTGACAGCGACTATGGCGGGGTGGGTGCTTTCCTTATTTGCAGAACGGGCTTTCATGGCAAATCGGAGCCTATACATAGGCACAGCTGAAAAAAATACGCTAAGCTATATCATCCCCTTGCTGGGGGCAGGTTTTATTTTTCTATCTGTGATGTTGTTCTGCCGTGTGGTTTTGGGGAGATTTAAGCGAATATCAGCCGTTGAAGCCTTGCGCTCAGGCAGCACTTCGGCCAAAGGGCGGATGACAAAACGGCTGAAGCTCCATCGCAGCCGGCTTATCCCTGTAAATATATTTGTCGGCATTCAGGATGTGTTCGTCCGGATTAAAACATTCGGCTTGCTGGCCCTCGTATTCACGCTTTGCTTCTTCCTGATCATAGTGCCTGTGAATTTTTTGAATACGATGAAATCACCTGATTTTATGACTTATATGGGGGCGGGGAAGAGCGATATTCAAATTGATATGCGGCAAACAGGCGACGTAGCGCAGCGATACAGCGAGATGATCGCCTATATTCAACACGACAATGACGTGGAACTCTATTCTCCGCTCGTAACGAGTTCTTATAAGATGCGCAGCGACGATGGTGTCTATGAAAATGTGAGCGTGCAAACGGGCGATTTTTCGCTGTTCCCGCTAGCTTATTTAAGCGGGGCTGCTCCCGCTGCAAACGATGAGATCGCTCTTTCTTATCTGCATGCGAAGGAACGCGGCAAGCAGCTCGGAGACACGCTGACGCTCATCGTTGCTGGGGAAGAACGAGTGCTGAAGCTTTCGGGCATTTATCAGGATGTGACCAATGGCGGCAAGACAGCTAAAGCGCTGCTGCCTTATGAAGCACATTCCGTCCTCTGGTATATGGTCAGCTTGGATGTAAAGCCGGGCGTAGCAATTGGCGAAAAAAGGGCTGAATACGCAGATGCCTTCTACCCGGCTAAGGTGACGTTTATGGAAGATTATTTATCTCAGACACTTGGCTCCACCATAAGCCAGCTGCAAAAAATAACAGCGCTCACCTTAGCGGCAGCACTCGCCATTGCGCTGCTGATTACCGCTTTATTTTTCAACATGCTGATCGTGAAAGACGCTTCTGATATCGTCATTATGAGAAGCCTTGGGTTTTCCTTGAAAAATATCCGCCTGCAGTACATCATCCGCTCATTGACGGTATTGCTGGCGGGGATCGTGTTAGGTACCGCAGCAGCGGGAAGTCTTGGGCAGGGCGTAGTCAGCATGCTGATGTCATTTATGGGCGCAGCCCGCGTCGAATTCGTCGTTAATCCGTTTGTGGCCTACATGCTTATTCCTTTGATATTCCTCGCTGTAGGACTAGTAACGACGCTGCTTAGCAGCCTAACCATAACGGCAAATGTCAAAAGTGCTGGCGCAGCTAAATAATTTTCGAAAAGAGGGCATCATGATGACCATCGTGTTAGAGGCGAAAAACGTAAACAAAAGCTATTCTGTAGGCAAAAATAATGAACAGGCTGTGCTGAAAAATGTGAATCTGCAATTGCAGGCAGGTGAGTTCGTATCTATAATGGGGCCTTCTGGCTGCGGCAAGTCTACCTTGCTGTACACGATTAGCGGGATGGACAAAATGACGTCCGGCAGCGTTGCCATACAAGGGCAAGAGCTTGGCAGTCTATCCGAAGAGCGGTTGGCTCAGCTTCGCTTGAGCAAAATGGGATTTGTTTTTCAACAGAGTGGATTTTTGAAAAATCTCAGCCTGCTCGACAACATTATTTTACCCGCTTATATGGCGAAAAGAGAGAGCCGCGCTGCTATTGAACGGCGGGCCAGCGAGCTGATGCAGCGGACTGGAATTGCCGAGCTTGCCAATGCTGACAAGACGGAAGTGTCCGGCGGACAGCTCCAGCGGGCAGCCATTTGCCGGGCGCTTATCAACCAACCGGAAATCGTGTTTGGCGATGAGCCGACAGGAGCTCTTAATTCCAAGGCAAGCGATGAGGTCATGGCTATTTTAACCGAATTAAATCATGCGGGGACGACGATCATGCTGGTGACCCATGATGCGAAGGTGGCTGCCAAAACACAGCGCGTATTATTTATGCTGGATGGCCGCATCGTGGGCGAGCGGGTACTCGGTCAGGCTGAATTGAAGGTGCGGGAAGCAAAACTATCCTCATGGCTTGCCGAGATGGGATTTTAGATTTTTTCTTAAGGCAGACGCGATCAATTGCAATAGAACATCTTTTAAAGCGGGGCAAGATGTGAGACAATAAGCCTTATGCAATTGATATTTATATATCAATTAATCTGTAGATATATAAGAAGAGGTGGTCGGCAGCATGCAGCCAAAAAATAATATTTTACATCTCCCTGTCTATCAGCCTGGCAAGCCGGTTGAAGATGTGAAGAGAGAGCTTGGGCTAACTGAAGTCACGAAGCTGGCTTCCAATGAAAATCCACATGGTTGTTCGGAGCAGGCTAAAGCGGCAATCTTGGAAGAATTGAACCAAACGAATATTTATCCTGATGGCGCGAGCCTTGAGCTTGCAGCAGCACTTGCGGGCCATCTTAACGTAAAGCCGGAGCAGCTGATTTTCGGCACAGGCTCTAGTGAAATTATTTTAATGCTGGCTCGTGCGTTTCTCGTTGCAGGGGACGAAACGATTATGGCGGACGAGACATTCCCGCAGTACAAGCATAACGCTGAAATTGAGAACGCTCGCATCATCGAGGTGCCTTTGAAAGATGGCAAGCATGATCTTCCTGCCATGCTGGCAAAGGTAACGGAGCGTACGAAAATCATCTGGATTTGCAATCCGAACAATCCGACCGGCACCATTGTGACGAAGGATGAGCTGACTGCTTTTTTACAGCAGGTTCCGAGCCATGTGCTCGTTGTGCTGGATGAGGCGTATTGCGAGCTTGTTACAGATCCCGCCTTTCCTAATGGCATTGAACTGCTGAGCAGCTACCGGAACTTGATCGTACTCCGCACATTCTCGAAGGTATATGGATTAGCGGCGCTTCGTATTGGTTATGGCGTTGGCGACCCGGAGGTGCTTCGCTTTATTAATCAGGTGCGGGAGCCCTTTAATACAACGAGAATCGCGCAGGCAGCCGCTAAAGCGGCCGTGTCTGATCAGGCTTTTATTCAGCATGTTGTGCAGCAAAATGCAGCGGGCATCGCTTATTTTGCTGCGCAGTTTGACCGGCTTGGCCTTGTTTATTATCCGGCGCATGGCAATTTTATTATGGTCGATGTAAAGCGTCCATCTCCGGAAGTATTTGATGCGCTGCTGCGCAAAGGCTTTATTATTCGTTCCCGCTGGACGTATTACCCGACCTATATTCGGGTCAGCGTAGGCACGAAGCAGCAAAATGAGCAGTTTATAGCTGCTTTGGAGCAGGTTTTGCAGGAAGTGGCGGTGCAGTCATAAGGTTATGGTAAAAATAGCGATATTTGGCGTTGGATTAATTGGCGGATCACTTGCCCTTTGTTTTAAGGGCAAGCCGGACGTAACGGTTGTGGGCTATTCCAACCGGGCGTCCTCCGCAGAGAAATATGTCAATCGTGGCGTCGTTGATTCCGCAACGACGTCTGTTCGGGAGGCGGCTGTAGACGCTGACTTTATATTCCTCTGTGTTCCTGTAGGCAAGCTGGAGGAGTATGTAGATGAGCTGAGCCAGCTTCCGCTGAAGCCGGGCTGTATTGTGACGGATGTCGGCAGCACGAAAGCTTCCGTGGCGCTATGCGGACGCAGACTGGAGAGCCAGCCGGGCGTGTCGTTTATCGGCGGGCATCCGATGGCAGGCTCGGAGCGCTCTGGCGTTGAAGCGGCATCGACCCATTTGTTCGAAAATGCTTTTTACGTCCTCACGCCTGACGCGTCGACTCCGCAGGGCCAGCTGGACAAGCTCACCCAGCTGCTTGCGCTGACGAAAGCGCACATTGTTAGTGTGGATGCAAAGTCGCATGATGAAATCGTGGGCGCGATCAGCCATCTGCCGCATATGATTGCAGTTGCGCTGGTCAACCAGATCCGCGGCTACAATGAGCAGGATCAGCTTTATGCTTCGCTGGCAGCGGGAGGTTTTCGCGATATTACCCGTATCGCCTCAGGCGACCCGGTCGTATGGCGCGACATTTTGGTTAATAACAAAGGTGTGCTGCTTAAGCTGCTGAAAGACTGGAATGCAGAAATCGCTACATTCGTAGACCTGCTGGAGCGGGAAGATGGCGAAGGCATAGAGGAGGCGTTCCGTACAGCTGGGGAATTCCGCAGCAAGCTGCCTGAGCGCCGCAAAGGCATGCTGCATTCGATCTATGATTGTTATGTAGACGTACCCGATCATCCCGGCATTATCGGTAAAATCGCCAGCGACCTCGGCAAGGAGCGCATCAATTTGAGCAATATCCATATTATTGAGAGCAGAGAGGACGTTCCAGGCGTTCTAAGGCTTTCTTTCCGCACGCAGGAGGATTTGGATCAGGCTCAGCTTGTGCTTGCGGATGCGGGTTTTGCGGTTCATCAATAAAAATAGCAATTTGGCCCCGCAGCAGCTTTTGAGCTATTGCGGGGCTTTTTTATTTAGAAACCATGCTTCTGACGAACAAGCGACATTAGCTGGAAGGAATATAAGCGTTTTCAAAATATATTTCGAAAAAATGAAAACGCTTATTGACATATTGGAAGCGTATACATATAATAAAAGTACAGTATGGTTTCTCTCCACTCCTATCCAAAACTTATGTTCTGTAAATGAACATGGACCGCCTATATGGCGGTCTTTTTTTTGTTGTATTACGAAAGTAGCTTAAAGGACATTTATAGAGAGATAGTTCTAAATAAAAAAGGCTGACCAGAAGTCATTTCTAATGACTTCTGGTAACAGCCCTGTAGAGTAGACTAGATTATGCTAGTTTTTCAATGACAATAGAGGCACTCACGGTTGGCGTTCCGCCGCCGATAGCGTTTTGCAATACCACATTGCCCATGCTATCAATACGATTTAAAGTCAATACGCCGCCAGCGGTCAATTGCACAACGACTTGACCTTGGTAAGGATTGTTGCCTGCTGCTGTACCATAGTTGCTGCAAGGCACAAGTGTCGCGACAGTTGGGCCTGCTCCGTCCGGATCGAAGAATAAACCAAATGCAGAGTTTCCAGGGGTTGGGAATACTTCCCAGCTAATGTTGTAAAAGCCGTTTTCGTTAATGATAATATCGCTTGGTGGAGAGAACGTAAGCGCAGTTGCGCTAATAACCGTATTGTTAAAGGTTACTGCCCCTCCTTGCCCGCCTGGTACCGCTGCTGCTGCAACAATTTGTTCTTCCGTGCTGCATAGGAAGGCGAAGGAAGAAATACCGCCAGCTGGTCCTTGAGGCCCTTGAGGTCCTGTTAGCCCTGTTAGCCCAGTGGTTCCTTGCACGCCTTGAGGCCCTTGAGGTCCTGTTAGTCCCGTAGCTCCAGCAGGTCCTTGAAGTCCAGTAGCTCCAACTGGCCCTTGAGGTCCAGTAGCTCCAGTGGCTCCAGCAGGTCCTTGTGGACCCGTCAGCCCTGTTGAGCCAGCCGCACCTTGCAATCCTTGTGGACCAGGTGTAGGGGTAACATTAACTTTAACTTTAGGAGCAGGACACGATACTTTAACAACTTTTTTCTGTATAATAATATTCTTTTTTCTTTTAGGTTTACAAACCGTAATAACTTTTTTATGACAGCTTTTCATTTTCTTGTTTTTGTACTTATTAATCGTACAACTCAATGAATACACCTCCTAAGATTTGAGTTATCATACGTAGGAGGTGGAAATTTGGAAGGGTAAATACCCAAGGTTTACTAGACTAATATCTATCTTTGTGCAAGAAGGGCGAATAACGATAGATGATAGCCTTTTTTATAATAGAACGGATTGTCAAGGGGTTAATAATGGAGGCCATGCTAACTGTATTAGGCGTAGCGTTATGGCTGCAAGCTTAGCCGCATATCCTTTTGTCGAATAAAGCAGGATTTTGATTATGCAGTGCAAATTTATGTTTATCAGTACCTAATGAGTCAAAACATCTCTATCGGGAGTCCTATTAAAGGATCAATTAGAGAGCAATGGATCTCATTTTCTATATATTAATTTGGCTCGGTTTTATAAAAAACAAAGCAATTAAGCAGCATCCACAAGCAATAGCTACAAAAATATAAAACAACGATGCGATATGAAGTAGAAGCAGGGAAGCCACTAATGGACCACATGCAACGCCTATGAACCTTGTGCTGCTGTAAAATGAAGTGATAGTCCCACGCTGTTTTTTATCTATTCCTTCCGTAATTAACGCATCTAAGCTGGGTAGAACAAGGCCGATGCCTAATCCGCTAATAAACATGAGAGATATTAAGAAAAATAAGCTCTTCGTATTGGTTAATCCACAAATAAGCATGGCTGCGGCGATAAATACAAATCCAACCACGGTTAACCATTTCATTTTTATTTTATTTTTACCAATCCATTTCCCAGATGCAAAAGAAGCGATGCAAATTGCGCTGAGAGGGATGGCCAGCAGTGTGCCTTTCCAAATACCATCTATATGATAACTGTCTTCAAGGATGGATGATAAATAATAAAGAAAACCGAACATAATAAACATGGCACTACCGCCAAGTGTAAATATGACAAACAGCCACTTCCCATTTTCGGCAAAAATGCTTTTAAGGGAAACAAGAAAATCTCTAAAATCAAGCTTTGTTGTATTGGGCTGTTTAGGTGTTTTGACGAGAAAAATAACGGCCAGAATAGATACGGTTGAAATGACTGGAATGACAGCCAAAGGAAGAAACCAAATGATTAATGCTAATGCAGAACCTAGAATTGGACTTAAAACCTTTCCTAAAGTATTAGAGGTTTCAATGATGCCGAGTCCATTGCTAACTTCTTCCTCACTTTTATACATATCGCCAACTAATGGCATTACGATCGGGAATGCGCCAGCGGCTCCGATTCCTTGAATGAGTCTGCCTGCTAAAATGAATGCGTAAACATGATCATGCAGCAGCCATGCAGCTATACCTGAGATTAAACCACCGACAGCAGCAATACACAGCCCGATGACGATAATTCGTTTTCTTCCGAAACGATCGGAAAGATAACCGGCGAAAGGGATACATAAGATCGATATCGCGGCGTAGACTGTAATAATGAGGCTGGATTGAAGAGAAGAGATATGTAATTTTTTTTGAATAAGGGGAAGGACAGGAATGAGCATTGAATTCGCAAGCGTCATAATTAGCGGAATTGTTGCTAGAGCTGATAAATCCCACTTTTTTTTCTCATTCATATTCATTCCTCCCCTCGTTAAAGTATCATAACCTTGAGCAGTCGCCGTTATACGTTATTTTCGCCCATGTGAGTATTATCTGTAAGGTAGATAGGCAAACGCGATAGTGGCTGAGCAGGATTAGTTGCCTGCTTAACCACTTTTCTTTTGTTCAATAGGGTTAAGGAGGGGAGATTTTCAAAGGCAAGCTCTTTTTTCTAAAAAATTCCTCATTTATCCTTTTGTCGAATTAAGCAGGATTTTGATTGTGCGGCGCGAATTTATGTTGTTAGACCAGCGATTCGTAATTTTTATTATACATACCGCAACTTTTTGCTTCCGGCTTGGTACAATTTAATGATAACAGGGCCGGGAAGATGAATTCGCAGGTGGGGAGGTTCGCCTGTCATGACTGATTCCCAATTAATAAGGGAAATTAAAGATGGCAACATTGAGCTTTATTCAGAGCTAATGAGCCGTTATCAGCGCAAAATATTATCTTTTATTTTTCATATGCTCAAAAGCGCGAAGCTTGAGCTGCTTGCAGAGGATTTATGCTCGGAAACGTTTTATAAAGCCTATCGCAGTCTGCACTCGTTTCGTGAGGTGGATGCTTCTTTCTCCACGTGGCTTTACACGATCGCCCGCAACACAGTGCTTAGCGAGCTGCGCAAGCAGAAAGCAGCGAATTTGTCTCTGGATGAATCGGGCATTGTGCCGGTTACGGCCCCCGATGCTGGTCCGGAGCAGCTTGTGCTTCGCAATGAGCGCATGGCGATGGTGCGCGAAGCAATTAATAATTTGCCTGAAAAACAACGGTCCGCACTTATCCTTAGAGAATATGACCAGATGGACTACCAGGAAATTGCCAGCATTTTAGGGCAGACGGTCAGTTCTGTGAAATCCTTGTTATTCAGAGCCAGAGCCAGTGTGAAGGTTCAATTGGAGCCTTATTTTGGCGAAGCTCTCGGAGTGGAAGAATTTGAAGGGATGAAAACGCGATGAAATGCGAAGACGTTCAACACAAACTCCATATGTGCTGGGAGCTGCCGGAGGAAGATCCGCAGCGGCAGGAGATGGAGGCCCATCTGCTTGATTGTGAGCATTGCATGGAGCAGCTCCGTTTGTGGGAAGAGAGCGAGGAGCTGATTCGCTGCATTGCCGAGGATGATTCCATAGAACTGCCGCCAATGGATCATGTGACGCGCGGAGTCATGGATCGCATTTATGCAGAGGAATCTTGGCTCATGCCGGTTACACACAAAAGCTATCAGTTTTCTCCTTCCTTTCGTCGCAATGTAGCCCTTGTTGTGGCTGGCTGCATGGCGATGTTCGTTTGTGCGCTCGTATTTTTCGTCGTGGGCAACGAAACGAGTACAAGTCCGGATCAGTTGGCCCAATTAACAGGATTTATGGATACAGCTAATGCTTCGGGCAGCGGGCTCGTCATTAGCGCTGAATATGAAGTGCCGGTTGCAAGTATCAGCGATCCTTTTGTTCTTAAGGTTGTTCCGGCTTTTCCACAGTATTGGGTGGCGCTGTCGCTGCTTGGCATGGTCATGACGCTGCTTATGCTAAACTGGTTATCAAGAACGCGCAGCTAGCGCAGAGGGCTCCTTGACAGGGGTCCCTTGTTTGCGTTACCTTGCGGTAATAGAGTGCAATTAAGCTGGGGAGGCTGGCGGGATGATAATAGGTCTGGTGCGTCACGGCAATACGGATTGGAATAAGCTTGGAAAAATTCAAGGGCAAACCGATATTCCCTTGAATGAGCGGGGAGTTGCTCAAGCGATGGCACTCGCAAGCCGTCTGAGCGAAGATCAGAAGCTGTGGCATGCTGTTATTTCCAGTGATTTGCTGCGTGCCCGTGAGACAGCCCGAATTGTCGCGGATAAGCTGGACATTCCGCTGCTGGCACCGGATGATCGGCTGCGTGAGCGTTTTTATGGCGACATAGAAGGAACGACGGAGCAGGAGCGGATAGCGCGCTGGGGTGAGCAATGGCGCAAGGCTGAAGTTGGACAGGAGTCTGATGAGACTGTGCGCGTGCGTGGGCGTTCTTTTGTAGAGGAATGGCGGCAAAGCAATCCCGATGGGCGCCTGCTTGTCGTCACGCATGGAAGCTTTCTGGCGCAGCTGCTGGATGAGCTGTGCTCGGGACTCGATAAGCAGTTTCTCGATAATATGTCCTATTCCATCCTTCAGTTTAAGGAAAATGATTGGGAGTCCTTGCTCTACAATTGCAGCCGGCATTTGCAGCAGCTCGATCAGGTCGGCGTTTAAAATAATATGAAAGCTGCTCTATTATTCGCAGGAGCAGCTCGGTTATATCCATAGCAGCGCCATTCCTCTAACCGGAGGGATGGCGTTTTTTTTTGAAAAAAAAGCATAAAAACTATTTTTTCCGGAATTGCGGTTATAAAATCTGAGTTTCTTCCCATAATGGTAATAAAAAAGGCTGCTCTACAATCATGAGTGCAAGCAAGGCTGTTCATTAAAGCAGCAGTTAAGCGCGAAGGAGGAGAGACTATGAATTTATCGGATATGCTCGGCTGTGCAGATATCGGGCAGCTCAGCCGCATTGCCTCCGTCTATCAATGCGAGTGCAATAGCAACTCCAAAAATGAATTGATTCAGTCGATTCTCGGCGCTGTAAGCCGAAATGATGTTTTCGAGCAACAAATCAGCAGCATGGCGATTGAGGATTTGCGGTTTTTAAACTCGCTGCTGTTCGAGACGAGAGACGCTTTTAGTTTGGAGGAGCTTCTGGCTCGTGCGCAGCAGAGCAGGTTTAATGGCCCTGAGGCAGCGAGCGCGGTTCAAAAGGAAACAAAGGGTGAGCAGCCGGCTGCAGCAGAGAAAGCCTCATCTAATCAAAAGCCCGCCAAGCCTGCGCCGAAGCGCCGTTCCAAAAAAACGCCTGTTATGAAGGAAATCAGCCCCCGGGATATAATCGTTAAATTCAAGCATCAGGGCTGGCTGTTCAACGGCTTCACCGGGCAGAACCGTTATTTGTTTCAGGTCCCGGAAGATTTAAAGCAGCGGTTTCGTGAAACATTGAAACGCAAGTTTGCAGCACAGCTTGTGTATGCGGATGAGCCTCATGTGTACCGCGATGAGCAGGAACTGCTGCAGGCCGATATTCGCGGGCTGCTGCACTACATCCATCACAACGAGGTGACGATGGCGGCTGACGGTTCCCTATACAAGCGCTTTAGCTTGCAGCTGCTTGATTTGTTTTCGATCAAGGAGGAGCTGCCGGGCAAGGGAGAGTGGCGATTCGGCTACGGCAAATATTTTCACCATTATCCGAATCGAATGTCGCTGCTTTATGATTATTGCGTGCAAATGAACTATTTTGTAGAGGAGCCTCTTGGCTTAAAGCTTACGCCAGGTGGGCAGGAAAGGCTTCTTACAGCTCCGGCAAATGAATTGCAGCAGTTGTACAAATGCTGGCTTAAGCAGTATAAAGGGCCGATTCCGAACATTTTAGCGCTCGTCCAATGGATTGGCGGACTATCGGATCAGTGGGTAACGGCGCAATCGCTCAGCCAGGTACTGGTTCCGCTCATTAAACCATTTTATTATGATGATGCGGAGCGGATTTTTCAGCACAGATTGCTTGGTATGCTCGTCCATCTTGGTCTAATACGGCTAGGAGAGCATGAGCTGCACGGCATGGTCATCAAAACGACGAAGGCGGGCAAAGCGGTAATGTTGGGCATTAGCCTGGAAGAGCAGAACCGATTGTTCATGTATTGACAATGGCTGCGGCAGTTGATAGAATCACCCCACGCTAATGTAAAGGAATGGATGCATAGCAGTATGATGCTGAACTTCCATTGCAAATGAGAGGGGAATTTACGAGATGCTGCTGCCTTATTTGGGAGTAAGACCAACGATTCATTCCAGTGTTTATATCGGAGAAGGAGCGAAGCTGATTGGAGATGTGACAATTGGCCAGTACAGCACCGTATGGTTTAACGCTGTGCTTCGCGGAGATTTGGCGCCAATACATATTGGACATAGCTGCAATATACAGGATGGAGTTGTCGGGCATGTGAATACGAACCAACCGCTCATTTTGGAAGATGAGGTTTCCATCGGGCACGCGGCGATTATCCATGGCTGTACGATAGGCAAAGGCACATTAATTGGAATGGGGGCAATCGTACTTAACGGCGCGCAGCTTGGTGAATATGCTTTAGTAGGAGCCGGTTCGATTGTTACGGAGAATAAGAAGATACCACCCTATACGCTTTCTCTTGGTTCACCTGCTAAAGTCGTTAGAGAGCTTACGGAGGACGATTTGCTGCGAATGAAACGAACGATGGAAAGCTACGTGAAGAAAGGCGAAGAATATAGGATCTCTTAACGCCGGTGTGGAGGTGTATCCTATGGATAAAATGAAGGTAACGTATGAAGCGATGCTGTCGCTTGCAGCAGAAATGGCGCTGGATGAAGCGGTGCGAAAATTCCGTGCGGAGCGTATATACCGCGAAATTGACCAGTCGCTTGCGGCTGGCGATGAGGATATGTTTTATCGCTTAGCTAAAGAATTGAACGAAATGAAGTGAAGGCATAACGTGGATGCAAGAATGAAGGGCAAAATAAGCTTCCATCAGAGGCTCCGGCGAGAAAGCTCGCGGGCTGAGGTAGAAGCTTATTTTGCTGTGCATCACAAAGAATCGGCAGGCAGAAGGGGAAAACCCATTGGCAAATGGGGAATAAAACGTTAACATAGACAAAGGCTTGGTATATAAAATGGAGGCTCGTAGGCTTTCGCAAGCTGCGATAAGCCAGCTGTAGCTGCAAGCGGAAGGAGATCTTGGCAATGAAATTTAGCGATGTGCAAGAAGAACAGTGGGAAGAGCTGCGTCCTTATTTGGATACTTGTATGCTGCCTGTCACAGGCATGAGCGGCGAAGAGCAGCCTTATGAGGCGACTGCTGCTCTGGAGCGTCTGCGTGATGTTATGGATCTGATTGAAATTCCTTTTAAAGGGCGAGTCGTCACTTATCCAGCGCTTCATTATGTAGGTGCCCGCGCGGCTGTTGATATGATTAATGATGTATGCGCTTCACTTAGAGGCGCAGGCTTCCGATATATAATTGTAGCGACAGCATCCGGCAAGCTGGATTTGGCAGGCGTTCAAGCCGATTTGCTGCTGGGGCCAGATCAAGCGGGTGAACTGCCTCATGCTGCGGACGTGAAGGAGCGCGTTTCGCTCATGTGGAATCCAAAGCAGTCGACGGAATGATACACCCTGCGCCGCCAAGGACGGCTTTCGGCCGTTTCACCTTGAAATATAGGAAGGGATATGATTTCGTTATCCATTCTCTACATTCCACCCTCGAAACGAAAGCTTTGCTGCTAGAGGACGGAAAAGTCGTTTACGCTTGATTTGCATAATTAAACGATTTTATGGGGAAAACAAATGCCATGCAAGGTTAAATGTGACAAATTAATTACAAATTAAAAATCAACATTTTATTAGGCAGTCAATCATCAGCCATATTCTTGACGCTCCTAAGCACCTAGGCTATTATAAGTATGTCCTAGTTCGTCATGTGTTTTGCTATGCGCTAAAACACAAGAAATGGTTGGCAAAGGGGGTAGAACAGAAGATGAGTAACCACGAACATCAAGAATCGGCACACAAGCCGCTTCAACGCAAAGAGATGTCAAGACGGCAGTTTTTGTCGTATACGCTCGGTGGAACAACCGCTTTTATGATGGGCGGAGCCGTGCTTCCAATGGTGCGTTTTGCGGTAGACCCATTATTAGAGAAAAAAACCGAAGGCACCTTTGTTAAAGTAGTAGAAGAGAGCAAAATTACAACAGATCCGCAAGAGTTTAAGTTCCAAATTCACCAAGTTGATGGATGGTACGTCAGCGATCCTGAGCTGTCTGCTTGGGTGTCCAAAGACGCAAATAACAAAGTATTTGCGCTTTCACCAATCTGCAAACATCTGGGTTGCACGATTGCCTGGAATGCGAAGGGTAAAGATGAGTATGACTGCCCGTGTCACGACGCGCGTTATACGAAAGACGGCAAGAACATTACCGTAGCACCAAATCCATTGGATGAATACGAAGTGAAGATTGAGAATGGATTTGTTTACTTGGGTCCAGTTAAGCCAAATTCACGGGTAGGCTAAGGAGGCGAATGATCAGATGTTTAAAAGTGTATACAATTGGATCGATGAACGTCTTGACATTACGCCGTTGTGGAGGGACGTTGCGGACCATGAGGTTCCTGAGCACGTTAACCCTGCGCATCACTTCTCGGCGTTCGTCTATTGCTTTGGCGGCTTGACGTTTTTTATTACCGTCATTCAAATTTTGTCCGGCATGTTCCTGACGATGTATTATGTTCCGGATATTCTGAATGCTTATGCAAGCGTTGACTATTTGAACCATAAGGTCGCATTCGGCGGCATCGTTCGCGGTATGCATCACTTTGGTGCGAGTCTTGTTATTGTTATGATGTTTTTACATACGCTGCGCGTATTCTTCACCGGCTCTTATAAAGCGCCGCGCGAAATGAACTGGGTAGTAGGTATGCTTATTTTCTTCATTATGTTGGGCCTTGGTTTCACGGGCTACCTTCTTCCATGGGATAACAAAGCTTACTTCGCAACTAAGGTCGGCGTTCAAATCGCGGAATCCGTTCCGTACATCGGACCTTACATCGGGAAGTTCCTGTATGGCGGCGACATCGTAGGTGCGCAAACGCTGACTCGCTTCTTCGCGATTCACGTATTCTTCCTGCCTGGCGCATTGCTTGCTATGCTAGCGGCTCACTTCCTGATGATTCGGAAACAAGGTATTTCGGGACCACTTTAAGCGAAGGGAGGACTTTATGATGGCACATGGTCACAAATCAGACGAAAAGGTTGTATTCGTCGGAGATTCACGGGTGAAGAAAAACAATCATCCGAATATTCCGCCCGACTATACGTCTTTTCCAGGGAAGTCAGAGGCGTTTATTCCTAACTTCCTGCTGAAAGAGTGGATGGTTGGCTGCGTCGTACTCGTCGGTTTTCTCGTATGGACGATTGCAGAGCCAGCTCCGCTTGGCTATCCGGCAGATCCGACAAACGCAGCGTTTATTCCGATGCCGGACTGGTATTTCTTGTTTTTGTATCAATTTTTGAAATATCCATATGTTTCACAGGATTATATCGTGCTCGGTACGATGGGCATACCTGGCGTTATGTTCGGCGGCTTGCTGCTTGCTCCTTTCCTGGATACAGGCAAAGAGCGCAGATTTTATCGTCGTCCAATTGCTTCCTCGCTCATGATTTTATCATTGATCGCGACAGTGTATTTGACGGTTGTATCTTGGGATCACTACCAGCACCAGCTGGAAATTACCAATACAATTCCTGAGCATCACGTTCGTGAAGAGAAAGCCAGAGAAGCGGCGGCTAAAGGTGAAGAGGCTCCTAGCACGACGAAGAAGCCTGAAACCGCGGCTGTTGCAATTGTAGAAGCGGATGATCCAGCTCATAAGCTGATGGAGCAATCCAAATGTCTGACCTGTCATGCAGCAGACATGAAGGGTAACCCACCGCAAATTCCTGCACTTCGTGGTATTGGAGATGTCTTGTCCAAGGAAGAAATTGTTGCTACCGTCACGAACGGTAATGGCAATATGCCTGCCTTCAAAGACAGCCTGAGCGCTGAGCAGATTGATCAAATTGCAACGTGGCTTTCCAAGCAGAAAGCTGCAACTGAATAAATAAGTAACAGCAAGAACCTGATTGCTTCATTGCAATCAGGTTCTTTTCAAACTTATTAGGCAAGGCAATGCTCGCTTGGTACAACAAGGCTGGGAATATAGGGGCTGAAAACAATGGGATTGTCATGGTTATGGAGCCGCATGCTGTGGATGAATCGTACGATCTTGTGGCTGCTGTTTATCGTTAATTTTTTAGGGACCGTTTACGGTTACATATGGTACTGGAATCAATTGGTTTATACTTATGAACGTTTTCCGTCTTGGCTGCTTGTATTTGTGCCGGACAGTCCGACAGCTAGTTTGTTTTTTACCCTTACGCTGCTTTACTTGCTGTTCCCGCCGCCAGAATCGGCATCTAGATTCGTTCAGGTGACTAGAATGATTATCGAAGGACTTGCAGTTGTCACGTCGGTGAAATATGGCTTGTGGGCGGTGTCCATGATCGTGGCGACGGGAGCGCAGGGCGGGGAACTGAATTGGCAGCACGGCATGCTCGTTTTTTCTCATCTTGGCATGGCTGTAGAGGTGCTTCTGTATGCTCGTTTTATGAAAGCGGGATTCAAGGCTGTCGTTGTTGCCACAGCTTGGCTGCTGCTTAATGACACCATTGATTATTCGTTCGGCGTATTCCCGTGGCTGGCTGATGAGCTGATGGACGATTTGCCGCAAGTTCGCCTGTATACATATGGCTTATCCATCTTTAGCTTTGTCGTGGGCTGGCTGGCGCTCCGAGCGAGAAAACAAGCATAAAAAAGCATAACGATGGACATCCCCTCATAAGCTTAATTATGGGGGGATGTCCATGAGAACGCGTATTGCAATGCCCATTCTATTAAGTATCGCAATGCTGCTTGGCTCTGTTTCTGCGACTTGGGCTTATGCAGGCGAACAACCGCTTGGCGCAAGGCAAGCGGAGGCTGTCGATGCTGAAGTGCTCATGCGTCGTTTCGAGGAAGCGGCTAATTCATTATATAAGGCTTCTTACGCAGACAACCGCCAAGCTGGTTATAAATATGTCCAGCAGTTGGAGCGACTGCTGCCGCAGCTGGAGACTGGCATTGAAGGCCGCCCAGCTGGGTGGATTATGCTGCAGCAAAGCATACAGGCTGTCTCGGAGGAGCTTCTGAGCAAAAGGCAGCCCGCCGGGTGGCTGGCTACCTCTGCCCGCATTCATCTAACTGCGGATGCGATGCTTAGGCCAGCCAGTGGGTTATGGATGCAATATGAGCGGGTTATGCTCGAGGATGTAAGCCGTGTGAGAAAAGCATGGAAGCGCCCATATGAAGAGCGGGCTGCTGCTGCGAGGGCGGCGATAGACAACTTAAGCGCGCATTTGGCGCTTGTTGAAGGTCCTGCCTTTATGCTGCGTCCGGAAGGACGGACAGCAGAGCTGCATGAGCGGATACGCTATACGAATGTGCTGTTATCCGCTGGACCTCAAGACCAAGCGCAAGCGAGTCGAGTCGACGAGGCGCTGACGCAGCTTGGAGCAGCCGTAAGCAGATTGTTTACGGACAAGCCGCAATCTGTTGTTGAAGAGCCTGCGCTTGCGCCACCTGCATCGGCTAATCCGGTAAGCTGGACGCTGCTGCTCGGTGCTATTATTATGGCTGTGCTTGCCTATAAAAGCTGGCGTAAATACAAGCAGCAGCCTTACGGCATAAAGCCGCTCCCTTGATGGGAGCGGCTTTATGCTTTTATTCCTCGTTGAATCCTTCGCCCAGCACATCGTGGACATCATTAATGATGACGAATGCACGAGGATCAACGCTGCGAACGATTGCTTTGAGGCGGCGCAGCTCCTGCCGCTGAACGACGCAATATACGATTTCCTTTTGCTGACCGGAAAAGGCGCCTTTTGCCGGCATCAGCGTCACACCGCGTTCCATTTCAATCGTAATGCGCTGCGCCATCGGAGTCCCTTTGTCTGTAATAATCGAGAAGGATTTGGCGGCATAAGCGCCATCCTGAATGAAATCAATGAGCTTGGCGGCAACAAATACCGTTACGAGCGTATACAGCACTTTTTCGATAGGAATAAAAAAGAGCGAGCCCCCGATAATGACAATATCGAGAATGAGAATAATCTGCCCCATGCTCAGCGTTTTGCGACGTGATACGATTCGGGCTATAATATCCACGCCTCCAGTCGTTCCGCCAAAACGAAAGACGATGCCAAGCCCTGCGCCGAGCGTAACTCCCGCATACAAAGCAGCAAGTATGTAATCGGTTGAAGTGTGGAACGTTACGACCCAGCCTTTGGCAATAAGCTGCTCCATTACGGCTAGGAAGAAGGAAAGCGAAACGATGCCAGCGAGCGTATAAAGCATTTCGGTACGGCCAAGCGTCCTCCAGCCAAGCAGAAACAACGGAATGTTGAGGACAAGCGTCGTAATGGACAGCGGCCATCCGGCTGCATAATTTAGCAGAACCGCTATACCGGTTACACCGCCCTCCATAAGCATATTCGGTATAAGAAAATAGTGCAGCCCAAAAGCATATATGGCTGTGCCTAGCAGAATAGGCAGAATAATTTGTAATTGCTTGGTTACTTTACGAAACATCATTAGAATTCTCCTTTTTTAAAATATAAGCATATAAGTATAAAAAATCCATTATTTCACTTATTCGCTTCCCTGTCCACTGCTTGCGATAAATCTTCTAGAGGCGACAGCCGAAAAACGCCGATGATGATCAGATGGCGGTTTCCATTCTGTAGTATAGCGCAATTTTCATCGTTCAAAAACATTGTTTTCATCGTCTCTTTGCGTTAACATATGAATTATTGACAACAATTAGTTTTAGGCTTGTTTTCCAACTGCAATAGATGTGGGAAACGGTAGTCTTGAAAGAAGGGAATTTCACCTATGGCTCAAAAATCGTTGGCAGATATCCAGCAAGAAGTGGATGATTATATTTCTCAATTTAAAGAAGGCTATTTCAGTCCACTGGCACTGATGGCAAGAATGAGCGAGGAAGTCGGCGAGCTTGCGCGTGAAGTGAACCATTCCTACGGCGAGAAACGCAAAAAGGCGGATGAAGCCGACAACTCCATTGAAATGGAGCTTGGCGATATTTTATTTCTTTTATCCTGTTTTGCCAATTCGCTCGATATTGATTTAACGGAAGCACACAACAAAGTCATGGACAAATTTAATACACGGGATAAAAACCGCTGGACTTTAAAAAACGCTGAACAGTAATGCCGCCTCTCACATATGCTGTACCATCAACCTGTGTACAAGGAGGATGGGCGGTAATGAACGGGGAAGCTTGTATCAAAAAGGCGTATGCTTTCATTTTGACCAGCGATTTTGAACAGGCTATTATCTGGTTTGAGCAAGCGATTGCCGCAGAGCCTGACAATGCCAGTTATTATCATAAATGCGCTATTTCATGCGCGCGCAGCGGGAAATGGTCGAAAGCTTATGAACATGCCCGCAGGGCGCTTGAGCTGGCGGAGGATGAACCGGAATATATTTATCATTTTCAGACGATAGAAGCAAGGCTGCAGCTTTCGAATGCGCAGCAACTGTTGACACAAGAACCGCCGGCATTGGAAGAGGCGCTGCTGCTGCTAAAGCAGGCAGTAGAGCTTGATCCGCTGTGCTTTGACGCTTTTTATTGGATCGCAATGACGTATGCTGAACTTGGGCAGCTGGATGAAGCTGCTGAGCATGCGCGCGAAGCGATTCGGCTTGACCCGGGGCATTCAGCCGCCAGAAGGCTATTTGCTGATGTGAGCCGCCGGCGGCGCTTGATGCGCTACCGGATTAACGGACAACATAGACGAAGGAACAGGTGATGGATAAGTGGATACAATTAAAGTAGCAGTTATCGGAGCAGGCGGTCTTATGGGCCGTGAAGTGGTAAAAATGGTGCTGGAGGATGAGGCGCTGGAGCTCGTATCCGCCGTCGCGCCTTCAGCAGGCGCTGTAGATGCAGGAAGCTTTGCGAATAAGCCCAATACAGGCATCATCGCTTGCAAAACGATTGAAGAGGCGCTTAGCAGCGCAAAGGCCGATGTTATGGTAGATTTTACGGCTCCGCATGCTGCCTATGAACATACAAAAACAGCCATTGAATTTGGCGTTCGTCCTATAATGGGAACGACGGGTTTTACACCTGAGCAAATTGAAGAGCTTAACCAGCGTTGTATCGAGAAGCAGCTTGGCGGGCTCATCGCGCCTAACTTTTCGATTGGCGCTATTCTGATGATGAAATTTGCTGCACAGGCCTCAAAATATTTGCCGCATGTTGAAATTATCGAATATCATGGCGACCACAAGCTCGATGCTCCTTCGGGCACATCGATCAAGACGGCAGAGCTCATTGCTGAGGCTCGCCAAGAGCTGCGCCAAGGCAATCCTAATGAGAAGGAAACGATCGAAGGAGCAAGAGGCGGTTACTACAATGGCTTCCGTATACATAGTGTGAGACTTCCGGGCGTATTTGCGCAGCAGGAAGTTGTATTTGGCGGTTATGGCCAATCGCTCAAAATTCGCCATGACTCCTATGACCGTGCGGGCTATATGCCAGGCGTTAATGTAGCAATCAAGAAAGTGATGGGTTACAGCGGATTAGTATACGGGTTCGAGCATTTGATGGATTAGTAGAAGGATTGAACTAGACAGCGGAAGAGGGGCCTCACCTATGAAAATAGCATTCATCGCGCATGACCGAAAGAAAGAAGAGATCGTCAACTTTGTTATTGCCTACGAAAGGGTTTTTGTAGGCCATGAGCTCTATTCAACAGGTACGACCGGTACGAGAATTATGGAGCAGACGGATTTGAGCATCCACCGCTTCATGTCGGGACCGCTTGGCGGCGACCAGCAAATCGGGGCCCTTGTTGCCCAAAATGAAATGGATCTGATTATCTTCCTGCGTGACCCGCTTATGGCGCAGCCGCATGAGCCAGATATTATTGCGCTGCTTCGCCTTTGCGATGTGCAGGGTATTCCGGTTGCGACAAACGTAGCGACAGCCGAATTGCTAGTCAAGGCGCTGGAACGCGGGGATTTTGCTTGGAGAGAGCTTGTTCATAAGTACAAGCCTGAATTGCCGCTATGAGTGAGCCGTTAGATATTCTCGTATTTGGCGCTCATGCAGATGATGCTGAAATTGGAATGGGCGGCACCATTGCCAAACATACAATGGCAGGCATGCTGGTTGGTATTTGTGATTTAACCGAAGCAGAAATGTCTTCGAATGGCACCGTAGAGCAGCGAAGGCGAGAAGCCGATGACGCTGCTGCGGTGCTTGGTCTTTATTCACGGACCAATTTGCAGCTGCCGGATCGCGGACTTGAGCTTACCCGCAGCAACATCGACAGCATTGTGGCGGAAATTCGCCGCAGCCGTCCGCGCATCGTGTTTGCGCCGTATTGGGTTGATCGGCATCCCGATCATATTGCATGCAGCAAGCTGGTCGAGGAAGCTGTATTTAATGCCAAGCTGCGAAAATATATGCCGGAGCTTCCCCCTGTCCAGGTGCAGCAGCTGATTTATTATTACATAAATGACATGGAGCAGGTTTCGCTTGTTGTAGATGTCAGTGAGCAATACGAAACGAAGCGCCAATCGCTGCTTGCTTATCGCTCGCAGTTTCAAGCGGTTTCTGGGGCGGAAGACCGCGTTTCGACGCCGCTCACCGACCGTTATGTGGAACGGGTGGAAGCGAGAGATATGCTGCTCGGTCAAGCGCGCTCCTGGGAATATGCGGAAGGCTTTGCTTTGAAACGGCCGCATGAGGTGAAATTATTTTAGAAGGCCAGGCAACAGATTCGGCAAGATATACAAACCATTGGGAATAGAATTCATTATAAAAGCTAGAGACGGCAGGAGTGAGCAGGACATGGCACGTAAGTTGAAAATTGGGATAACCTGTTATCCTACGCTTGGCGGCTCTGGTGTCGTTGCGACTGAGCTCGGCAAGCTGCTTGCAGAGCGAGGACATGAAATTCATTTTATAACGCACAGCATTCCGTTCCGGCTAGGCCATTTTAATAAAAATATTTTTTTCCATGAAGTTGAAGTCAATGATTATTATGTGTTTCGTTTTCCGCCCTATGACTTATCACTGGCAAGCAAGATGGCACAGGTTGCCAAGATGGAGAAGCTGGATTTGCTTCATGTGCATTATGCGGTTCCTCACGCCGTCTGTGCCCATCTCGCCAAGCAGATGATAGGCGAGGAGCTCAAGACGGTTACAACGCTGCATGGAACGGATATTACGGTGCTCGCGCAGGATGAGTCGCTTAAGGACTTGATTAGGCTTGCCATTAATAAAAGCGATGCCGTAACGGCGGTTTCCCAGGATTTGATTCAGGAGACGAGAAAGCTGCTTGATATTACGAAGCCGATTGATCTCACCTATAATTTTGTTGACAAGCGCATTTATTATCCGCGGGATGTCGCCTCGCTGCGACTGGATTATGCCAGCCCGAATGAAAAAATATTAATGCATATTTCCAATTTCCGCCCGGTTAAGCGGGTATCAGACGTCATTGAAATTTTCCAGCAGGTTGCTAAAACGGTACCTTCGAAGCTGCTGCTAGTCGGAGAAGGACCGGAGCTATCGAAAATCCAGTGCAAAATCCGTGAAATGGGACTGGAGGATCGCGTCGTGTTTCTGGGTAAGCAGGAGGATGTGGCGCAAGTGATATCGCTTGCCGATGTGCTGCTGCTCCCTTCGGAGAAAGAGAGCTTCGGTCTAGTAGCGCTGGAGGCCATGGCTTGCGGCGTACCGACCATTGGCTCCACAGCAGGTGGTATCCCTGAGCTTGTGACGCATGGCGAAACGGGCTTCCTTAGCCCGATCGGCGATGTGGACAGCATGGCAGCCAATGCCATTCGTTTACTGACAGATGAAGAGCTGCATGCGAAATTTAAAGAAGCTTGTATTTACCGTGCCTGCCATAATTTCTGTAATGATCGCATTACGGCTGAATATGAAGAAATTTATTATCGCGTGCTTGGCATGGAAGCTGAGCTTCCTGCGTCTGCGGTCGTTTGCGAATAAGAGGACAGAGGGTGAGAAAATGGAGCGCTGCACCTCGATTCCGATAGCGATGCGAAAGGCGCTGCCCATTCTCGCAACCTTGAACGAGCACGGCTATGAAGCCGTGTTCGTTGGAGGCTGCGTGAGAGATACCGTTATGGGCCTCGCGCTTAAAGATGTAGATATTGCGACGTCGGCGACACCGGAGCAGGTAGTTGCCTTATTTGCGTATTGTATTCCAACCGGCCTGCAGCATGGGACGGTGACGGTGATGCAGGATGGCACCGGTTATGAGGTGACGACGTATCGCAAGGAATCGGTATATGAGAAGCATCGCAGGCCGGAGAGCGTGGCTTTTATTTCGGAGCTGAAGGAAGATTTGCTTCGGCGGGATTTAACGATTAATGCGATGGCGATGCGCGTAAACGGCGATTATTTCGATCCGTATGGCGGCATGGGCGACATTGAGCTCAAGCAGGTGCGCTGTGTAGGCGATGCGGAGGCAAGGTTTCAGGAGGATGCTCTTCGCATGGTGCGCGCTCTCCGCTTCGCTTCACAGCTTCGCTTTCGGATCGTGTATCGCACTTGGCGGGCGCTGCTTAAGCAGCGCGAGCTGCTGCGCTACGTAGCGATGGAGCGTGTGCAGGCCGAACTCGATAAAATGATTGGCGGCCCCGCTCCTCATTATGCAGCAGCGCTGCTCGCAGGCAGCGGGCTGCTTGCTTACACGCTTGAGCCTTTGCCGGCAGCTCGCGCCTTGCTAGCTGAAGCTGCGAGGATGGAGCGTGTTCAGCTCGATTATTTGACCACGCTCAGAGGCACGGACATTCGTTATGCCGCATTGATGACGCGCCCAGGCGTAACACAAGCGGAGGCCAAGGCGACGCTGCAGGCACTGCGCATCTCAGGAAGCCGCAGCAGCGTCATTATGGCGATTGTATCGCTTCATCATGAGCTGCTCGTAAACCGAAGCCTGACCGAAGAGAAGCTTCGTACAAGCTGGATCGAAGCGGTGCTGCGCTATGGGCGAGAGGCAGCCGCAAGCTGGCTGCATATTGCGGAAGCCAATGGGCAAGAGCACCCTTTTTCAGCTGATGTACCGCGTATGAAGCACTGGCTGTCGCATATGGAAATTTCCTCGCTGAAGGAGCTGGCGATAAACGGTAATCAGCTTGCAGCCTACTGTGATCGCAAACCGGGCGTCTGGATGGGTGAGACGCTGAAACGGCTGCTGCTCTTAGTTGCGCTTGGCGAGCTCTCTAATTCGCAGGAACAGCTGCAGAATCAAGTTGACAGATGGAAGGAAGAAACGGATGAGCCATGAAAACTTGCTGCGATTGTTTGCGGATCGTGAAGGCGAATATGTATCAGGCGAGCATATTAGTCGCGAGCTGAAAGTAAGCCGCACGGCAGTGTGGAAGCAAATACGCAAGCTGGAGTCCCAAGGATATGAATTTGAAGCTTCACGCAGACTCGGTTATCGTCTGCTTTCCATGCCGGACAAGCTCAATATGGCAGCCTTGCTAACCAGCCTTAATACCAAAAGATTTGGCCAAAAGCTGCAGGTGCTGGAATCGGTTGAATCGACGCAAAATATTGCGCAAGTGCTAGCAGAAGGCGGTGCGGAGGAAGGTACGCTCGTTGTTGCTGAGCAGCAGCTGAGCGGGCGGGGCCGCATGGGCCGGGGCTGGATATCTCCTCTCGGTAAAGGCATATGGATGAGCATGGTCATGCGCCCGACGGTGCCGATTTATTTTGCCCCGCAGCTGACGCTGCTTACGGCAGTAGCGCTTTGCCGCAGCCTTAAGCGGCTGACGAAGCTCGACATTGGCATTAAATGGCCAAACGATCTGCTCATCAATGGCAAAAAAATTAGCGGCATTTTACTGGAATCCGCCGCAGAGGATGAACGGCTGCGCTATGTCATCGCTGGTATCGGCATCAGCGTTAATTTGCAGCAGGCCGATTATCCCGAGGAGCTTTTGGAGAAAGCGACCTCCCTGCGTTTGGCAAGCGGCGAGAAGCAGGTGCGAGAAGCGATAATCGCCGATTTTTTGCTGGAGTGGGAGCAGCTTTATGAGCTGTATCAAAGCGAGGGCTTTGCCCCGATTGTGACCTTATGGGAGTCGCTATCGATATCGCTTCATAAGCCAGCAACACTCATAACCCCACAAGGCGTCGTTGAAGGCACGCCGAGGGGGCTTGATGCTAGCGGAGCGCTTATCGTAGAAAAGCTGGATGGCAGCCAGGCGCTTATTTTTTCGGCAGAAATGGGCGAGCCTCGGGGCAAGTAATATTTACGAATCGACATATTTTTGCTAGTATGGGGTTAACAGGCGGTATCTGAAAAGAGCTGCACTGTGCTAAACCTCATGCCAGCATTGGTATGGATTTGCAAGAAGGATTTGATTGCAGTAAAGGTAGTCTGCTCTGAGCCGAAAGGACCGAGACAGAAGGAAGCAGTAAAGTGATATACGTTTCCTTTTTCGAAATATAAGCATTTATAAGTTTCACACCTATAAATAGGCTTATATTTCTCGGGCTGAAACGCGCCGTGCCGCCAAAGGACGGAGGGCAGCCGTTTCACCATGTTTTGGGACCTTTTTAGCGACGGCTAAAAGGTTTTTTTGTGTTTATCCTAAAACAGAATTGAAGAAGGGATGAGGCCAAGATGAGGAAACGTTTAACGATAACGAACTTGCAGCAAATGAAAGAGGAAAACAACAAGCTCACCGTCATGACCGCTTACGATTATCCGTCGGCTATGCTTTCGGAGGAGGCAGGCGTCGATATTATTCTTGTAGGGGATTCGCTTGGCAATGTGGTGCTCGGTTACGATACGACGCTTCCGGTCACTTTAGACGATATGATTTATCATACGAAAGCGGTAGCACGCGGGGCTCGCCATACGTTCATTGTGACGGATATGCCCTTTATGACGTACGGCATCGGGCGTGAAGCTACGCTGCGCAATGCAGCCAGAATGATGCAGGAGGGCGGCGGCCAGTCGCTTAAGCTTGAAGGCGGGGAAGAAATTGCGAGCGAAGTGGCAGCGCTGGTTAAAGCGGGCATTCCGGTGATGGGCCATATCGGGCTTAAACCGCAATCGATTCATACGCATGGCGGCTTCAAGGTACAAGGAAAGCAGGAGGCGGAAGCTGAGCAAATACTTCGAGATGCCAAGGCGCTTGAACAGGCTGGCGCTTACGCCATCGTACTGGAGCTTGTAACGGAGACAATTGCGGACCGTATCAGCCGCGAGCTGTCGATTCCAACGATTGGCATTGGAGCAGGCCGCGGATGTGATGGACAGGTGCTTGTGTATCATGATATTTTGCAATATTCATCACCCGTTATTAAGAAAAAAATGGTGAAAGTGTACGCAGACATCGGTTCAACGATTCGCGATGCCATCGGAGCTTTCGTAAGTGAAGTCAAATCCGGTGAGTTTCCAGCGGAGGAGCATGTGTTCGGTAAAAGGTCTGAGGACGCTGTAGACAGCCTCTATGGCGGTTCAGCGACCCGCGAGCATGTGAATGGTGTCAAAGGTGCGGGTGATAGCGAGCAGGCTGGAGAGGGGGCTGAGCAGCGTGATTTTGTGCCGAACCATAGATGAGCTAAAAGCGCAGCAAAAGAAGATGTGGAGCGGCGGCAGTAAGCCAAGTATCGGTTTTGTGCCAACGATGGGGTATTTGCATGAAGGACATGCCAGTTTAATGCGGCAGGCAGCAGCGGAAAATGATATCACCGTACTTTCGATTTTCGTCAATCCGCTGCAATTTGGGCCAAGCGAGGATTTTGAAACGTATCCGCGCAATGAGCAGCGCGATCTATCCATTGCTGCTGAAAATGGCGTTGATCTAGTGTTTATGCCATCCGTCAGCGAAATGTACCCGCGCAAGGTGCTGACGAAGGTGCTTGTCAGCGATGTGACAGACCGCTTATGCGGTGCATCGCGCCCAGGCCATTTTGACGGCGTTGGGACGGTCGTCAGCAAGCTGTTTCATCTGGTGCAGCCACACCGGGCATACTTTGGCATGAAGGATGCTCAGCAGGTTGCGGTCATTGCGCAAATGACCGATGACTTGAATTTTCCGGTAACGATCGTGCCCTGCCCGATTGTAAGGGAGCCGGATGGTCTGGCGCTCAGCTCGCGCAATGTGTATTTGAATGCGGAGCAGCGGGCGCAGGCTGTCGTCCTTTCTTCGTCGCTTGCAAAGGCGCGGGAATGGATGAAGGAGGCTTCGCTAACGCCAGCAGCGCTCGAGAACAAAGTGCGTGCTGCGATCAGTGAAGCACCGCTTGCAAATATCGATTATGTCGAAGTGCTGGAATATCCAGCGCTTGCTACTCCTGTTGCGGAGGTACCGTTTCACCGGGGCCAGCAGAGTTATATTTTGGCTTTAGCCGTAAAATTTGGGTCAACCCGCTTAATTGATAATGAGTTGTTTGAACCTTGGGAGGTGAATGGCAATGTTTAGAACGATGATGAAATCAAAGCTGCACCGCGCGACGGTAACGGAGGCCAACCTCAATTACGTCGGCAGCATTACCATTGATGAGGATTTAATGGATGCGGCGGATCTTTGGGCCAATGAAAAAGTGCAGATCGTCAACAATAATAATGGTGCACGCCTTGAAACGTACGTTATAAAGGGGGAACGAGGCTCTGGCGTTATTTGCCTGAATGGCGCAGCCGCCCGCCTCGTGCAGCCAGGAGATACGGTCATTATCATTTCTTATGCATCGATGACGGAGGAAGAGGCTAGAAATTACAAGCCGCGAGTCGTTATTTTGGATGAGGCGAACCGTCCGGTTTCGCAATTGACAGAAGAAATACATGCGACGATTTTGTAAGCAGGCTGTTGTCAGTTCCTCCGTTATGTAAAGGCTGGTTCCAAGTATGAAAAGCACCCGCTTAACAAAGAATGAGGTTATCACTCCTCAATTCTTTGGTGAAGGCGGGATGCATGATGTTCCAGCATATGTTTGCGACGATGAACGAAATGCTCGACAACATTATTGATTCCTACCCTCTGGCGGCGGAGGAACAGAAGCAATATTATGATGAGCAGCTTTACGCTTTAAAGCAGATCAGCGATTCTTTAATTGAGCAATGGATTGATTTTGAAGAAAAATTTGCCGGTTTTACAGAGGATGAAGCTGAGCAATCCAATGCTTCACTGCTTACAGCGGCAGCGGAGTATGAAGGTCAAGCATTAGCGGCTGTGCAGCAAGTGTCGTCACCACTGCAAGCGGACAAACCAAACGTTTCGCAGCAGCCTATTTCTGGCATGACTGTGGAACAAGCGGAGCTCATATCCAAAGGACAGGGCTATTATCAATTATTTATGTTTTCCCATGCTGCAAAGCAGTTCCAGCTTGCTGTAAACCACCTGCCGGAATGCAATTTGGCAAGGCTGTTTTTGGCTATGACGAATATGCACCTGCAAAATTGGAGTGAGGCGCAGCGTCATTTTCAACTGCTAATTGGACTTACGGACTATCCGAAATGGCTCGCTTTAAGCTATAATGCCCTTGGGTGCATTCAAGCGGTTCATTTAAACTTGGAGCAGGCAGAGCAATTTTTCCTTAAAGCCTATGAGCTGGACCCAAGCTTTAAGGATCCGCTGAATAATTTGCAGAGCTGCCGGGAACGTCCACAGCAGTTGTCATTATTGTTCGGCAGCACGGAGCTATGCTGCTTGTGAGAGGATCGGATTTATTTTATGAAATATGCAGTGCTTGATTTGGAAACGACCGGACACAGCGCCTCCGATGATATTTTACAGGTGGGGCTGGTCCTCCTAGATGATGATCTTGAAGTTATTCATACGTATAATTCGTTTGTAAAGCCAACGATTGCCATACCGCCGTTTATTACGCAGCTTACCGGCATTGACGAGGCGATGGTGGCGGATGCGCCGGAGCTGTCTGATGTGCTGATGGACATGATTCCGCTGCTTGATGATGCGGTGCTCGTGGCGCATAATGTCAATTTTGACGCTGGTTTTCTAAACCAAGCGCTCGATCGCAGCGGGTACCATACGTTTGCAGGGCGCAGGCTCGATACAATTGAGCTGCTGCGCATTCTTTTTCCATCGATAACTTCTTATCAGCTTGGTGCTGTTTCTGAGCAGTTCGGCATTACGCATGAGCATCATCATCGCGCTGATAGCGATGCGATGGCGACCGCCGTTATATTTGCCAAATCGGTACAAAAGCTTCGGAGCCTGCCGCTGCTGACTTTGCAGCGGTTATCTTCGCTTGTAGACAATGGCAGCGATTTGAGCTGGTTTATTACGGTTACGCTAAAACAGGTAGAACAAAACATCGTAATGGGCGTCCCCGATTATGATTTTTTCAACCAGTTTGCACTGAAAGCTAGAGAATGGACAGAGGAAAAGCCCGCGCGCAGCGAAGAGGGAGCCTCGCCTTTGCAGGAGATGTCATTCGAGCAATATTTGGATGAAATCAAGCAGCGCTTTATTGAGCAATTTCCTAATTATGAAGAACGCGAAGCGCAGACGACGATGTTCCGTGAAGTGTTTGACTCGCTCGACAGCAAACGCCATTTGCTTATTGAAGCAGGAACGGGTACAGGAAAGTCTCTCGGCTATTTAATTCCCGCGCTCTATTATGGTATCCGCCAGGATGAGAAGATAGTCGTCAGCACGCATACCATTAATTTGCAAGAGCAGCTGAGGCATCGCGATGTACCGCTGCTTAAGCAGATTTTGCCGATAGAGTTTCGGGCTTCAATCTTCAAGGGCAGAGGGAATTATTTGTGCCTGCGCAAGTTTGAAAGTAAAATAAATACAAGGGATATGATGTCCCCCGTTGACGATGCGATTACAGCCTCGCAAATGGTCGTGTGGCTGGGCGAGACGGAAACGGGAGATCAAGAGGAGCTGAATTTCAGCAATAAGGGGACCGACTTCTGGTCTACCGTTGCCAGCGATGCAGATTCCTGTCTGAACCGGGCGTGTCCTTGGTTTAAACGCTGTTATTATCATCGTGCGAAGCATGAAGCCAATATAGCTGATGTGTGCATTACGAATCACTCCATGCTGTTCACAGACATTCAGGCCGATCATCGGCTGCTGCCGACCTACAGCCATTTGATTGTCGATGAGGCGCATCATGTGGAGGAAGTAGCAAGCAAGCATCTGGGCATGCAGCTCGGCTACTATACGATAACCAATGCGTTTACGCGTATGTTTAAGGACGCTCGTTCCGGGCTGCTGCCATCTCTGCGCATTCATCTCCAGCAGGAAAGCGATGAGCGGGTGCAAGGCTGGCTGGAAACGATTGATACCATTATTCCCGCCTTTACGGAAGTGAGGGAGCATTGGGAAAGGCTGTTTGAGATGCTGTACAGCTTTGTTCAAGCTTCTCCTGATGCGACGGGTGAAAACAATCAATCTGTGTACCGTTTGCGAGGCGATAGCCTCCCGGAAGGCTGGTCCGAAGTGCTCGCCGAAGAGACCAATATTCATACGGAGCTCATTCGGGTGCTGAAGACGGCTGAGAAAATGTCCGAGGAGATTAAAGATCGCATCGATGAGCTGGCGGTACAGGCGCTTGTAACGGACTTGAATGGCGCTTTACGCGATTTGACGAGAGTCAAGGATGATCTGCGCAGCTTTATGAAGGTCGATCAGACGACGGACGTGTTCTGGCTGGAAGCCAATATGACTTACAAGCATCGATCGCTGCATCTTTATGCGGTGCCGATTGATGTGAGCAGCCAGCTTCAGCAGTATTTATTCGATGTGAAGGACAGCATTATTTTAACGTCCGCCACTCTATCGGTACAAAAATCATTCCAGTTCGCTGAAGAGCAGCTTGGTCTTGGCGGCTTTGAAGAAGCGGGAAGGCTGCGTACCGTGCAGCTGGCATCGCCATTTAATTACCGTGAACAAGCGCTCGTTATTATTCCGCGCAATTTCCCTGTTCTTAAAGGCTCAGCGGGAGAGCCCGCATTTATTTCAATGCTCGTCTCTTCCTTAGCAGATGCGGTGCAGCAGACTAATGGCAGAATGCTAGTGCTGTTTACCTCTTACCGCATGCTAAAGCAGGTATACGATCCGCTTAAGGCGGCGCTTGCGGCCACCAGCATTCAAGTGCTAGGCCAAGGCATCGACAGCGGCAACCGTACGAAGCTGACGCGGCGGTTTTTACAGCAGCCGGAGTCTGTGCTGCTTGGCACAAGCAGCTTTTGGGAGGGCGTTGACATTCCTGGCGAAGCCTTAACTTGCCTTGCCATCGTCAGACTGCCATTCCAACCACCGAATCATCCGCTGCTGGAGGCGAAGTCGGAATTGCTGCAGCGCCAAAAGCAAAATCCATTTATGAAGCTGTCGATTCCGCAAGCGGTTATTCGCTTCAAGCAAGGATTTGGCAGGCTCGTGCGAACGGCGAAGGATAAAGGGATAGTCATTATTTATGATACGCGGGTTATTGAAACGTATTATGGCAAGCATTTTCTCTATTCTTTGCCTGGACCGAAAATTGAGCATATGCATATCGAACAAATTGTACCGAGAATGAGAGAATGGCTTGGTGCCGAGAAGGAGGAGGAGAACGGGTGAAGCAGACGAAAATATCGGAGGCCGTCGTAAGACGCCTCCCCATTTACCTGCAAGTGCTGAACGAGCTGAACAACCGGGAGGTGCAGACCGTTTCGTCCCAGGAGCTTGGCGTCAAGCTGGATTTAAATCCGGCGCAAATCCGCAAGGACTTGGCGTATTTCGGCGATTTTGGCCGCAAGGGCATCGGCTATGATGTGACATATTTAATTGAAAAAATTCGCCAAATACTCAAGCTTGATCAGACGATTAATGTGGCGCTTGTCGGTGCGGGTAATTTGGGTCATGCTCTATGCAATTATAATAAATATTCTAAAGACAATATGAAAATTATTGCGGTGTTTGATGTGCATCCATCTAAAATCGGCTCGCAAATTAATAATTTGACCGTAATGCCGATGGATATGCTGAAACATACGGTTGAGGAGAATAATATTCGAATTGGGATTATTACCGTTCCCGGATTTGAAGCGCAAAACGTTGCTAATCAATTTATAGATGCGGGCATTGAAGGCTTGCTCAATTTTGCGCCAGCGATATTGAAGGTACCAGAAGAAATTCGCATTCATCATGCTGACTTTACGAAAGAGCTGCTAAGTCTGGCGTATTACTTGGAGAGGGAAAGGAATGACGAAAATGAGCCAAATTTGGATTGAAAATGGACGTTTTGTAACGATGGAGGACGGCGAGCATGTGCTTCAAGGGCATATGGTTGTGACCGATGATCGCATTACATATATCGGAGCAGAAGCTCCAACCGGGCTGCAAGCCGATGTGCAGAAGCTGGACGGCAGCAAGCTTGCTTTTATGCCAGGCCTAGTAAACACACATGGGCATGCGGCTATGACCTTGCTGCGCGGCTATTCCGATGATCAAAACCTGCAAGTCTGGCTGGAGCAAAAAATGTGGCCGATGGAGGGCAAATACATCGACCTTGATACACGTGCGGGCAGCGCGCTTGCCGTGGTAGAAATGCTGAAATCCGGTACAACGGCTTTCGTGGATATGTATGACCGCATGGATCAGCTGGCCGAAGTCGTGGAACAGTCCGGCATTCGCGGCTGTCTGACGCGCGGTGTCATTGGCCTCTGCCCAGAGGATGTGCAGCAAGCGAAGCTGGCGGAAGCGATCGCTTTCGCACGCGATTGGAACGGCAAGGCAAATGGCCGTATTACGACGATGATTTCGCCGCATGCGCCTTATACATGCCCACCCGATTATATTGAGAAATTCGTGCAGGCTGCTCATGATTATGATTTGCCGCTGCACACGCATATGTCTGAATCGATTGCCGAAGTAGAGCAGAACGTTCGCGATTATGGCGTTCGTCCCGTTCAGCATCTCGACAATTTAGGCTTCTTCTCGCGTCCGGCACTTGTCGCTCATGCGGTGCATTTGAATGACGAGGAAATTGCGCTGCTTGCGCAGCGCAAAGTAGCTGTATCGCATAACCCGGTCAGCAACCTCAAGCTGGCAAGCGGCATTGCCCGTGTTCCTGATTTGCTTCGCGCTGGTGTAACGGTATCCTTAGGCACGGATAGCGCGGCGAGCAACAACAATCTTGACCTGTTCAAGGAGATCAACCTTGCGGCTCTGCTGCATAAGGGTGTTTCTGGCGATCCTACGGTTGTTCCTGCCATTGAAGCTTTGCGTATGGGAACGGTATACGGCGCTCGCTCCATTTGGCAGGAAGATTCAATTGGCCGCCTACGCGAAGGCATGAAGGCGGATTTCATCGCCATCGATATTGAACAGCCGCATTTTTACCCACAGACGGATATTGTGTCCCATCTGGTGTACGCGGGCTCGGGCCGCGACGTCAAGCATGTATGGGTAGACGGCCGTCAGGTTGTACGGGATGGCGAATGCACATTGCTTGATGAGGAGAAAATTCGTCACGATGCTCAGGCGAGCTTCGAGAGGTTGTTGAAGGCATAATGCGGGCGAGAACGAGAAAGCCGTTTTGGACGGTAAAACGGGCTGTCTTTATTTCAATTGTTTTTGTTATCGCCTTGTTGACCGTTACGATTGTTTATTACCGTGCTGTGCATAAGGAATTATGGGCAGAGGAAGCTCCAATTAAGGCGTATGCTGTAGAAGCCGCACAGTTGACGGAAGTTACGGGCATGACAAAGCAGGTGTGGGATGGCATTTCCTGGGTAGTAAAAGGGAAGACCGCGGATGAACAAGAAGTTTACGTATTTCTGACAACAGTCGAAAGTCCTGTGCTTACACTGAAAGCAACGGAGCATATTACAGCAGAACAGGCGGAATCTGCGTTACTGAGCAGTAAGCCGGATGCGGATGTTAAAAGGACACAGCCGGGATTGCTGAACGGCGAGCCGGTATGGGAAATTTTTTACAGCCGTGATGAAGCGATAACGAAATATTATTATGCCTATTATTCGTTCCGCGATGGCGCATTTGTGAAGCAATATAGTTTAGTAGGTGACAAGGCGTCCTAGCTGTATGGAATGCTTAAGCTGTAACAGCTGGAATTGCTGGCTATTATTACACCCCCTTATTCAAAGGGCGATGTGATATACTTTCGTGTATCGGAGTTGATATACGAGTGATATATCACCGTCATTTTGAGAGGGGGATTTTTACGATGTTCAAACTCAGGATCATGCCGATTTTGCTAACAGCTGCTGCGTCCGCCCTCGTTTTGTTTGGAGGCTGGCTTATTTATCATCAGGTTGCATTCGCAGCTCCGCTTGCCAAGGCGGTTGATCAAATAGAAGGCATTGCTTCATCCGACACACCTATTATGGATACGGACCGTATTACTTTCCCGCTGACGCTTACAGCCGGAGCGGATTTAAAGCATGTATATGAAACGATAGTCGAGCAAAGCAAATCAGTCGCCAAGAGTCGCGACATTCAGCTCGATATTGCGAATACCGGCTCGAATGCGAAGCTGGATCAGCTGTGGTCATCGTCTTTATTCAAAGTGGCCGAAGCGATGGAGCACAAAAACTATTCTGCTATTCCGGAGGCACTTAAAGCTTTGGCAGATGAACATTCGGGTGTGGAGGCCATTACCGATATCGATGACAGCAATGTCTATATTACGCTGAAAGATGGCAAGGCTACGAAGTATATCATCCTTCCGCGCGTTGCCCCGCAGCTGGAGGTGTCCAGCTATGCGTAAATACGGCATCGAAATGGCGATTGGCTTTGTTCCGGTATTAATTGCCTTTCTTTTATTTGTAAATGTGGATTTAATGCCTTTCGTACTGCTTGTCATTATCGCAGCTGCTGTCGTGTATTTAGCGACTGGCAGAGGCAAATTCGCACATGCTTCCGGAACGAAGCGGCGAAAGGTGTCAAGCAGCGTGCCCTTTTCCTTTGAGCAAATCGGCGGACAGGAGCGTGCCAAGCAGGAGTTGATCGAGGCGCTTGATTTTCTCGTCCGACATGAGGAACTGAGCAAGCTGGGCATTCGGCCCTTGAAGGGGATTTTGCTGACGGGACCTCCGGGAACCGGGAAGACGCTAATGGCGAAAGCCGCAGCACAGTATACCGACTCGATTTATCTGGCTGCCTCCGGCAGTGAATTTGTGGAGATGTACGTCGGCGTCGGCGCAGGCCGGATACGCGATTTATTCAAAGAAGCCCGGACGAAGGCGAAGAAAGCGGGCAAGGAAAGCGCCGTTATTTTTATCGATGAGATCGAGGTTATCGGGGGCAAGCGCGATGGCGGGCAGCATCGGGAATATGATCAAACGCTCAATCAACTGCTCACGGAAATGGACGGTATTCATGCCGATACAGCGCCGCGGCTGCTCATTATTGCAGCAACGAACCGTAAAGAAATGCTCGACAGCGCCCTGCTTAGGCCCGGACGGTTCGATCGCCATATTGGGGTAGAGCTGCCGGACAAAAAAGCGCGCCATCAAATATTGAATATTCATGCGGCCAACAAGCCGCTTGCCGATACGGTGGAGCTGGAGAAGGTAGCGGCCGAGTCGTTTGGCTTTTCCGGTGCCCAGCTGGAGAGCGTCATGAACGAAGGTGCGATTTATGCGATGCGGGAGCAAAGCGAGGTTATTGAAGAGCAGCATCTGGCTATGGCGATAGACAAGGTCATGATGGGCGAGAAGACGGACCGCGAGGCGACGAAGGAGGAGCGCGAGCGTGTGGCGCTGCATGAGCTCGGCCATGCGATTTCAGCTGAGCTGCTCCGCCCGGGCAGCGTATCTCAGGTTGCCTTGTCTCCACGTGGTCAGGCGCTAGGCTATGTTCGTCATAATCCAGAGCAGGACCGTTATTTATACACACGGGATTTTCTAAATGGGCAAATTATGATTGCGCTTGGCGGGGCGGCGGCCGAGGAAATCTTCTACGGCAATCGCAGCACAGGGTCGCGTGGCGACTTTGACCAGGCGATGAACATTGTCCGCACACTTGTCGAGTCGGGCTTAACGGAGCTAGGCATTATTCATCCCGAAATGATGACGCCTGATGCATGGGCGAAAATCAATCGCTCCATCCTTGACGAATTAATGGGCAAGACGATTGCAATGCTGGCACCGAAGCGTCAGGTTTTTCTAGACGCGCTAGATGTCCTGATCCGTGAAGAAACGCTCAGCGGCGCTGAGTTTCGTGAATTGCTTAAGAAGTTGTCACATAGCGCATCATAATACAGCATGAAAAATCCTCAATTTATTACAATTTGAAGGCAGACGACATGTCTGTCTTCTTTTTTCTCAGAAAACCGTTATAATTAACATTGAACATAACTATAAAGAGAATGTTTCTCATTTACATGGTGTAGGGAAACGACAAGGAGAGAATCATGTCTATTAAAAAAGTTGGCGTCGTTGGCGCTGGTACAATGGGCCAGGGCATTGCCGAAATGTTGGCCTCGAAAGGGCTGGACGTTCATTTAATCGAGATTTCGGAAGAAAGATTGACATATGGCAGGCAAATGATTGAGCTTAGCTTGGACAAGCAGATTGAGAAATGGGCTTTGACGCAGGCCGAGAAGAAATTGATTATGAATCGTATTCATATGACCCTGTCCTATGATGCACTGGCCGAATGTGAGCTGGTCATTGAGACGATTACGGAGGATCTGGAAAGCAAGAAGGCGGTCATTAGCCAAATCGATGACATTTGCGGCGCTGAAGTGATTTTGGCGAGCAATACGTCCACACTCAGCTTGACGGAGCTGGCTAGCGCCTCTGCACATCCGGAGCGGGTTATCGGGCTTCATTTCATCTATCCGGTACTCAAAATCGATTTGGTGGAAATTGTGCGTGGTCTTAAAACGAGCGAAGATACCTTCACAAGCACCAAACATTTCGTTGAAGAAGTTATTAATAAAAAAGGTGTCATGGTATTTGAATCCCCTGGATTCGTAACATCCCGCCTTATTTGCTTGTTCATAAACGAAGCTCTGCACGTATTGGAGGAAGGCGTCGCTTCTGCGGAAGACATCGACAGCGCGATGCGTGTCGGCTATTCCTTCCAGCATGGTCCTTTCGAGATGGCGGATCGCTTTGGCCTCGATTCCGTGCTTGCGGCACTGGACCGGATGTTTCGTGAATATGGCGAGCTCAAATACCGCCCTTCCATCGTATTGAAAAAAATGGTGCGTGCTGGTCAACTGGGTGCAAAAACTGGCGTTGGCTTTTTCAAATATGATAAGGATGGGGATCGGATCTAATGAAAGTACTCGTTATTAATGCAGGAAGCTCTTCTCTGAAATATCAGCTTTACGACATGCGCGATGAATCGGTGCTGGCTAGCGGGCGGGTTGAACGAATCGGGATGGACTCCTCCATCGTGACGCATGAACCAGCAGACAAGCCGGAAGTGCGCGATGTGAGCGAAATTTTAGACCATGTGACCGCAGTTAAAAAGGTTATTGACATGCTGACTCATCCAGAACATGGTGCAGTCGCGACAATGGATGAAATAGAGGCGGTCGGCCACCGCGTTGTGCACGGCGGGGAAGTATTTAACAGCTCGACGCTTGTTACAACTGAAGTCAAGCTTGAAATTCGCCGCTTGTTTGATTTGGCGCCGCTGCATAATCCGGCCCATATGATGGGGATTACTGCGGTTGAAGCAAATATGCCGGGTGTTCCACAGGCTGTAGTATTCGATACAGCGTTCCACCAGTCGATGCCGAACACTTCTTATCTGTATCCGATACCTCAGGTGCTGTACCGTCGCCACAAGGTACGCCGTTACGGCTTCCACGGCACATCTCACCAATATGTGAGCCAGCAAGGCGCAGAGCTGCTTGGAAAGCCGCTGGAGTCACTTAAAATGGTTACGGCTCATATTGGCAACGGCGCAAGCTGTACGGCGATTTTGGATGGCAAATCATTCGATACAAGCATGGGCATGACCCCGCTTGAAGGTTTGATGATGGGTACACGCAGTGGTGACCTTGATCCGGCGATCGTTCCTTTTGTCATGAATAAAGAAGAGCTGACACTTAGCGAAGTGAATTCCATGCTGAATAAGCATAGCGGCATGCTGGCGATTTCTGGCATCAGCAGCGATATGCGCGAAGTAACGGAAGCGATGGAGGAAGGCGATCGCAATGCGAAGCTTGCTTTTGATATGTATACGTATCGCGTTCGTAAATATATTGGCGCTTATGCGGCTGCGATGAACGGCATTGACGTTCTGTTGTTTACGGCCGGCGTTGGCGAAAACTCCTCGGCATTGCGCAAAGCGGTATGCGATGGCATTACCTTCCTTGGCATTGAACTGGATGAAGAGAAAAATGCAAAGCGCAGTAAGGATGCGCGGGTTATTTCGACAGACGCTTCGCGCGTGAAGGTATTGGTAGTTCCTACGAATGAAGAGCTGTTGATAGCTCGCGATACGTACACACTGGTACAGGCTCAGGCAGCGGGTGCAGCAAACGTTTAAGCAGGTTTTAATGGAAAGGCGGGCAAGCAGTGAGCAATGATGACATCTGGAAAGCTTATTCGCGCGGTATGGGGGCTGTAATGGAGGAGGGCGGTGTGCACATTTACGCCGTGCTGCTGCGTTCTTATCGGCAGCTTGGGCTGACGGATAGCGAGCTGCTGCTGCTGCTGCAGCTTAAGGCATTTCGGGATGTGGAGGGAAATGGCTTCCCGACGCCAGACGAGCTGGCGGAGCGTATGGACGCAAGCGAGCGCAGTATCGTCGAGCAGCTTGGAAAGCTGATGAAAGAAGGCTTTCTAGCGATTGATGAGCACCTGGACTCCCAAACAGGCATCCAATCCGAGCAGTATAACTGGAGCGGCTGGCTGCTTAAGGCAGCCGAATGGGCGGCTCTGGAAAAACGCGAGTCGAAAAAAGCGGATAAAGCGCAGCGCCAGCCGGTGCAGCGGGTAGCAAATCCGGTTAATCTGTTTAATATTTTCGAGCAGGAGTTTGGCCGGCTGCTGTCGCCAATCGAATGCGAAACCATCAGCGGATGGATGGATGAGGATAAATATGCGGAAGAGCTTATTCGCTTTGCGCTTAAGGAAGCGGTATTTGCTGGGAAGCTGAGCTTCCGCTACATTGACCGCATCTTAATCGAGTGGAGCCGCAATCGTGTGACGAACGAGGATGAAGCCCGCGCCCATGCGCAGCGTTTTCGCGGCGGCAGGGGATAGGGGCACGGCGCGCCTTGTTATTTTTGTCAGTGAGCCAATGAGTATTATGGGCTAATTATAGCAGCGGCCGTCATCCTTAATAGGGTGGCGGCCGTTTTATTGACTTTTTGGTTGCTGGGTAAATGCGTTCGAGCAGGCTTTCTTCTGCTATACGTTCTAGTGGGATTCGGATTATAAAAGCAGCACCAGCTTGCTGGCTGCGTGCAATAGAGATGCTGCCCGCATGCATATGCATGATCTCCTTGGCAATAGCGAGGCCCAGCCCGCTGCCGGGAATGCTGCTGTTGCGAGAAGCATCGACTCGGAAAAATGAATCAAATAAATAAGGTTTCGCCTCATCTGGAATGCCGCTGCCCTCATTAACGATTTCCAGTGCAAAATCGTGCTCTTCTTTTTTCATGGAAACGGTTATAACGGAGTGTTCGGGAGAATATTTGATGGCATTGCTGATTAAATTGTCGATGACGCGGCTCAGCAATTGCTTGTCTGCCCGTATAATGCCAACATAAGGCTGCTGCATGTTTACGAGGCGGAGCTCACGGCCGGCTGCGCGAATTTCTTCCTCCCAGTCTTGAATCAGCTCCTCCAGCAGAGCAGCTGCCTCCCAGTATTCAAGCCTAGGCTTGATCTGCTTCATTTCCAACAAACTCAAATCATTCAAATCTTTAACTAGCCGATTAACGGAGTCCAGCCTGTCATTTGCTTTACGCATATAGCGCCCGCTTTGCTCCGGCTTGATGGTCCCGTCAAATAAAGCTTCTAAATAGCCTTTTACAAGCGTGATCGGCGTTTTTAAATCATGTGAAATATTGGAGAGCCACCGTTTGCGCCAGCTCTCCATTCTAGCCAGCTCATCAAATCGGAGCTGCAGCTGGCCATGAGCCTGGCGCAGCGCATCTGTTCTTTCTGCTACCTTATGCTCCAGTTCCTCATTTTGCTGATGCTGGCGAAGCAGCAATTCCTCAATGGTAGCGGTCATGCGATTGAACATTTGCTGCAGCTTATTAAATTCACGGATATTGCCATCCTCCAGCCGAATGGAAAAATCGGCATGGCTGATTTTGCTAAATGCCTTCATCAGCGTGATGAGCGGCTTGGATATGCGCGACCAAAGCATCAAAGTCAGGGACAAGCACAGCAAAAGGGCGGCGCATAAAATCGTTATCAGCTGCTGCAGCAAAAGCGCGCGGGTTTCCTTGACCAAGGCGGCGGAAGCCTGTGTGGTGGGCAGCAAGAGCTCATCCCTCGGAACGACATAACCGAGAATCCAGCCAGAAGAAGGGACGGTTTTCGCAAACAGCAGCTTGGAGCTGCCGTTAATCGTTATTTCGCGGCTGCCCAATTGCCGTTCGATGTTGCTCAGCGCACTTCCCGGCAGCTCGTGAATTTCCTCCTGCCCCTGACTTTGAACAGCAATGAGCTTGCCATCACCTTCGAGTAGAAAAGCATATGCATTGTGCTCGGTAAAATGGACATCCAGCACATTTCGTACAAAATTTCGAGTTGTTACATCAGCGGCTACAACGCCTTTCAACTTGCCATTTGGCCCATATACCGGAGCAGTAGCCGTGAACATCCAGCCATTTGGCGTAATGTCATTATAGGGCTTGGTCCAAATGACGCGGTTTTCCTCAGGACCAACGGCAAGGGCATCCAGGTAAAAACTATAGGAGGTTAGCGGCTGCGCGAGCGGTCGATCCTGATAGAAGGAGGGATACAGAAAGCTGCCCGAATCGGGATGAATGTAATACATCGCCACTATATTAGGGTTTTGGCGAATTTCTTCCTTGAATTGAGGCTCTAAATAGCGGCTTTTTGTCAATTCCTCAAGCATAGGCTGTGTAGGGTTAGGCGACATGCCGGAGAAGCTGATTGTGCCTCGGTCGCGGTCAGGCTCGTCTACCGAAGAGAAGCGCTCATACTTGCTGTCATAGCGCAGCTCTGAAGCAGCAGCTGGATACTGGTCGGGAAGGGCGAATAGTTGCTCCGCAATAGCCCGCGCCAGCTTGACGGATTGCTCAACCTGTTGCAGCTCCCCCTCTATGGCATAAATATGGGCGTTCATATAGGTCTGATAAGTCTGAATGTAGCTTTGCTCGGTTAGCTGCTTTTCACGTGCAGAGTAGCTGTCGAGGTTTTCACTGGTTGTCCGCAAGGTGAGCAGGCCTGAAACCGATAAAGGCAGCACGGAGCAAAGCAATATAACGAGCAAAATTTGTGCGGCAAGCGAGGAGGGCCACCAAAAGCCTTTGCGCTTAGGCCTGCTCATTGTATTTGTAACCGATCCCTCTCACATTAATGATGGCAGTGGGCTTTGCTGGATCGCGCTCCACCTTTTTGCGTAGCGTTCCGATATGCACCTGAAGCGTTTTGGTATCGGTATCCGAGTGATAGCCCCATATCCGCTGCAAAATTTGCTCAAAGGACAGTACCTGACGGGGATGGCTCATCAGCATCGCAAGCAGCTGAAATTCTTTGGTGGACAATTCAATCGGTCTCCCGTCCAGCATTACCTCATGAGACAGCCTGTTGATTTGCAGCGAGCCTACTCCTGTCCAAGCATCCTTTACGCTGCCTCCTTCGGCAGAAGCAACGACCAATTTGCTGCGCCGCAAATGCGCCTTGATTCGCGCCAGCAGGGTGAGCGGACTGAAGGGCTTGCTGACAAAATCGTCACCACCGACGCTCAGCCCAATGACCATATCCATCTCGGTGTCCTTGCAGGTGAGAAAAAGAATAGGAACCGTTGTCGTTTTGCGAAGCTGTGAGCACAGCTCATAGCCTTCTATATCAGGAAGCTGCACATCTAAAATAATGAGCTGCGGCGTAAATGCGGCCACGAGGCGCAGCGCCTCTGCTCCAGAAGAAGCCGTACGAAACGGATACCCTTCCTTGTCCAAATACATGCCAATCAACTCCGATATATCAGGCTCGTCGTCAACGATAAGGATAAGCTCTCCTGACATCACGTTTCTCCCCCTTCTCTTGATAGCTATGAATCGCAAATCTTACTCCTAATATAGTGACCTGCTGCGAATTACGCAATATTTATGTTAGGTATCATAACATATAAATAATGGGTTTTACTTTTTCTTTACTTTTTATTTGGCGTTTCTTTAATATAGCGTGGTTATTAATTTACTCTCGTACTCTAATATTACGTTATCGAAGGTTGGCACAGCTGATATGTCATTAAATGTGACATAAAAAGAATGATGCAGGACCGCCAATCTTTCAGTACAGCATAATGGAGGAGAAGTTAATGAGAAAAAAGAGATGGACGATTGCTGCACTGGCTATGTCAGGCATCCTGTTGACCAGCGTACTGCCGGGAGTGCAAGTACCTACGTCTGCAGCGATTGTGGCGCCTAAGTCTGAGAATGACCCGCTTAATCCGCTGACCGCACAGGAGATCAACCAGGCCCGGAAAATCATTGCCGCAAGCCCGCATTATAAGAAGGGGATGGTGTTTAACGAGATTACACTGCAGGAGCCGAATAAGCAGGAGGTATGGAAGTGGGTCCTTGAATCGGCTTCTTATAAAGCGCAGACAAAGCTTAAGCGTGAAGCGAAGTTTGTTATTTCTGAGCAGCGGGGCGTTTATGAAGGTGTTATTGATTTGGATAAAGGCACACTCGTCTCCTGGAATAAAAATGAAACGGGCGGTTATTCCTACGTAGGTTCTTCTTCTGTAGCAACCGAGGTGCTGAGTAAAAATAAAGTATGGTTAGCTTCCTTGAAAAAACGCGGTGTCGACGACATTTCCAAGGTCATCGCTTTCGGACTGTCGCTTGGCTATTACGGTCCGACCGATGCTGATCCCAACCGGAGGCTCGTGAAATATAGCGCCTACTACAACACAGGGGATGGCAATTATTTTACACATCCGATCGAAAATTTGGTCGCTACCATCGATATTGATACGAATGAGGTTGTTAAAATTGAGGAAGGCGAAGTTGTGCCTATTCCCATGAACGATCACGGCTTTACCGGAAATGATAGCTCGGGAACGAGGGAGGCGCCGAAACCGATCCTCATTATGCAGCCGAAGGGGGTCAACTACCAAATTACCGGGCAGCAGATCAGCTGGCAGGGTTGGAAATTCCATGTCCGTCTTGATCCCCGTGTCGGTACGATCGTCAATGCCGCTACCTTCAACGATAATGGCAAAGAACGCAAAATTATGTATCAGGGCAATTTGGGCGGTATGACGGTTCCTTACGGTGATCCTTCAATGAACTGGTATTGGAAAACGTATATGGATGCGGGCGAATATGGTGTGGGCAAAAGCGGGCGTCCTTTGCTGCTTGGTTCTGATGTGCCAAACAACGCCAGCTTGATCGATGCAACCTTGAATGATGACGAGGGCAAGCCATATACCTCGCCTAGCGTTATCGGCGTTTTCGAGCGTTATGCGGATGCTGACTGGACGCATAAGGAAGGCGATATTACCGAAGCGCGTCCCCGTCTGGAACTGGTCGTCCGTTTCGTAGCGACGGTAGGCAATTATGATTACATTTTTGATTATGTGTTCCAGCAGAACGGCAATATTAAAATTAATGCTGGCGCCTCCGGCGTTGCTGCAATTAAAGGGGTAAAAACCAAAACCGTTTACAGCACGGACAAAGCTTATGTCGATACAAGCAATAAGGATTTGAACAGCGGGATACTCGTTGAGGACAATGCGCTAGCCGTCTATCATCAGCATATTTACAACTTCCGCCTCGATATGGATGTGGATGGCGAGAAAAATACCGTGCTGGAGCTGGACCCGCATGCCGAGAAAATTAGCGGAAATCCGGTAAAAGCAACCGCCATGGTGCTCAAGCAGAAAACCTATTTTAAAGAGCAGGATGCGATTCAAAAGTTTAATCCGGAAAAAGTCGTGCTTGTCACGAATCCAGATCATAAAAACAAGCAGGGCTACTTGACCGGCTATCAAATTATCGCCAATGCAGGCGGCACGCATCCGTTTGCACAAGAAGCATTATTCTCGGATGACGACTGGCTGATGAAGCGCGCAGGCTACTTGAAAAATCATATTTGGGTTACGCCATTTGCACCAGACGAGCAGTATCCAGAGGGTAAATATATAAACCAAAACCCAAGTGATACGGGCTTAGGCTCCTGGGTTAAACAAAACCGCAGCATCTACCAAACGGATGATGTTGTCTGGATTACGACAGGAACGACCCATATTCCGCGTGCTGAGGAATTTCCGATGATGTCGACGGAATGGGCGTCTACGATGCTCAAACCGTTTAATTTCTTGGATCGCACGCCGACGCTTGATTTGCCAAAAACGATTATGGAATAACAGGCTGAGAAAAAGGAGGCGGCACATGAATACGCATTGGAAATGGCTGCTGTTCGCTGGAGGCTCGGCAATCGCCTTGCTGGCGGTTGTCGCTGTTTATGGATTACCAGGTGTGAAGGGGGCAGCGCCTTCCAAGCCCGCCGAATTCAATCCGCATACCCAGCATAAAATGGCTGCTATGTCAGCATCGCTGCCTGCCGATATGACGGACCCTTATCTCGATCCGGTATCGCTCCAGATGAGCCATATGCATGCCTCCGAATCCGAACAGACGGAAGGAGAGAAAGCGGTCCGAGTGCAGTGGAGTTGGCCAGAGGGTGTGCCGGCAGCAGGGGAGCTGAAGAAGCTGCGGCTGTCGATTGCTGATGGTAACGGTCAGATGATTCCGGCCTTCATGGTTACCAATGAGAAGCTGCTTCATCTCATCGCTGTCAGCAGCGACTTGCGTTTTTTTCAGCATGTTCATCCTGTTTATAAAGGTGAGGGGATTTTTGAGCTTCCGATTACATTCGAGCAGGGTGGAAGCTATAAGCTGTATGCCGATTTTATGCCGGAAGGCATGGCAGAGCTGACTCGCACTGGCAGCGTCAAGGTAGAGGGGGCATTCGCAACGCCAGCTGAGCTGGTATCAAGCGCCTCAATGACCCAGCATGCAGAAGGGCTTATGGTAACGCTGCACAGCGGAGCTCTAATGGCAGGCATGCAGTCTGAGCTGACCTTCAGCTTTCGAGATGCACGGACGGGCAAGCCAGTCTACGATATGGAGCCGTATCTGGGTTCGATCGGCCATGTTGTTGCAATTGATGAGAAGCTGGAGCAATATCTTCATGTTCATCCTGTAAATTGGGCCGCAACTGGGCCAATAGCGGTATTCGGTGTTATGTTCCCCAAGAGCGGCTTATACAAAATATGGGGGCAGTTTCAGCGGGGTGGCAAGCCCTTCATTGTGCCGTTCGTCCTCGAGGTACCCTAAGCAGCAGCAACAGTAGTAGTGGAGCCTTATGAATAAGGGCTCCACTTTTTTTGCTGATAGGGATATTTTAGTTCGAATGATATGGCTCCCTATTTTTTATAAAACGGTAGGAACAACAATAGTAGAAAGCGAATGTAAGGGAGAGCATGATTAAAGGAGATGAGTAAAGCATGCAGCTTGCAAACAAAATTGGCGTAATTGTCGATAGCTTTGGCGTCGGCGTAAGCGAAGGCCTGCGTTTGGCGAAGGATGTTGGAGCGGAGGGTGTGCAAATATATGCAGTAGATGGGGAAATGGACCCAGCAGTACTGACAGGAGCCAAGCGCAAGCAGCTCAAGGAGGAAGTTGCTCAGCTTGGTCTTGAAATATCGGCGTTATGCGGCGACTTAGGTGGGCATGGATTTCAAGACAAATGGGCCAATCCGTTGAAAATCGAAAAATCCAAGCGCATTCTGGATTTGGCGGTCGAGCTAGGAACAAACATTGTCACGACCCATATTGGCATTGTACCGGACGATCCGAACAGCGAAGTTTACGCCTCCATGCAGCAGGCGTGTGAGGAGCTGGCGAATTATGCAACTCGTCAGCAGGCGTATTTTGCGATTGAGACGGGCCCAGAAACAGCAGCGCATTTGAAAGCATTTCTCGATACTTTAGGCTCTCGCGGCGTTGCGGTTAATTTTGACCCGGCGAATATGGTCATGGTCACGGGGGATGATCCTGTGAATGGGCTGCATATACTGAGGGATTATGTTGTACATACGCATGTGAAGGATGGCGTCCGCCACCGTGTTGTGGACCCCCGGCAAGTATATGGAGCGCTAGGCTATGAAAAAATGGATCATGGGCAAATCGCGCAAATGGCGTCCGAAGGCCCGGATTTTTCAGAGCTGCCGCTTGGCGAGGGCAGCGTAAATTTCACTGCTTATTTTAACATGATTCAAACGATTGGGTATAAGGGCTATTTGACGATTGAACGAGAGGTCGGCTCGCAGCCAGAGGCGGATATTCGCAAAGCTGTCGAGTTTATTAAACGATACCGCTAACGAGCTGAATATTAGCCTGATTGCACACAGGCCGCCAAGCCTCCCATCATCTCTTCATCAGCCAACCTCTCCATTAGGTCATGGAGAGGTTGTTTGGGCTGTTTGCTATTCAATGGACTAATAGTGGACCGTTTCCCTTGCCTTGAATCTGTAAATGGAATTTGATTAAAGTGATGGAGATATGTATAATTATTCATTGTGAAGAATTAATATTCATTTCAAGGGGGAGTTTTATGCAATATAAAGTATTTGTTGATGGCCAAGAAGGCTCGACAGGCTTGAAGATCTTTGAGTATCTGTCAAAACGATCGGACATTGAATTTCTCAGGATTGATTCCGACAAAAGAAAAGATCCTGAAGAACGAAGTAAATTTCTTAATGATGCAGATATCGTTTTTCTTTGTCTGCCCGATTCAGCTGCAAAAGAATCCATTGCGCTAGTGAAAAATGAAAAAACAAGAATCATAAATACCAGCACTGCCTTTAGAACGGATAAAAACTGGGTCTATGGACTGCCTGAGTTGAAAAATCAGAGAGAATTCATACAGTCCGCATCGAGAGTCTCCGTTCCTGGCTGTCATGCAACTGGCTTTATTCTGACGATTAAACCGCTAATTGAAGCAGGCATTCTCCCAAAAGATTATCCTGTTACGTGTTATTCTGTGACAGGCTACTCTGGAGCTGGCAAAAGCGGGATAGAGGAATATGAAAATTCAGCATTAATTGCTGAAAGAAAACTTCATGTTCCAAGACATTATGCGCTTCACCACAATCATAAGCACATACCTGAGATGCTGATGTATTCAGGACTTTCATATGAGCCATTATTTACGCCCATAAAAGCTAATTATGCACAAGGAATAGCCATGTCAGTCCCCTTAATGAGCAGGATTTTGTCCAAAAATGCTTCTGCAAAAGATGTACATGAAGTATTATCAGCGTATTTTGAATCGGAGCGTTTTGTTCATGTGATGCCATACGATTCAGCAGCATATCTTGATGAAGGCTGCTTCATGATTTCTGAGTGTAATCATACGAATCGACTGGAAATTTTTGTTTTTGGACAAGAGGGCAAAATAAATATTATTTCCAGATACGATAATTTAGGCAAGGGTGCATCAGGTGCTGCCGTACAAAACATGAATATCATGCTTGGATTGGATGAAGGTAATAGCCTGGTGAACTAAATCAGTTTATGCACAGCGTTATCCGCTTGCAGATAACGCTAGTTTTATAAAAAACGGCAGACTAGGTGGCGCCATGGCTATTGACGTTGAATTTGCTGCCGTCGCTCAAGGCTTCTAGCAAAGCGAGAGTTGTCAATGTGGCATCAGAGGCATCCCGCAATCATGGGGGGCTGGCGCTGCCAGAAGATTTAACGGATACAGCTGATTTTACAGCAAGGGGCTCGTCAGCCATCTATGGAAAAACAAAGCTGTTGAATATTATGTTTACCGGGGAGCTTTCCCGTCAATTATCTGGCACCTGCGTAGCTGTTCATGCGCTCAATCCCGGATTTAATGTAACAGGGCTTGGACGCGAGCTTTGATTTGCCCCGATGCTTGAACGAATATTAAAAGGGCTGCGAATTGGAGATCCGCGCAAAGGTGCCGAGATTATTACCCGTTTAGCGATTGACCCGCAGTATGGAGGAGTCACTGGCGGGTATTATAACGTTGGGACAGGCAAATCCATTCTTCCTGTGCATCCTGGCGGCGATAAGGCAATGCAGTCTAAACTGTGGAAGGAGACGCAGCGATTGCTGCAGCATAGGGAATGGATTTAATCATAGGTTTAAGCAGGTGTATGATGACTACTCCGGTTTTACCGCAAAAAGCATAACAGCGGCGGTATCTAACTGCTCCACGACGATGGAGTAGCGGTGCGACTTGAGCCATTCTTGAAGCTCATGCAAGTGTAACGGCTCGATAGGGACAGCAAGTGGCTTCCTAACAGCAGCAGCAGGAGCAGAATTAGATAAGCCTGCTTCCTCTTCGTTATCGAGGCTTATATCGGTAATAGCCAGTCGTCCTCCCGGCAGCAAAATACGGTCCATCTCAGCCAGAGCCAGCAGCTGCTGGGAGCCATTCAAATGATGCATCGCAAAGCTGCAAGCGATGAAGGAGCATACGCGATCCGGTAGCGGCAGGGTGAGCAGGTTGCCGAGCTTTGCTTCCACATGCGGCAGACGCCCGCGCAAAATGCTGAGCATTTGTGCTGATTGCTCAATAGCTGTTAAGTGTACGCCCGCCTCGGCGAGCTTGACTGACAGATTGCCGGTTCCGGCTCCAAGCTCGGCGCCGCACTCGCCCGCAATCGGGTCAATCCATTCCAGCGTTTTCATAAGCGCTTGTTCATAGCCAGAAGGGGTCAGTACCTTTGCTAATGCGGCCATTGGGGCCGCCTTGCCATGCTCCAGCGCCAGACGATCATAATCCCAGCGGTCATTCCAGCTGCTTCGCTCGGAGCGGAAGTGCTTCATCATATCCGCCGCGTCCTCAGCTGTGCTAAGCTCAGGCTGAGCTTGACGCTGCCATATGGCAATCGTATCATCAAGCGCCTGCAGCTTTTGACCCGCGGTGACCCATTCCTCATACAGTAGAGCCCGCGCACGATCGGCTAATCGCAGAAAATCATCATGCTGTTGTACCGTTTGCAGCACCTCGCCGATGACAGCCAGCGGCAAACCCAGCTCACGCAGCGCAATAATCCACCGCAGACGCTCCATATCTGCCTCGCTATACAGGCGATAGCCGTTTTCTCGCGCTTTCGTTGGCGCAACGAGCCCTTTTTCCTCGTAAAACCGCAGCGTACGCGGAGTTGTGCCAAGCAATCGTGCGGCTTCAAATACCTTCACAACGATTCCTCCTTTACTAAAGCATGAACCTTTCCCTAACGTAAAGGTCAAGCATTTTTTAAAATATAGGAAGTATAATTCCTTGAAAAAAGAGCCGCCTCCGCACCGTTGTGCATCGAGACAGCTCTTATTCGTCTTAATCTTTATATAGTTTGCGATTGAAGCGGCACATTATTTGCGGCCGTTCAACAGCTCCCAGCGATATACATATTCAAATATGAACTCAAACGCCTCCAAATGGCGCTTCGCTTCAAACGGATTTGCTCCCCAGGCGTAAATGCCATGCTTGCGCAGCAAAATGCCGGGAATTTCCGGCTGCAGGCGCTGAGTCACCTCGGGAACGATTTGCGGTATGTTGGCGAAGTTGGACACGATCGGAATGTCGATATGTGCTTCCTCGTCCCAAATATTGAACGCCTTAATCAGCTCGACACCATCGACTGGCACGGATTTGCGATCCCAGAACCATTCCGATATGACGCTGTTAAAGACGGTATGCACATGAAAAATAGCGCCTGCGCCCGTCTGGCGATAAATTTCGCAGTGGATCAGCGTTTCCGCTGAAGGCTTCAGCTTCGTCGCTTCGACAGCTTTGCCTTCTTTATCGACGAATAAGTAGTCTTCCGGTGTATGAACCGTTTTATCCTTGCCGCTTGCCGTAATGGCAAAATGGAACTGCTCGGGGTCGAAATCGCCGACGCGTACCGACAGATTGCCGCTCGTGCCAGGGAACCAGCCGCGCGAGGCGAACAGTTCCTTCACTTCACGCAGATCAGCCAGCGCTTTCTGCTTCTGCTCCGTTGTAATTTGCTCAAATGTCATTACGATTCATCCTTTCCCTTGTCAAGCACGCGAATAATATCATGGAACGTCTCATATTCGGAATGAGGCAGGCCAAGCTCTTGGCATCTCGTCGTCAGGTGCGAGCGGGAAAATACCGTATCCGCCAGCTTTGCGCCTTCAAAGTCCGTCACGCTGTCGCCAATGACAATACGTTCATATTGCTCAGCGGGGAAACGTCGCATAATGGTCGTTTTGCACATGCCGCATGCGTTGCTGCACTGTCCGTCACAAGGATGCGGCCATGTAATTTCAATATTAGGGCCGCTAAAATCGTGGCCATTGCAATAAATATGATCCTGCGGAATATCGAAGGGCTCAAGCACCGGATAGACGAAAAAGTCAATGCCGCCGCTTGTTACGTAAAATTCAATATCATTTTTCCGGCAGTAGGAGAGGAGCTCGCCAAAGCCTTCGCGAATGCGCGCATTCGTAATGCCGAAATGAACAACCTCGCTCATTATCGAGGAAGGGAGGAGGCGGAACAGCTGGCCCACCCCTTCACGGATCGAAATTTGCTGCGAAATCGTCTGCTCCACAATGGGCTCCCAGCCTGGCGGGTTAAAATGGCGGATAATCGCAATAATATTATCGTTTATCGTAATCGTTCCGTCGAAATCGCAGAAAATAATGCGTTTTTTTGATGCTGTCATTCTTTAATCCCCCAAGCGTCAATGGCAGCTTGCAGCGCTTCGCCGCCAGGAGCCGCGGCAGCTTCGCGCAGATGAACGCCATTCATCGCCGCATCAATTGCGAGGCGGAAGGCTTGTCCGCCAGCAGCAGTGCCCATTGGATGGCCGTGAATGCCGCCGCCCGCGTTGACGACTACCTCGGTGCCAAAGTCGCGCAAAATAAGCGGAACAAGGCCCGGATGAATGCCTGCGGATGGAACAGGGAAGCTGGCAAGCAGTTCGCTAGATGGTGCCAGGAGCGCATCCTTGACGGCGAGATTTTCTTCCTTCGGCATGACGACCGAGCCGTATGGAGAAGGGAACAGCACGAGATCAGCTCCCGCAAGGCGCATAAGCTTGCCAAGCAGCACGGAAGCGCCAATGCCATAGTGCGGCGAAGGATACATCGCGCCCGCCATAGCCGGATGTGCAGCAATAGGGACATTGATGGTTGGGTCTTTGCTAAGCTCATGCAGCACATCGTAGCCGTATGCCAGCACATTAAAGAGCAGGGCGTTAGCGCCAGCGGCAATTGCTTTGCGCGCCTGAGAAGCTAGCTGCGAAGTAGGACCAGTCAAATTGACGGCATAAAGCAGCTTTTGGCCTGTTTCCTGCTGGGCGCGCTCGGCAGCTTCCATACAAGCCTCAACGCGTTTTTCCAGCGGGGTCAGCGGATTTTCAAACAAAATTTCATCATCTTTAATCAGATCCACGCCGCCAAGCGCCTGCTTATAAAACTGCTCCTGCAAGTTGGCCAGATCATGTCCGACAACGGATTTGAAAATGCTCATCAGCAGCGGTCGCTCCTGTACGCCGAGCAGGTCCCGAACGCCCTGCAGGCCAAACTTCGGACCCGGGAAAGCAGAGCCGAACGACTGTGAAACCTCAATATCAATCAGCTTAATTCGACCGTCCATCGACAGCTTACCGAAAATCGTAACGAGCAGGGCAGGGATATCACGGCTGAAATTAATATCTGGATAAGCAATGCGAATATCAGCGAAGCGATTGCCTTCTCCGCCTTCATGCACCTCGACGGACAATACTTTGCCAAGATGCTTCTCCATTTCGGATTTGCGGGCTTCCGGCAGGTCGGTCCAGCTTCCAACCGTCAGGCCGACGGCGATGGATAACGCTTTTTTATCAAAATCTGCTTTATCGTCAAAGCTGCGGTAGGTAGCAATGCAAAATTCACTCATTATTTCAAGCTCCTCTCAATATCGGCTCCGATTTCGGCCGCGCGCTCGGCGGAACGCTTCATGCCGCTAGCAATTGTCTCGGCTAAGCCTTTCTGGCTCATCACCTCAAGCGCTGCTTGCGTCGTTCCGTTCGGGGATGTCACTTTGCGTCTCAATTCGGCAGGCTCCTCGCCAGTTGCGCGTACCATCTCTGCAGCACCGAGCACCGTCTGGGTGACAAGCTCCTTCGCAGCCGTTTCGCTAAGGCCCATTGCCTTCGCCGCATCAATCATCGATTCCATAAAATAATACACGTATGCTGGGCCGCTGCCCGATACGCCGGTAATGACGTCCTGATAATTTTCCTCAACGACGGAGGTTATGCCAACGGATTGGAAAATAGCTTCCGCCAGCTGCTGCTGCTCCTTCGTCACCGCTGCGGAATAACTAATGCCGGTAACGCCGAGCCCGATCGTGCAGGATGTGTTCGGCATTGTGCGGACAATGGACAGCTTGCGGCCAAGCAGCAGCTCAATTGACGCAATCGATAGTCCGGCAATAACCGAAATAATAAGCTGATGCTCCGAAATAAAAGGCTTAATGCCCGCAATCGCTTCAACCGCATCCTTAGGCTTCATCGCGAGAAAAATAATGTCGGCTTCCTTCAGAAACGCTTCGTTCGAGGAGCCTTGCAAAATCGTCTGAACGCCATACTGGCTATTGAGCTCGGTGAGCCGATCGGCATTTTGCCGATTGAGCATCGCAATGCGTCCCGGCTGGGTTAGCTTCTGATTAATCATGCCGCGGGCGATGGCTTCAGCCATGGAGCCGGCGCCATAGAACGCGATTTGCAGGGACTGAATACGATTACTCGTCTGGGTGTCTGTATCTATTGGCATAACGGTTTCCTCCAGTATTTTGAAATTGTAAAGGGAATGCGGAATTAGCCGCGAATTTGTCCTGAGCCAGTAATCCGGTATTTTGTTGATGTGAGAGCAGGCAAGCCCATTGGCCCGCGCGCGTGGAGCTTCTGCGTGCTAATGCCGATTTCGGCGCCAAAGCCGAATTCAAACCCATCCGTAAAGCGGGTAGAAGCATTGTGATAGACGGCGGCCGCATCAATTTCCTGCATAAAGCGTGCTGCATGGCCAGCATCCTCGGTCACGATGCATTCGGAATGCTGCGTCCCGTAGGTGCTAATGTGGGCGATAGCTTCATCCAAGCTATCAACGATTTTCACGTTCAGAATATAATCATTATACTCCGTCGCATAATCTTCATCAGTTGCTTGCTTAATGCCAGAAATGAATGGCATCACACGTTCGCAGCCGCGAAGCTCTACCTTTGCCTTCTTAAACTGCTGGGCTAGGGAGAGGAGCGATTCACTGGCAAAAGCCTCGTGAACGAGCAGCGTTTCCATGGAGTTGCACACGGAAGGGCGCTGTGCTTTTGCGTTAAGGGAAATACTTGCTGCCATTTCGGCATTTGCACTTGCATCAATATAAGTATGGCAAATGCCTGCGCCAGTTTCAATAACTGGGACGGTGGCATTTTCAACAACGGTGCGAATGAGCGCCGATCCGCCGCGTGGAATAATGACATCAAGTAGTCCGTTCAGCTTGAGCATTTCATTGACCGATGCGCGGTCCGAATCTTCAATGAGCTGGAGTGCGTCGGCTGGCAAAGCCGTCGTTTCTAGCGCCTGGCGCAGCACCTCGATAATTTTGCGATTCGATTCAAGTGCAGCCGAGCCGCCGCGGAGCACGACGCAGTTGCTAGTTTTGAGGCACAATCCAGCCGCATCGACCGTCACATTCGGACGCGCTTCATAGATGATGCCAATAACGCCGAGTGGTACACGCGATTTTTCAATATGCAGCCCATTCGGACGGTCGAACTGCTCCAGCAGCTCGCCGACTGGGTCAGGCAGCAGGGCGATTTCTCGGAGCGCTTGGGCAATAGCTTCAATTCTTGTTTCATCAAGTGCGAGACGGTCGAGGAGGGAGCGGCTAGTGCCGGCTGCTTCTCCGTTTTGCAAATCGAGCTTGTTCGCTTCCATTATGTCTGCTGTATGTGTAATTAAAGCGTCAGCGATCGTTAGCAGCGCCGCATTTTTCTGATCAGTCGTTACGGTATTCATGATGCTTGCAGCACGTTTTGCCAATGTGGCTTTTTGGACGACTTCGCTTGTCATAGATTTGTTCCTCCTAATAAAATAGTGAAATACAATCGGACCCTTACCTATGAAATAGCAGGCTTATTTTAATGAAACCCATTCATCCCGGTGGATCACTTCAATCCGGTTCACGTCAATTCTGCGCTTCACTTCTTCGCTGCCAAGTCCAGCTGCGGCTTTCGTTTGCCAGGCGGCGTAGTTGACGACGCCGCGCCCTATCGTATCGCCGCTCGCGCTAAGCACTTCAACGATATCGCCGGGATGAAAATCGCCGCTGCTTTCTATAATGCCGGCAGGGAGCAGGCTTTTGCCTCCTGTAAGCAGGGCAAGCTCCGCTCCTGCATCGACTGTAATCGTGCCTTGAGGCATAGAGTGAAAGCCCAGCCATTGCTTCTTCATCGGCAGGCTGTGCATTTCCGTATCGAAATACGTGCCTTGGCCGGAACCGCTTGTAGCAAGCGACAGATCGCCGGGCTGCTGTACTTTCCCGATAAAAGCGGGCACGCCGCCGCGCATGGCAATCCGGGCTGCTTCAATTTTGGAGCGCATTCCGCCCGTTCCAACTGCCGAGCCAGCACCGCCAGCGAACTTCATTATGTCTGCGGAAATGCTGTCGACACGCTCGATTTTGACTGCTAAAGGATTTTTGCGTGGATCTTCCGTATACAAGCCGTCCATATCTGTAATAATAATGAGCTGACCGGCTTTTGTCATCGTTGCGACCAGCGCCGACAAGTTGTCATTATCGCCAAATTTCAGCTCATCGGTTGCAACGGTATCGTTCTCATTAATTATCGGTATCGTGCGCAGCCTGAGCAGCTCTTCAATGGTCATCAAAGCGTTTTGAATTCGCTTGCGGTTCGAGAAGTCGGCCCTTGTCAGCAAAATTTGTGCCGCTCCAATGCCGAACTGGCTAAAAGCCTCCTGATAAGCCTGCATAAGCAGTGCTTGCCCAACTGCTGCGGCCGCCTGCTTCTCGTGAACGGCTTTGGGCCTTGACTCATAGCCTATTTGACGAAAGCCTGCGGCTACGGCGCCAGAGGTGACTAGTATGACCGAGCGGCCTGCTGCATGCAGCGCGGCAAGCTCAGATACAAAATAAGCGATGCGTTCCTTATTCAGTCCGCCTTCCTCAGAGGTTAGCGAGCTGCTGCCGATTTTTACAATGATTCGTTCCGCCATTTATCCATCATCCCATTTCCTGACAAAATAAAAAAGACTCCCGTCCGTAAAGGACGAAAGTCTTATAAGCTTCCGCGGTACCACCTTAATTGACTGTATGCCGCTTAAGGCAAACAATCCTGCTTGGGCCTCGTAACAGGAGGTGCTGTCCGATTCATCATCGGCCGTTCAGGGGCAGGTTCAGCGAGCAGTCGAGGTAAATTCTTGCAGCCTCTGGAATTCACTCTCTGGGCACGACCTAGTCAAGCTTACTAGTCCCGTCATAACGTTTCATGTTCAGTTGGTGTAAGCATATCATGATCGACTGGCTGCTGTAAAGAGAGGCATTCGCAGGCGGCTAGGCTTTGAAAATGCCAAGCTTGCCAATACGTTCAATCGCTTCCTCCAGCCGAGCTTCGCTCGTAAGCAAACCAAGCCGCACATACCCTTCGCCGAATGAGCCGAAGCCGACTCCGGGCGCGACAACGACATCCGCTTCCTGCAATACGAGATCCGCGAACGATTCAGACGTGTAGCCTTCCGGAACAGGCAGCCAGCAGAAGAAGGAGCCTCCTGGGCGCTCTGCTTTCCAGCCGATGCGGTCAAGGGCGCCGAATAAAGCTTCGCGTCTGCGCTCATAGGTAGCGTTCAGCTCCGTTACGCATTGCTGCGGACCGGTTAGCGCTTCAGCAGCCGCTTCCTGAATGCCGCCAAACAGGCTGCAATAATAATGATCCTGCATAAGATTGATTAAAGAAATGATCTGCGAGTTGCCCAGTGCAAAGCCTACGCGCCAGCCCGCCATATTGTAGGATTTGGACAAGGTATAAAACTCGATGCCCACTTCCTTTGCTCCCGGCGTTTGGAGGAAGCTGACTGGACGCTCGCCATCAAAGCCAATCGCGCCATAAGCAAAATCACTTGCGACAACGACGCCTGTGCGGCGGGCGAATTCAACCGTTTGGGCATAAAATTCTGGATTCGCGACCGCTCCGGTCGGATTGTTCGGATAGTTCATAAACATCAGCTTGGCACGCTCCAGCGCGGCTTCGTCAATGGCCCTATAATCGGGCAAAAAGCGGTTTTCCGCCGTTAGCGGCATAAAGTGCATATCCGCTCCAGCGAGTGCCACGCCTGACCAATAATCGGGATAGCCCGGATCAGGCACGAGGCAGATATCGCCGGGATTCAGCAGGCACTGGCTAATTTCCACCAGGCCTGTTTTGCCGCCGAACAAAATAGCGACTTCTGTGGTTGGGTCTATATCAACGTTATAATCTTCCTTATAACGTTTTGCGACGGCTTCCTTGAGAAAAGGGTAGCCGCTAAAAGGCGGATAACGGTGATACATGGGGTTAGCGGCAGCTTCTTGAAGCTTTGCCACAATGTGCGGCGGAGTCGGCTGATCGGGATTGCCTTGTCCAAGGTTAATAACGTCGCGGCCCTTGGCAACTTGGGCATTAGCCTTAGCAACCAATTTAGCAAAAAATTGCGTGGGCAAGCCCGTCATACGATCTGCTGGTTTAATGATATGCTGTTCCAGCTTTGTTTCCATTTTTATTCACACTCCACATCCAATAGTTGCTCATGAACAATAAGCCGTTAAGCATTACTGTAGCACGCAAAAACCATTTATGTCGAGTGATTCAGTTGGAATGGATTCTTAAGTGGCCGGAATGCCGACTTTTTTAATAAAAGCTGCGATGTCGGCTTTAAACAACAGCAGCAGCGGCCTGCGCTGTTCATCAAAAACCAACAGCTGAGGGGCTTTGCCTCCACATACGAATAAAAACACTTCTTTTACTTGGAGTGAAATATTATTCGTGCTCAGGTTGTATGCTTTTGCAAGTGGAACGCGATAAACATAGGTACAGGTGTTGTCATTCGTTAATTGGGGGGCAAGACCCGTTACAGAGTCCAGCCAACTGTTTGCCATCTTTTGATAGTCGTCGTCATTCGGTACAGTTAGAACGACCTTGCCGGCTTTTACATCAAAAACTTGAACTGGTCCCACGGTCGGTTGCTCTTTCGCTGTCTCCTGGGCAAAGCCGGTGGAGGCGAAAATAAATAGTGAGCAAGCTGCGCACAGGGCAGCTATCCATTTTTGCAGCTTCATGTTGGCATGCTCCTTGTCTGTATATGGCTTGGTAATTGTACTTGAGTTATCATCCCCATCTTGACACAGAACCATGTGAAGGTATCATTAGGGAAAATGAATGGTTGCATCATAATAGGAGGCTCGCCGAAAATGAATACTGAAAAATTAAACCTTGCGCTGCTGCAAATGGATATAAAAGCTGGAAATCCAGAGGCTAACTTTGCCAAGCTTGAGCAAATGCTGGAGAAAGCGGTAAGCGGTGGACGCAAGCTGGACGTTATTGTTTTTCCCGAAATGTGGAACACGGGCTATGCGCTGACGGAAATTGAAACGCTGGCCGATGCGAATGGAGAGCGGACGAAGCAGTTTTTGTCAGCCTTCTCGGCCAAGCATCAAGTGAATATTGTTGCGGGCTCAATCGCGGAAAGCAGGGCGGATGGGGTTTACAATACGATCTTTGCTTTCGACCGTGCAGGGGAAACGATAGCCGATTATTCTAAAATCCATCTGTTTCGGTTAATGGACGAGGAAAAATATTTGCAGGCTGGCGATAAGCTAGGCTCATTCCAGCTTGGCGGACAGGAAGCCGGCATGATGATCTGTTATGATATCCGTTTCCCTGAGCTTGCTCGCAAGCTGGCGCTTGGAGGCGCCAAGCTGTTATTCGTTCCAGCCGAATGGCCGAATCCGCGCCTGCATCACTGGAAAACGCTGCTGAGCGCCAGAGCGATTGAAAATCAAATGTTCGTCATTGCCTGCAATCGGGTTGGGCAAAGCGGCGAAACGAGCTTTTTCGGACATTCACTCGTGCTTGATCCGTGGGGGGAAACGATAGCCGAGGGTGGGGAGGACGAAGCGATTATTTATGCGGAAATCGATTTGGCGCTAGTTGATGCCGTTCGAGGCAAAATTCCCGTCTTCGAAGACCGCAGGCCGGGACTGTATTAGAAGCATGATGAAAAATCAGTTCTGCTGTCTGTTTCATCATGCTCCCCAGCAAACTTATTATTTATAGTGGACAATGGTTTTGTTCATCGTTCTAATGAAAGCTTCCGTAGCTTTAGACAGGTAACGGCCCTTGCGGCTGGCGATGACCAGCGTCCGTGATGCTTTGGGCGATAGCGGCAAATAGATGGGGGCGAATTCGCTCCCTCTTTGGCGTGTCAGCATTTTCGGGACGAAAGCGATGCCCATGCCGCCCGCGACGAGCGATTGGACGGTTTCAATATTGCTGCTTTCAAATACGATTTGCGGCGTAAAGCCAGAAGCTTGGCACAGCTCGACTGTAATTTGCCTGAAGCCCTGGCCTTTTTTTAATCCGATAAATGGTTCATTGCGCAATACGCTAATCGGTACAGGCTCTGTGCTTTCCGCAAGCGGATGCTGCGGCGGGATCGCCAAACAAATTTCTTCTTCCATTAATGGCTCCCATGCAAGCGAGGTGTCGGCTAGCGGAAGAGACAACAAGCTGAGGTCGGTGCCGCCGCTTGCTGTAAGCTGCTCCAGCTTTGCTGAAGTATCCTCCACGAGCACAACTTCAATTTGAGGATACTGGGCGCCGAATACCGGCAGGACGAGCGGCAGTATATGCGAGCCCGTAATCGGCAGCGTTCCGACGACGAGGCGTCCGCGCCGCATTTGCGCCATATCGTCCATTTCCTGCTTGAGCTGCTCGATTGCATCAAGGATCGTTTGGGATTTGTCGACAAAAACTTGCCCGGCCTGCGTCAACTCAACGGAGTTGGTCGTGCGCCGAAACAGCAGCACGCCAAGCTCCTGCTCCAGCTTCGACAGCTGCTGGCTGAGCGATGGCTGGGCGATATGCAGCTTTTCCGCTGCGCGGGAGAAGTTTTTTTCAATTGCGATTTGCAGCACATACTGCAGTTGTCTGAGCTCCATGGGCATCCTGCTTTCTTTGTTTTAAATATAAGAATTTATAAGTGTTCTCGTATAAATACGCTTATATTTCTCGGACTGAAACGCGCCGCGCCGCCAAAGGACGGCGATAGCCGTTTCACCTTGCTGGGAAGAGCTTCTTCATTTACCGTTATAGTTGTTACCTATAGACATTATAGATATTATATCTTGGATCAATCAAGTGCCAAGTGTTATGCTTAGAGCATCATTTTGAAGAGAAGTCGAACAATGGGGTGAATTTAATGGCTAAAAGAACGATGTTTGAGAAGATTTGGGACAATCATGTCATTAATCAAGAAGAAGGCAAGCCGAGTATCATTTATATCGATCTTCAACTGGTTCACGAAGTAACTTCGCCGCAAGCTTTCGAAGGTCTTCGCATGTCTGGCCGTAAAGTGCGTCGTCCAGATTTGACATTCGCAACGATGGATCACAACGTTCCTACGAAAGACCGCTTCAACATTACAGATCCTATCTCCAAGCAGCAAATTGATACACTGACGCAAAACTGTAAAGATTTCGGCGTAAAGCTGTTTGATCTTGACAATATTGACCAAGGCGTTGTACACGTTATGGGTCCTGAAATTGGCCTTACGCATCCGGGCAAAACGATCGTTTGCGGCGACAGCCATACTTCCACGCATGGTGCGTTCGGCGCGCTGGCATTTGGTATCGGTACTTCCGAGGTTGAGCACGTAATGGCAACACAATGCCTGCAGCAATCGAAAGCAAAAACGATGGAAGTTCGCTTCACGGGCAACCGTAAACCGGGCGTAACGGCAAAGGATATGATTTTGGGCGTTATCGCAAAATACGGTACGGACTTCGCTACTGGCTACGTTATCGAGTACACAGGCGAATCGATTCGCTCGCTGACGATGGAAGAGCGTATGACGGTTTGCAACATGTCGATCGAAGGCGGCGCTCGCGCAGGCCTGATCGCTCCTGACGAAACGACGTTCAACTATCTTCGTGGACGCGAGTATGCTCCAGCAGATTATGATGCGGCTGTAGAAGAGTGGAAATTGCTTTCCACTGATGAAGGCGCAACTTATGACACAATCGTTGATTTTGACGTTGATTCCCTGATCCCGCAAGTAACCTGGGGTACTAGCCCTGGTATGGGTACAGATATTACATCTTCGGTTCCTTTCCCAGCACAGCTACCTACGGAAAATGAGCGTAAAGCTGCTGAGAAAGCATTGGAATATATGGATCTGAAGCCAGGTACGCCTATGAACGAAATCGAGATCGATTATGTGTTTATCGGTTCTTGTACAAATGGACGTATTGAGGATCTTCGTGCTGCTGCTGAAATCGCTCGCGGCTACAAAGTTAGCGATAGAGTGACAGCAATCGTTGTTCCAGGCTCAGGCCGCGTTAAAATTCAGGCTGAAAAAGAAGGCCTTGATAAAGTATTTATCGAAGCAGGTTTCGAATGGCGTGAAGCAGGCTGCTCGATGTGTCTGGCGATGAACCCGGACGTTCTGCAACCAGGACAACGCTGTGCTTCGACATCGAACCGCAACTTCGAAGGCCGCCAAGGCCGCGGAGGCCGTACGCATCTTGTATCTCCAGCAATGGCTGTTGCTGCAGCTGTTATGGGCCGCTTTACAGATGTGCGTGATTGGAATGTCAAAACAGAAGTATTGAACTAATCAGGACGTGCGAGAGGGGTATTACCGATATGGAACCATTTAAACAGTTTACGGGCATTGTTGCTCCAGTCGATCGCGTTAACGTAGATACGGATGCGATTATTCCTAAACAATTTTTGAAGCGCATTGAGCGCAGCGGCTTTGGACAGTTTCTATTTTTCGAATGGCGCTTTCATGAGAACGGTGAAGTCAACGCTGAATTTGAACCGAATAAGCCTCGTTATCAAGGCGCTTCCGTGCTCATTTCACGCGCTAACTTCGGTTGCGGCTCCTCCCGTGAGCATGCGCCATGGGCGATTCTCGACTATGGCTACAAAGTCGTTATCGCACCGTCTTATGCAGATATTTTCTACAACAACTGCTTCAAAAACGGCATTTTGCCGCTTAAGCTGAGCGAAGAGCAGGTTGAAGATCTGTTCCAGCGTACGGCGAAGCATGAGGGCTACACGCTGAATGTTGATCTGGAAAATAATCGTCTGACTGATGATTACGGTCTGGAAATCAACTTTGAGCTGGATGAGCACCGCCGCCAGTTCCTTCTGCAAGGACTTGATGATATCGGCCTGACGCTGATGCATGAAGATAAAATTACAGCTTACGAGCAAAAACGCGCTGCAAAAGCGCAAGCATAAGCTGTAAACAAGGTGAAACGGCTATCGCCGTCCTTTCTATTAGACGCCATCGTTTTGGCGAAACGTATAGAGAAGGATGGAAAAACCATATACTTTCCTATATTTTAAAAAGAGGGCAATTTCCTGTCGGAAAATTTGTCCTCTTTTTTCCTCTATACGCAACTTTTTCTGACGCTATGCGTCTAATATTTTAGTCTGTTTAAGTCGAATGCACCCCATTCGATGAGGGCAATTTCAGTCATCGAGGTGGAAAATGAAGAAATTTGTATCGATTCTGTTGCTCATGTCGTTGTTATTCACGCTGTTTTCCAGTGCAGGACATGCTGCCGAGGTTGTGCCAAAGCTTTATTTGAATGGGGCTTTACTAGATTCGAAGGTAGCGCCGCAAATCGTAGACAACAAGTATACGCTTGTGCCAATGCGGCTCGTGTCGGAGAGTATCGGCTACAAGGTAGGCTGGTCGTCAGCTACACAGACAGTTACTGTACATAATGGCTCTGATTCAATCGTTCTTACTATTAATCAGGATGTCGCTTTTGTTAACAATGAGCAGGTGAAGCTGGATACGCCAGCACTGCTGCAAAAAGGGACAACCCTTATTCCGCTGCGTTTCGTTGGGGAATCTCTCGGAATGCAGGTCAACTGGGATCAGTCGACAAAATCCGTCCAATTGTTTAAAGAACCGGAACCAACGCCAACGCCAAGCCCATCAACAGATCCGGTTGTCACACAGCCTGATGGCGTTGTAACGGGTATTTCGTATGACAATGAAAATGCGATTATCATTCATTACGAGGGAAGCGCAGTCTACAATCAGCCCTTCAAGCTTGAAAGCCCAAAACGAATCGTAATGGACATTCCAAAGGTGTCTTATTCGGATACGCTTATAGCGCAGTTGAACTCAGGACAGATCAATCTTGAAGTAGGCGAGCATCCTTATTTGAGCGGCATACGCTATTCCTTGTTCTCGTCAAGCCCGGCAACCGTCCGCATTGTGCTTGATCTGAAAGCAGATGCCGATGTGGATGTCATGAACAGTGCGCTAGGCGAAATTCGCATTAATGTCATTGATCCGCTGCCAGTGGAAGCTACACCGACACCAACGCCGACGCCTTCTGCGACGCCAACGCCAACTGCGGGTCCGACACTGCCAGCAAACGGTGTTTATTCGATCGTAATTGACGCGGGGCATGGCGGCTCTGATCCCGGTGCCAAAGGAATTAACGGCAGATGGGAGAAAGAATTTAATCTCAGCATTTCTTTGAAGGTGAAGGCTTTGCTGGATAAGGAATCGAAAATAAAAGCTTATTTATCCCGTCCGGATGACAATTATGTGAAGCTGGAGGATCGGGTAAAGTTTGCTGAAAATCTTAAAGCCAATCTATTCCTGTCTGTGCATGCCAATAGCAATCCAAGCAGTGCCGCAACAGGCACGGAAACCTATTACACAAGAGCTAGCAGCAAAGCATTTGCCGATGCGGTGCATAAGCAGTTTGCTAAAGCAACAGGTCTTAGGGACCGCGGGGTCAAGCAGCAAAGCTTGCATGTAACGAGAGAAACGACGATGCCGGCGATTTTGCTCGAAGCAGGGTTTTTGTCTAATGCCGACGATTACAAGAAGCTGTTTGATGATTCCGTGCAAAACAACATCGCTGCCGGAATTGTAGCAGGAATCAAGGACTATTTAAAGCTATCGTAGAGAGAGGGGGATAACAGATGCTGCGAACAATAAGCCAGTTCATGTTGACTTTATGTATAGTTGGACTCGTTGCGGGCTGCGGCGCGGTAAACAAGCCGGCTGAATCAGGCGCAGGCAGCAGCCCGTCGCCTTCTATTCAGCCATCGGCTTCGCCATCCGCTGAGCCGTCAATTGAGCCTGAAAAACAGACACTAGAAATAAAGGTATATGCGGGAAATGAAGAGCTGGATGGTTTAGTGGAGCAGCAGGTTCAGGTTGCATACAGCTCAGATCTGGAATTAGTTCAAAACGCAATAACAGCACTGCAGCATGTGGAGGGCGAAGGCGCTGTATCACTGTGGAAGCTGATCGAAGTTAAATCGGTGCTGCTGGGAAGCGATGGACAGGTGACGATTGATCTTCATTTGTCTGACGAATCCCGGCTTGGTTCGCCTGGCGAAGTATTAGTGCTGGAGACGCTCCAAAAAACATTGTTCCAGTTCGACTTTGTAAAAGCCTATGATTTGCTCGTAGATGGAGACAGCGCTGATACGCTGATGGGCCATGTTGAGCTTGAGCATCCAACAGTCAAGCCTTAGCTTTGCCACCAAAGGACGGCGACAGCCGTTTACGCTTGAAATATAGGAAAGAATATGATTTTTCGATTCCTTCTCTATATTTCTACGCGAAACGGCAGCTTTGCCACCAAAGGACGGCGACAGCCGTTTACGCTTGACGTTTTGAAACTATTCGGGGGGAACGATAATTATGGCATTGTCACGATCATCAAAATCTATTATTGCAGGCACGATTGCATTTTCCGTTTTGGCGGGACCGTTTGTGGTTCCCGCCCCTATTTCGTATGCGGCGACAGTAAGCTCCAATCCGTTTAGCGATGTAGCATCGAATCACTGGGCGCAAAAGCATATCACTAAGCTTTCGTTTCAAGGCATCATTAATGGCTCAAACGGTCTATTCCGCCCAGCTGACAATGTTACGCAGCAGGAAGCTGTTCTTATGGCTTTGCGTTTTATTGGAGCAGCTAATGAAGCTCCAGCTGATGATACCGTTGCGTTCCCAGAAACGTTCGTCATTAAGAGCGACTTTAAGGGCGAAGTTAAGCTCGCTTTCGATAAAGGCTTGCTGGATCAGGCTGAAGAATATGCGCTTGCCGCTTCCGGCGATCAAGCTGTAGGCTGGGGACAGCGCCCAGCTACACGGGAATGGGTAACGAAGCTGCTCATTCGTGCTATTAATCAGAAGAGCACAGCGGACAGCCTGCAAAATGCCGTTTCATCGTTTAATGATGCGGATCAAATTGCCAGCAGCTACCGTGGTTATGTCAATGCTGCTGTTTCACTAGATTTGGTTAAAGGGATAACAGCAGTCAAGTTCGATCCTAAAGCGAATGTAAACCGTGCAAGCCTTGCAACACTGTTCAGCCGTGCTGAGAAGCTGTATCCGGTTGAATATGCAGGACAAGCAACGGGTGTGCTGCTGCAAGCCAGCGACACGGGTATTACGATTTACAGCAAGGAGCAGTCGGCTGTGTATACGCTCAGCGCGAATACGGCCATTTATCGTTATGACTCCGAAACGCCTATTGCAGCTAAGGATCTTGTACAATATGCAAATGTAACGGTTATTACGAAATCAGGTGCGGCTGCTTACGTGGAGCTTCAGGATGACAAGCCGCAAATTAAAACGATAACAGGTACGGTTGGCCGCGTGCTGCCGGATCAGAAGCTGCTATATGTATGGATCGATAATAAGCCGGTAGAGGTTTATTATGACGACTCGCTTATCGTAGCCGAAACGTCTGGCAAGACGATTGCCATTAGCGACTTGAAGGAGAACAGCGCAATTACAGTGACGCAGGATACGTTCCGTACATCCCCTAAAGCGCTGAAAATTACAGTTGATCAGCAAACAGGAGCTGCCGTGCTGAAAGGCACGTTTATTTCTGGCGATGCAAGTGTCCTTACGTATGAAGACAGCGCAGGCAAGCTGAACTCCAAATTTTTGAGCAGCACGATTGAAATTATAATCGAAGGCATCGTAGGGCCTACGATTGGCGATTTGATTAAAGATGTGGATCAATTGCAAATTACAACGAATGACCAGGATCAGATTACAAAAATCGAGGTCATAAACCGCAACGTTCAGACGCTTGTTGGCGCTCAGGTGGAAAGCTATAATGCGGACAAAAAATTCCTTGTCGTTTTTGACTCTACAGGAACAAAAGCATATCCGCTTTATTTGACTGAGAAAACGAGAATTGACAATAACGGCAATGCAATCAAGCTGGACGACATCGGAACATGGCTGACAAAAAACCGCAAGCTGACCATTACTTACAGTGGAGACAAGGTAGTGTCCTTGTCGATTGCAAGCAAATATACGGGCAAACTCGTTTCCATTAATGGCTCCAGCAATTCCGTTACGCTGAGCGTGCCTGGCGGCGTTGATGTTACGGTTGCTTATTCGGCGCCAACGGTAGAGGTTCCGGGCATTGCAGCGGCATCTCTGACTGATCTTAAAGTTGGCGATACGATTACAACGGTTATGAATGTGAATCAGGATCGGGCAACGCTCATTCAGGTTCATCGTCCAATCCAATATGAAGTGCGCGCAGTCAACACTGGCACCAAAAAGGTTACGGTCGTTAATGCGCAAAATGTACAGACAGATCTAGTGCTGTCGGGAATCGATATTACGAATGAGACTGGAAGCAAAGTAGCGATCGATACACTTGTTCCGGGCACTTTGATTAATGTCAGCTACATTGGCAAGCAAATGATTGCCGTGAAATCTATCGTCGTATCTTATGGAACTGTTCAATCGGTAGGCACAAACAGCATTACGCTGACGAATGAGAACGGTCAGACAATAACGGTTGCACTTGGTCAAACTTTCTTCATTACGAAGGGGACATCCACTTCTGCGACTACGTCAACGCTCGCAACTGGCGATCGGGTCCAACTGAGCAAAAATGAAAATGATGTGGTGCAGGTCACAGTAGCCGTTGGCCAGACGAGAACGTTTTGGCAGTATGACGCTACGGCTGGACAGCTGTGGACACTCAAAATGACCGACGCGGACAACGCCAATTATTTTTATGTGACAGGCGCAACGAAGCTGTTAAAAGATGGAAAGGCGATTTCGCTGCAGGACATTAAATACGGCGATCAGATCATCGTTTATGCTTTCAAAAATAAAGCGGTGGAAATTGTAAAAGTGTAAATTGGTAAGGTTATGTGACAAACTGCCCTACGGGGCAGTTTTTTTATGATTTTTTCAATATTTATGGTGGATTATAGTTGCATGGAGAGACGATTTTCGCTACACTTTGAACGATAGTGTTTGGAATGGGAGAGAGGACGATGAATGCGAAGCAGAAGATGCGACACATATTGGATACTCTTGCGGAGATGTTTCCGGACGCACATTGCGAGCTGAACCATTCTAATCCGTTTGAGCTGACGATTGCTGTCTTGATGTCTGCGCAATGTACTGATGAGATGGTGAATAAGGTAACCGCGAACCTATTTCAAAAGTATAAGCAGCCGGAGGACTATGTGGCGGTTCCGCTGGAAGAGCTGGAGCAGGATATTCGAAGAATCGGTTTATTCCGAAGCAAAGCTTCCAATATTCAAAAATTGTGCCGCATTCTCATTGATAAATATGATGGAGAAACTCCTTCCACGCATGAGCAGCTGGTTGAGCTGCCGGGTGTTGGACGCAAGACGGCGAATGTCGTCATGTCTAATGCGTTTAATGTGCCGGCTATTGCAGTCGATACCCATGTTGAACGTGTATCCAAGCGCCTTAGGGTAGCGAAGTCTGATGATTCTGTGCTGGAAGTTGAGAAGAAGCTCATGAAGCTTGTTCCCAAAGACGAATGGACCCTTACCCATCATCGGCTCATTTTTTTCGGCCGCTATCATTGCAAGGCGCAAAATCCGCAATGCGAGGTTTGTCCGCTGCTGGATATGTGCAATGAAGGAAAACAACGTATGAAGCCAGGCTTAAACAAGAAGACTGTTAAGAGAGTGGCTAAATAAGGTTGGCTAATAACCAATACTTTTAAAATGAAGGATGATGACAGTGAAGTGTATTTCCGTGTATACAAATAGTTTTGAGCTTTTCTCTGATATTTATGAGCAAGTGCTTAGCTCCCCGCCAGAAGAAAACGAAGATATCGTAGTGGAAGGCGTAACCGTTAGCGGCTCCGGCGACGTGCCTGACCAATACATCGAGCGTATGCGTCAAAAACCGGAAGTCGTTGTTATGCGCGAAAAAGAGCGTAACATTATGATTTTGCAGCATGGCAATGTATTCGAAATTTGCATGCCTTCCGATGATGAGGAAATTGCATAGATTATGGCTGAAATGACGGTACAACGCATTGAAGAAGCAACAATCCTGGCGGCCCGCGAAATGACGGACGCAGGTGATGCGCTGCACGCCAAACAAGTTATGGAGGTACACAGTAAGCTGGCCGAGGGTCGGCTTACTGTTGCTTTTTGCGGTCATTTTTCCGCAGGCAAGTCCACGCTGATCAATCGGCTGTGCGGGGCTCAGCTTCTGCCTTCGAGTCCGATTCCGACCAGTGCGAACGTAGTGTCCATAAGAGGCGGAGCAGAGGCGCGGGCAAGCATCATCACGGAGAAGGATGGCAAGGCGTCTAGCCTCAGTGTTTCTTTGGAGGATCTGGATCGCTATTGCGTAGACGGTGAGCAGTTCCAATCGGTCTCGATTACGTATCCAACAGAAAGATTAGGCAATCATACGGTACTTCTGGATACGCCGGGCATTGACTCTACGGATGATGCACACCGGATGGCAACGGAATCAGCGCTGCATTTGGCGGATGTCGTGTTTTATGTCATGGATTATAATCATGTGCAATCGGAAATTAATTTTGCGTTTGCCAAGCAGCTTAAGGATTGGGGCAAGCCGTTATATTTTATTGTGAATCAGATTGATAAGCACAGGGAACGCGAGCTAACGTTTGCTGAGTATCGCAAAAGCGTAGAAGAGGCGTTTCAAGCTTGGCATTTGGAGCCAGCGGGAATCGTTTATTTGTCGTTGCGCCAGCCGGATCATCCGCATCAGGAATGGGAGGCGCTTACGCGGCTGCTTGACGAGCTGAAGGAATTACGTGAGCCGCTTGCTGCTTACAGCGTCGATGCTTCGCTGCGCCATCTTGCAGCGGAGCATTTGAAATGGTGCGAGATGCAGGATGAACCGGAGAAGGAACGGCTGCTTGCCGAGGCAGGCGGAGAAGAGGAAGCGCAGCGGGTGAAGACGGAGCAGGGCGAGCTGATGCTGCAAACGAAGCAGCTCGAAGCAGAACCGGAACGTCTGCGTCTGGAGCTGCGCCGGGATTTGCAGGCGCTGGTAGACAATGCAATCATTACGCCAGCTCCAGTGCGGGATTTAGCGCATGCGTTTCTGGAAAGCAGGAAGCCGGGCTTCAAGACGGGGCTGTTGTTCGCTGGAGCGAAGACGGCGGCTGAGCAGGAACGCCGTGCGGAGCTGTTCTGTCATGATTTTGCTGGCCAAGTGAATGCGGCAGTTGATTGGCATGTAAAGGATTTACTGCGCCGCGCCGCTGAGAAAGTCGGCTACGCAGCGGAAACGCTGGAGCAGCAGCTTGCCGAGCAGTTTAGCTGGAAGCCGGATACTTCATGGCTCATTCAGCGCGTAAATACGGGAGCGGTATTCGGCAACGAATATACGATGACGTATACGCGCGAATTAGCCGCGGAGGTGAAGGAGCTTTACCGGAAGCGCGGCAATGAGCTGATTGACGCGCTGACGGCGCATGTGGCAGCGGCGAGCGAGACGGCCGCTGCAGATGTGCGAGGACGGCTTGCGGCGCTTGATGCGCAGGCCGGGGCGCTAGGGCTGCTTGCGGCGCTGGCGGAGCGCGCCGCGCAGCATGCGGCGCAGGTTGCGGGGACGCTGCCGCAGCCAGTTGCGCGGCCGGCGCTGCCGGCGCCAAAGCGCGCAGCGGCAGATGCACGCGCGCGCGCAGGTGTAGACGGCGGCGCGGCAGATGCCGCCGCCGGGCAAGAGCTGGGCCGCGCGAGCGAAGCTGCGCAGCGCGGCGATGGGGCGGCAGCGGGCGACGCTGCTGCCGCAAGGGCCAGTGGCGCGGGCGTTGCCGCGACGCCAGCGCAAACTGCGCTCGGCAGCGGCGAAGCGCTGTCGCAGCAGCATGGCGCAGCCGCGCGCTTGCTCAGCGCAGCCGCGCTGCTGACGCCGCACGCGCCGCTAGCCGCGGCCGCGCAGGCGATGCAGGACAAGGCGAACCGGCTCCGCAGCAGCCGGTTCACAATCGCGCTGTTCGGAGCGTTCAGCGCGGGCAAATCCTCGCTCGCCAATGCGCTTATTGGCGAGCCGGTACTGCCGGTGTCGCCGAATCCGACGACGGCGGCGATCAACCGTCTCGTGCCGCCATCGGGCGGCCGCGAGCATGGCACGGCGGGCGTCGTCATGAAATCCCGTGACGCCGTCCTGGAAGACCTGCGCTATTCGCTCGCTTTGCTCGGCGAAGACGCTTCTGACGCTGCGCTGCCGGACGCTGCCGCTCTCATGCGCGCGATCGACCGCCTGTCGCCAGATGCGATTCACGCCGGCGGACGGCCGCACTACAGCTTCCTGCGTGCTGCACGCGCAGGCTGGGAAGAGCATGAGGCGCTGCTTGGCCAGCGCCTCACCGTCTCACAGGCGGAGTACGAGCGCTTCGTAGCGGAGGAATCGCGTTCCTGCTACGTCAGCGAAATCGAGCTTTATTACGATTGCGAGCTGACGCGGCAGGGCATCGTTCTCGTCGATACGCCGGGAGCGGATTCCGTGAACGCCCGCCATACGGGCGTTGCGTTCAATTACATTAAAAATGCTGACGCTGTCCTGTTCGTCACCTATTACAACCATGCTTTTTCACAGGCAGACCGTCAGTTTCTCATGCAGCTTGGACGGGTCAAGGACCAGTTCGAGCTTGATAAAATGTTTTTCCTCGTCAACGCGGCCGATTTGGCAGCTGACCAGGAGGAGCTTGCGGGCGTCCTGAAGCATGTGGAGCATAACCTGCTCCAGCATGGCATTCGTTCGCCGCGTCTCTATCCGGTTTCAAGTCTGGACGGTCTCGACGCGAAGCAAAATGGCGATGGCGAGCTGCTGGAACGCTCGGGCATTGACGCTTTTGAGCGCTCCTTCCTGCATTTCGTAAGCGAGGATTTAGGACGGCTTGCGATTGACGCAGCTGAGCAGGAAATTGTGAGGGCGGCAGCTACCGTAAATGGCTGGCTGAACAGTGCCACAGGCGATGCGGCTACGAGAGAGCAGGAGCTCAGAGGGCTGGCTGCGCTTCAAGAGCAGGCACAGCTGCTGCTTGCTTCTTATCGTTCCAGCGAGGCGCCGCCTCAGCAGGCACAGGAGCTAAGCGAGCTGCTCTATTACGTCGTGCAGCGCCAGCAGCTTAGATTCGGTGAATTTTACAACTACGCGTTTAATCCTTCTGTCTTGCAGGATGATGGTCGCGATTTGAAGAAAATGATTTGGACGGCTTGGCTTGATTTGCAGCGGCAAATTCAGATGGAGCTCGCTCAGGAGCTGCAAGCGACCTCGCTGCGTCTGGAGCGAATTTTGAATGGCCTTTTGCGCAAGCAATTTGACAGCTGTGCATCCGAGCTTGCCGCTCTGCTAACGGGCTATCAATCCATCCCTTATGAGACGGCGGCCATTCCTACTCCGGAAATCGACGTCGATTGGACGACAACGGATATTACAGGCAAATGGCTGTGGAGCCGCTTTAAATCGCCGCGGCAATTTTTCGAGGGCGACGGTAAAGGGCAGCTGCGCAAGGAGCTTGAAGCGCTGCTCATTCCATCACTCCAGCAGTGGATGGCTGCCGAGAACAGGCAGTGGACCGAGCGCTACAGCGCGCTTTGGAAAAAGTACGCCGAGCAGTCAGGCGAGCAGCTGCAGCAGGACGTTGTCAACTATGTAGAGGGCAAGCGCATCTCGCTAGCGGATAATGCCGATGTGGGTCAATTGCGCGAGCTGCATCAGCAATTGATTCATCTTCATAGCGCAACAATTGCATAAGCTTTCATCTAATAATAGTCTGAATGCTTTCAGCGACTGATAACAGTTGCTGAAAGCATTTTTTATTTTGCCAGCCTGATTATAAGTTTCACACATGTAAGCGGTCTATATTTCACCCTCGAAACGACAGCTTTGCCGCCTGAGGACGGCGACAGCCGTTTACGCTTGTGGGATAATCCATTTATTTGGAATATGTTTTGAAAACCGTCTGTGTTTCAATAAAAAGTCTATTTATGCAGCCAAGCTACGTAAAATTGTTTAGGCTTGTTTTGTGTGTTTTTGTGCAAAAATGGCGTAAGACGCACACTTTAGGGATGATTTAAGACGATACTTGAGCATAGGTTAGTTAGTGTTTCCAAATTGCCATAATCGGCTGTTTCAATGTAATATACGGAAATTTACTCAGATTGCTCCTGTCATGGGTTGCTGATAATATTCATTCATGCTTACAAAAAAGAACAGGGAGTGGGATTTACTTGGACGTCTTTAGGCAACTCAAACGATTTTACTGGGTCGAACGAAAATTCCTTCTGACCTCCATCGTCTGCCTGATGTTTGCGACAGCGCTCGGACTCGTATATCCGAATTTGCTTCGCATCTTAATCGACGATGTCATTAAAGAAGAGCAGTATGGCAAGGTGCCAGCGTTAGCGCTAACCGTTGTGGGGGTTGTGACGTTAAAGGGATTAATGCAATTTTTACATGGTTTTTTTGGGGGAAGGATCGGCAACCGAGTAGCTTTTAGGCTTCGCAATGCTTGTTATGACAAGTTGCAATCGTTATCTTTTCAATATTATGACAAAGCGAAAACAGGCGATCTCATGTCGCGCTTGACCGCGGATTTGGAAGCGATTCGCAACTTTATCGGCTTTGGCTTCGCCCAAATTTTGAACGTGGTGCTGATGGTCGTGTTCGGCGGAGCGATGATGCTGTCCATCCACTGGCAGCTGACGTTAATTACGTTGGTTACGATCCCGCTGCTGGTGTTTACAGCTTTGCGCTTCGAGCGCAGAATCCACCCGGCCTTTCAGGAAATGCGCCGCGCGCTCAGCAGCCTGACGACGGCCGTTCAAGAAAACATTACGGGTGTTCGCACGGTGAAATCCTTTGCCCGCGAGCCGCATGAAGTGAACAAATTTTCAGTGAAAAACGAAGCTTATCAGACGAACCAGATCGGTGCAGCGAAAATCTGGGCGCATTATTTCCCTATTATGGAATTATGCGCCAACATAAGCGCAGTCATTCTGCTTCTAGCAGGTGGAATGCTCGTCATTAGAGGAGAGCTCAAGCTTGGCGAGCTAGTTGCCTTTTTCAGCTTAACTTGGTACATTATCGGCCCGATGTGGGGCATTGGGTTCCATATTAACAACTATACGCAATCCAAAGCTTCCGGCGAGCGGGTGCTGAACCTGCTGAACGAGCATGTCCATGTGAAAAACCTTGAGCATGCTATTGTGCTGGACGATCAGTTGGTTAAAGGGCATGTCCGTTTCAACAATGTAACCTTTCATTATCCAGATAAGGCTCCGGCATTAACGAATATCTCGATTGATGCGCCGGCAGGCTCGGTAATTGGTTTTCTGGGAGCTACAGGCTCTGGAAAATCTACGGTTATCCAGCTTCTCATGCGCGCCTACAATGTGAAAGAGGGCAGCATTACGCTTGATGGCATGGATATTCGGGACATTGACGTGTTCAGCCTCCGCAAACAGATGGCTCCTGTTTTTCAGGAAACGTTCCTGTTCTCCGCGTCCATTCGCACGAATCTGGCTTACGGCATGCAGGACGTAACGGATGAGCAGATTGAACGCGCTGCGAAGCTGGCGAAGGCCCATGATTTTATTTTGGAAATGCCGGAAGGCTATGACACCATTGTCGGTGAAAGAGGAATGGGTCTGTCTGGCGGACAGAAGCAGCGGATCGCGATTGCCCGCGCTCTTATTAAAAATCCGCATATTCTCATTCTTGATGATGCGACGAGCGCTGTAGATATGGAAACGGAGCATGAAATTCAGGCTGGCTTCAAGGAGCTCATGGCGGGCCGCACGACCTTCATTATTGCCCACCGTATTTCCTCGCTGCGCCATGCAGATGAAATTATCGTTTTGGATCAAGGCGTTGTCGTGCAGCGTGGCACGCATCAGCAATTGCTCGCGCAGCCTGGCCCTTATCGCGATACTTACAAAATTCAATACGCCGACTTTCCGCTCGAAGAGCTCGAGCAGGCGGGCGCGCAGTGGAAGGAGGGGGCGCTCTGATGAGCAGCACATCCGGCACGGATAAATACGATAAAAAAGAACGTTTTATTTACAAAGATGATGATGCGATCGAGAGGCCGTTTAACTGGGCGCAGGTGGGTAGATTGTTCGTTTATATGAAGCCTTATAAGCGCCAGCTGATCCCGGCCATCTTCATGATGATTATTGGCACACTGACGCGGCTCGCGACTCCCGCACTCGTCATCCTCGCGATTGACGAGGCCATCCAGCCGGCTGAAGGGGAGGCAA